>JANQMI010000128.1 GCA_028280165.1 Oceanicaulis sp. | reverse complement strand
CTTGCAGGAGCGCGTTCAGGCGGCCTGCAGAAATCTGTTTGTCGATCGTGTTGCCCGACCGGGCCAAAGCGGCCAGCTCACCGGTGATCGCGCCTGATGCAGCTTGCAGGCGTTGCGCGGCAGCTGCGCGCGGTGCGCTTTCCTCCACCACCTGATCAAGCGCGCCACGGGCGCTGGAGAACGCGAAAAACCCCGCAGCAATGCCGACGAGGGACAAAAGGATCACGGCAGCGAACGCTGCGATTAATCGCGTTTGAACCGAGTGAATGGAGAACGTCATGTTTAAGGCCCCGGTAAGGTTAATCCCCAGTGTCGAGAAAAAAGCGGCGCGGGATGATCCCGCGCCGCTTCTTCAAGACGGTTAGCCGCCGAAGTTGAAGTCGAAGCGACGCTCGACACCTTCGGTCGTTTCAGCAGCCGCCGAGTAGCGCCACTGTTCAAGAGCGCGCATCACAGCGCGATCAAAAATGCCATTTGGAGCAGACTCAACGACTTCGACGCCGTCGATAGCCCCGTCCGGCGTAACGTTGTAGCGGACCACGACGTGGCCCTCGATTTCGCGGCGTTCTGCAGCGCGCGGATAGCTCGGCGCTTCAGACTCAACCAGTTCACGTTCATCTGTGGCAGCAAAAGCCGGCGCGCCGAAGGCTCCAGCAGCAACGGCAACAGCAGCGAAAACACCCGCAAATTTTTTCATGGTCACACCCAACCCTGATTGTCACGACCGCACGGTGCGGTCTGTTTCAACAAACTCAGAGGGCCAGATGAACGTTCATCGTTCTTATAACCGACCCCTGATGACAAGGGTTATGACGCAAAGAACTTGATGTTCGCTTAACGCGCGAGATCATTTGCAGTGCGATGAAATCATGCAGGAATTTACCTTTCGGTGACCATAGTCAACGAAGGGGTTTATTTCAGATTTCGCTGAACTATGCAGAAATGTGGATCGGATGCCCCAGAGCAGCCAGAGCGCTTTCAGCAAAGCCCTCCGTCAGCGTGGGATGTACATGGATCGCCCCGGCGATGTCTTCCAATCGAGCCCCCATCTCCACCGCGAGCGCAAACTCGCCAGACAGCTCCGACACATGCTTACCCACGGCGTGGATTCCAAGCACCACGTGATCGCTCTCGCGCGCCGTGACGCGCACAAAGCCGCCATCGGCACCACCTTCCATCGTCAGCGCCCGTCCAGAAGCGGCAAGCGGAAACTTCCCGGTGATCACGGTCTCACCCTTCGCTTTGGCCTCATCCGGGGTCAAGCCCACGCCAACCAGTTCCGGTTCGGTAAAACAGACCGCAGCGATCGAAACCGGATCAAAACGGCGGCGATGGCCGGCAATGATCTCAGCGACAAGCTCGCCCTGTTTCGTGGCCTTATGAGCCAGGAGCGGCTCTCCCACCAAATCACCGATCGCATACACGCCGCGCATGCCCGTACGGCACTGGTCGTCCACCTTGATGAAGCGACCGTCCATCTCAAGACCCATGGTCTCAAGGCCCCACCCTTCGGTGACTGCGACCCGACCGACGGCGACCAGCACCTTGTCGGCTTTGAGGCGCTGAATCTCGCCTTTGTCGTCGGCGTACTCCAAGAAGGTCTGACCGCCCTCCTCCACAACCGACTTGGCCAGAGACTTCAGGTGGACAGCCACCTTGTTTTTCTTCAGCCACATCTGAACCGGGCGGATCAGCTCCTTGTCATAGCTCGGCAGCACCGTATCGAGCGCTTCAACGACAGAGACATTGGAGCCCATCTTTCTGAAGGCGATGCCCAGCTCCAGGCCGATATAGCCGCCGCCGACGACCACCAGGTCCTCAGGCAGCTCGGTCAGCTCCAGCGCTTCGGTAGAACCCACGATGGGCCCACCAAACGGCAGCGAAAGAATCTCCACTTCCTTTGAGCCGGTCGCCAGGATGACATTCTCGGCTTCAATGCGGATTGTC
This sequence comes from Oceanicaulis sp., assembly GCA_028280165.1. Classification (GTDB taxonomy): domain Bacteria; phylum Pseudomonadota; class Alphaproteobacteria; order Caulobacterales; family Maricaulaceae; genus Oceanicaulis. Next base: position 29,363 of record JANQMI010000128.1, on the reverse strand, counting down.
CCGCCGTCATTGGTTTCGACCACGCAGGTCTTGGCGTTTTCAAACTTTGCCCAGCCCGCGATCGCTTCAACCTTAGCCGCCTTGAGCAGCTGACCAACGCCTTTGGTCAGCTTACCGACGACGCCGTCCTTCCAGGCCGTCAGTCCACCCATGTCGAAGGTGGGCTCGGCAACCAGGGAAATGCCCATCTCTGACTTTGCCGCGCTGTGGCGCATCTCTTCAAACTTCGACGCGGCATGGATAAAGGCCTTCGACGGAATGCAACCCCGGTTCAGGCAGGTTCCGCCCAAGCCATGCTTGTCGACAATCACGGTATCCAGGCCCAGCTGGCCAGCGCGGATCGCTGCTGGATAGCCGCCCGGACCCCCGCCAACAACAAGCACCTGGCATTTGCGGACGTCAGACATGGCGAGCCTCCTTAGCGACACGAAATCGTATTCGCGGCGGGTTTAGCGACTCACCGGGCTTCAGGAAAGAGCTGGGCTGTCTGTCGGACGCTTTACCGCAAGAAGGGTAGCAGGCTGACCTGGCTGAGCGATGCAAAGGTGCGAGCCGACACTTCCACTGCCGTTTGGGCCTGATTAAGACGGCTGGCGGCTTCCGCCATGTCAGCATCTTCTAAGTCTGCGATCAGCTGGGTGAGATAGTCGTCGCGCGCGCGATGGCTCACCAGGCTCGCCTCAATGCGCGCCTGTTTGGCCCCATTTTCACCCATGGCATCATTAATCGTCTCAAAAGCGGCGATGACATTGACGATCTCCGCTCTGAGGAAGGCTTGCTGGGTTGAATCGATGGCCCCATCAAACGGTCCGTTCGGACCGGCATTGAAATCGGCGATGCGCTCAAAAGACTCCATCAGCCCACCAACGACCTCTGAGGCGGTGCGGTTCATATCGATGGTGGTCTGCTCATCGATCCGGGCGCTTTGACGGCCCGGCGAGTTTTCAAACAAGGCCAGCACGTTCGGCACCCCGGCTTGAAGGTCCGCCAGCGTCGCGGCGTTCAAAGGGGCTGCGTCCGTTCGCATGCCCGAAAACACAAAGGAGTCGCCAAACTTGGTGTTCAAGGCTGCCAATGTGCGATCAAAGGCTTCCTGAACCTGGTTCATCAGCGCCGTGCCATCGGCAGTCGTCAGCGCTTGGCGCAGATCGCTCGCCGCTTCGGACATTTCGCGATAGGCCAGGTCCTGGACCGTCAGGCGCGATGCCAACCGCTCATTGGCGTTGATAAAAGTGTCGGTGCGCACTTGCGCACCACGTGCGGTCATGAGGGTTTCGGCGGTGTGGGCATAGCCCTTCAGGTCCGACGCCTTCTTGCCAGTTGCCAGTTGATCGCGCGCATCAAAGGCTTCGCGCTGGGCGCGCATCAGGTCCATCAGGGCAGATTGGGACGCAGCTTGGGTTGATATTCTCATAGCTCGCCGCTCCCTTAGACGATATTGAGCAGGATATCAGTCATCTCGCGCGATGCCTGTAGGAGGCGCGCGGACGCATTATAGGCCTGCTGGTAAAGCGTCATGCGGGCGAGTTCCTCATCCAGGTTCACGCCTTCAACATCACTGCGTTTCTGATCGGCAGCGGCCTTCACCGACTGGGCGGCCAGCTCTGCGCGTTCAGCGCGCGCTGAACGCGCGCCAACATCTCCGGCCAACCGGGCTCCGAATTCTTCCAGACCGGCGAGACCGCCCGCCAAATCGCCCGCGGCTTCAAACTCGCGCTTCGTCGTCAAGGCCGCGCTCAGATCCTGCCCGCCGCGGTTGTCACCTTCAAATAGGACGCGGTCACCCGCGACGCTCGCAGCGGTGACGTCCAGGCGCGCAAAGGATAATCGCCCTGAATCAGCGCGGACCTCAGTGCGAACCTGCAAGGCTTCAGCTCGGTTCATACGCGCCGCATCGCCCAGACCAAAGAGCTGGGAGAAGGACTGGTTGCTGCCCGTACGCAGCGTGGAATCGCTCGCGAGTTCGACTGTATAGCGTTCATAGCCCGCTGCCGCCGTGAAGTTGAGCTGGCCATTCCCATCAATGGCAAAGCTGCCATATTGGCCAATACCGGTCGTGGCGTTGTTGAGCGCGGCAATTTGATCGGCGAACGTCGCACCGGCGACCGGTACGGCCACATCCAGCGCACGGCGGCCATCGGGCGTCATGACTTTAAAGGTCAGCGCGCCGCCCGCGGCCAATTGATGGAAGCTGCCAGGCTCCAGCCCTGTTTCAAAAAAGCTGGGGCGGGCCGCATCGACAATGTCATTCAGGCCAAAGAAGTGGGCAAAGCCTCTACCGCCTATGGAGGACGGCGCGGTGTCGTCTTGAATCGTCGCCACGCCATGGGCGGGATTGGTCGCAGAAATCGACAATCGCCCATCGACAAAGCTGGCTGTCGCATCACCGGCGAAAGCGATGTTCAGCTGAGTGACCAGATCGAACACCTGCGGCGCGCCAACACCGTCAACATCAAAGCCGCCAGCCCCAACATCAACCTGAACAGAGCGGACCAAGGTGCCGTCCGCAGTCAGAATGGCAACGCGCGCCGTGCCTGACCCTGTCAGGATGTCGCTGGACACCAGACCGGTTTGACGCCCGTCAAGCGTGTTGGGGGCCGGGTAGGAGGACGAGTTATTGTGCGCCGCGTTCAGTCCATCGGCGACCCCGGCCCCAAATTCCGCCAGACCGGCGGCAATCGCGGGTAACTCCACATCACGCAAATCCATCAAGCCCCGGATCTGACCGGATAGAATAGCGGGGCCCATATCAATGGAGGCCCCAGAGGCGGACACGACCGCGGTAATCGATCCAAAATCAAGCCCGTAGGCTCCCGTCCCGGCTGGTGTGTAGGAAAGCTCCAGCCGTGAATTGTCTAGCAGCGTGGTGCCATTTCCGGTGCGCACGAAGAGCCGTCCATCGCCCTGATAGTCTGCGCGCACGTCCAGATAGGTCGACAGCTCATCTAGAAGTTCTGACTGCCGGTTGGTCGTGCCGGAGGTATCTGATTCACTCGCGCTCAAGCTTTGGGCTTCTGAATTCAGCTCCTGCAATTCCGCCAAAATCTCATTGGCCCGCTGAACGCCCGAGGCAATGCGCTGATCCGCTTCATCACGCATGGTGCGCACCTCAGAGGACAGGCGGCCCAGCTCATCGAAAAAGCTTTGAAGATCGCTCGCGGCAGACAGGCGCGCCACGCGTTCTGAGGCATCGGTGGCGGCAGAGCCCAAGGACGAAAAGGCTTGGTTCAGCCGACCAAAGAGCGCGCCTTCATCATCCGGCGCGCCAAACTGCACCTGCAAACGGTCAAGGGTCGCCGCGATCGCTTCAGACGCCGACATGTCAGACGTGGCCCGCAGGGAGGCCGCCTGGAGATAGCGATCCGTGACGCGTTGCACCCCAACGATTTCAACGCCCATGCCCTGACCCGCCGCGTTGCGGGCCGTCTGATTGATCTCGGTGCGCGCGTAACCCGGCGTGTTGACGTTCGCGACATTGTTTGACGCAGTCCGCATACCCAGCTGGGCGGCCTGCAGGCCTGACAGCGCATTTCCAACAATTCCGTTCAACGCCATGGCGCTACTCCACTGGCCTGCACGCGGCGCATCCTGCCGGGTACCGGGCAAAGCCTGCCGACCGCAAAAGCCTGTAAGCCCCAGCCGCGCATGGCGGAGGACCTATCACAAACATCTGAGATCATTAAGCTTCTCATTTCAGCTCCATCCTGAGCAGACCTCTGGCCTGCAAGGGATCGTGGTTAACCCGCGCAAAGGTCGGGCCAAGTTTTGAAGACGCATGCCAACCCTTGCATGCGGGCAAAAACCGCCGAGCCAGGGCGGCAGAGTCTGCCTGTTTTCGCCCGTTAAACTCGGTAAACAGAGTTTTAAATATTGATTTAATTGAGTTTTCTGGACCGCTCCAATTGGCGCAGCATTTGCAACTCCGTGACTCGAGCCCGCCGGCAAAAGGCCAGCGATGATCTCGACGCGGCAAAATGCGCACCTCCAACACTTTGATCCTTTGAAAGGACCAGTCCGCGCATGCCGTCACAGGCCACGCCTTTGCCCATCGTCCCCGCCGCTCAGCCGGCAAAGCCCGCTCGCGATACAAATCCGAGCCAGGCGGCCGGAGGCTTTGACGCGCTCGTCAGTGAGGCTGAGCGTGATCTCCAGGAGGTCCGCGGGGTGGTTCAGGCTGATCCGGCAGATGATAACGTGGCACCGACCTCCGAGACTTCAGCGCTGGACGGCGGCACCGAAAGCGTTGACGCCCAGGCCAATATAGCTGAGGCCTCGATCGAGTCCGATGCTCGCTCCGCAGCCGGCTCGGGGCTGGAGGCTTGGACCGAGCAGGCTAAACCGGCGTCGGCCATTGAGAACGCGCCTGAACCGCCTGTGACCGCTCCGCAGGCGGTACCGGGCCTTGAGACAGACCCGATCAAGGCGGGCCCGGTTGAAGCGGCGTCCAAACCGTCCGAAATCACGAATTCGAGTCCGGAACCGACCGCAGACCGGATCCCGACAAAGGCCGCGCCTGAACGCGACATTGAGGCGCCCGTATCGACTGAGGTAGACACAGCTGATGCCCCCGCTCGCGACGCACGGGTTGCCGAGACCCCGCAGCGCGTCCCTGACCCCCAGATCAATGCACAAGCCAAGCCGGTTGCGCCGGCCAAACCGGCAGCTGAACAAGCGCTGGCAAGCGCCAAGGCCAATCCGGATTTGGACAGCCCGAAAGAGGCTAGTTTCTCCGCCAAAGCCGACCCTGTGGCATCTGACGGCGAGCCGGCTGACGCCGATATTCTGGCACCCTTAAAGGAGGCCCGTCCGGCCAGCGAGCGCACACCCGGCGAACTGATCCGCGGTGATGCGCGCGCCGCGCGGTCGGGCACCGACACCGATGCTGGCGCTGCTGGAGCAAAATCCGGCACGGCGGATTCCAAGTCGAGCGCTGGCGTAGCGACGGCTGCAACCGCCGATGTGAAGCCGGCACCGACGGCCACACCACAGGTCTCGACCTCGCAGCCTCTTCCGTCGGCGTTCCAGGCCCCGCCGTTGGACCTACTTTTGAATCAGGCTCAGCTTGCCGACGCATCTCTGGCTGAACCACCGATCGATCCGGCCTTGTCCAAGTCCGACGCTCTCTTCGATCCGGCGGCAGCCCGCACGGACGCTCGCACCGAAATTCGCACGGCCTCTACCCTGCAATTTGCCCAAGGTCCCCGCCTGACGCCGCAAAGCGCACAGACCATGGCCGCTCAAATCGCCCAACGCTTTAATGATGGCGGCCGTGTCTTCGACATTCGCCTGGATCCGCCGGAGCTGGGACGCGTTGAGGTTCGCCTGGAGGTGGGCAAAGATAACTCAGTGCGCGCGGTGCTCGCTGCGGAGCGAACAGAAACCCTGGCTGAGCTTCAGCGCTCCGCCCGCGATCTGGAGCGCGCGCTCACTGAAGCCGGCCTCGATGTGGGCGAAGACGCCTTGTCCTTCTCACTGACCGACGATAGCGCCTTTTCTGAGGATGCTGGCGATGAGGCCGTCCCTGAGACCCCGGTCTTCATGACCTCAGAGGCTGATATTGACGCACTCGCCGCGCCCCTCGGCCCAATCTCGACTTACGGATTTCTCCTAACCCGGGCTGAAGGCCTGGATGTGAGCGTTTAATGTTTGAACTCAATCCCATAGGCGCAGCGCTGCCCAGCACCAGCAATGACAGCAATCTGGCCGGCTCGGCAGCGGAGCTTGCCGATAATTTCGATACCTTCCTGACGCTGCTCACCGAACAGCTACAGAATCAGGACCCGCTCAACCCGATGGATTCTCAGGAATTTGTGGGCCAGCTGGTGCAATTCTCCAGCGTTGAGCAGCAGATTGCCTCCAACCAGTCGCTGGAAAGCCTGTTGGCGCTGCAATCCGCAGATGCACGCATGTCCGCGACCGAGTTTGTTGGCCGCCAGGTCACAGTGTCTACACCCTATACCGAGCTGAAGAGCGGTGAAGCGGTTTGGACCTATGAGTTGCCGCGCGCTGCGGAGACCAGCGAACTGATGATCACCGATGAACGCGGTGCAGTCGTCGCCACAGTTCCGGGTGAAGTCGCCGCTGGCCAGCACCGCATCACCTGGGACGGTCAGACCAATGCCGGGAACACCGCGCCGGACGGCATCTATTCGCTCACCGTTATTGCGCGCGATTCTGATGGCGCGACCCTGGATACCAATGTGCGTATCACCGCCAAGGCTACGGGCGTGGAGCTCAGTGGCGATGAGGTGATGGTTGAGATCGGCGGGCTTCTGCTGCCGGCCAATAATGTAATTGCTGTGCGCGAAGGCGTCAGCTGATGAAACCGTCGCTCGCGGAAGAAGCCGCGGGCGCTAGAGGGGGATCGGGCGCGCAGGAGGCGGCGGCTCGAAACCGACAATAACAACGGGAGACTGGGATGAGCATCAATTCCGCCCTCGCCGCCGGTGCCTCTGGCCTGGTGGCCAATTCATCGGCCTTGGCCGCGATTTCTGACAATATCGCGAACGTCAACACGGTCGGCTATAAGCGTGTCGAAACGATTTTCACGCCGAACTATAAGATCCGTGGTGGCGGCGAAACGCGCTACGCCTCCTCGGGCGTCGCGTCTAACTCCCGCCTCGATGTGAACTCGGCCGGCCTGCTCAATCCGGGCAGCTCCCCGACCGACATGGCCATTGATGGCTCGGGCTTCTTTGTTGTGCGCCCGACCCCGGGAGCGGCCGCCGGCAATGACGCGGTTCTGTTCACACGCTCAGGCAGCTTTGAAACCGATAACGAAGGCTTTCTGCGCAATGATGCAGGACAGTATCTGTTTGCCTGGCCGGTCCAGGCGGACGGCTCAGTAAGCCTCAACCCGTCCAACCTCAACGAGCTTGAAGCGGTGAACCTGTCCAATATTGGCGGCACCGCCCAGGCCACAAGCTCGGTTCGGATCAACGCCAACCTGCAGGCGAGCCAAACGGTCTCCCCCGCTGCGGCGACCTATGCGGCGGCCACGCCGGCCAACAATATGGCGTCCGGCGCTGTCACACCGGACTTCCAGCGCACGATCCAGGTCTATGACACCCAGGGCGGGATCCGCTCGATCACCATGTCGCTGCTGAAGTCGACGACCGCGAACCAGTGGCATGCCGAACTGCATGTGGATCCGGCCACTGATGTGACCACAGGTGCCGGCCTGGTGAACGGCCAGATCGCGACGGGTATTCTGGCCTTCAACACCGATGGCGTGATTGACGCTGCGGCGTCCACCCTGCCCACGACATTGAGCTTCCTGGGGTCGGACAATGTGGCTGCCCTTGGCGCAACGCAGGTCCAATGGGCCGCCGGTACCGGGGTTGGCGGCCAAACGATCAATCTTGATCTTGGGTCCTCAGGCTCCCCTGGGGGCGTCACCCAATTTGACAGCCCGTCCACGCTGAACTCTACCGTCGCGGACGGTGCGATCTTCGGGGCCTTTGCCGGCGTCGAGGTCAGCGGTGACGGCTTTATCTCAGCACGCTTTACCAATGGCGTTGTGCGCCAAATCTACCAGATTCCGGTGGCCACCGTATTCAATCCCAACGGCCTGGCGTCGGTTGGCGGGGCGAGCTTTCAGGTCACCGATGACTCTGGTGCGTTCACCCTGAACGCTCCGGGCCTGGGGGCTTCGGGCACGATTTCATCCGCGACGCTGGAGAATTCCAACGTCGATATCGCCACCGAATTTGCCGACCTGATTATCACCCAACGCGCCTATTCGGCGTCTTCTCGGATCATCACAACCGCTGATGAGATGCTCAACGAAGCCATCCAGATGAAGCGATAAATCCCACACCACCCGCCGTCCCACGGCCCACCTCAACCCCGGCACGCCACGCGCGCCGGGGTTAATTTTGTCTAAAGCTCTGATTTAGCGAACTTTTACCCTGAGCGTTAGGCAGTCTCTAACACCCCTGAGGTATAACCCTGTCCATCAAGAGACCACGTCAGATGGTTTCGGATAACAAGGATGGGTCGGATGGAACGTCGAGCGAAGAAAGAAAACTATGTGATTGGACCGGACGGAAGTCCGCTCACAATCGCCGATTTGCCAAACCCGGAAACCAAACGCTGGGTGATCCGGCGCAAGGCCGAGGTTGTGGCTGCGGTCCGCGGTGGCTTGCTGAGCCTGGATGAGGCCTGCGATCGTTATCGCCTGACCGTAGAGGAGTTTCTCTCCTGGCAGCGCGCGATCGACCGTCATGGTCTGGCTGGGTTGCGCACCACACGCATTCAACAATACCGTCAGTAGTTTGATCGCCTGCTGATGCAGGCCTGAAGCATCAATCTGCATCTGACCGCAGGCGCGCACTTCATCGAGTGTGCGCCTGCAGTGCGTTCTGATTCAATCTGTTAAGACCTCGTTTACGCGGGCGGTGGGAAGATTTTGCCTACCGGGTCGCCAAGCAGTGCGTCCGGTTTGTGTGTTTTCGCCCTGGCCGGAGTTAAGCGTCGCTGTGAACGCCTTCTTAGAGCAACTTGCCCGCTTCGGTTGGGGCCGCCTTGCCGCCATTGTCGGTCTAACCGCAGGCGCGGCAGCGGCCTTGATGATCTTCACCCTGACCATGAATGGATCGGGTCAGGCTTTGCTGTATTCAGGTTTGGCTCCCGCCGATGCTGCGTCTGTCACTGAGCGTCTGGATCAATCCGGGATCGGTTATGAACTGCGCGATGGCGGGACAGCGGTCTATGTCGCGTCCAGCGATGTAGACGATGCTCGCGTGCGTGTGGCCTCAGGCGGTGCCCTTGGCTTTGGCTCCGTGGGCTATGAGATTTTCGACCAGACCGACGCTCTGGGGACCACCAGCTTCGTTCAGAATGTCAATGCCCGCCGCGCTCTAGAAGGGGAATTGTCACGGTCCATCAATACCCTGGCGAACGTATCCTCTGCCCGCGTGCACCTGGTTTTGCCCGAACGCCGGTTATTCTCCCGCGATGCACAGGAACCGTCCGCCTCCGTGGTGATCTCGGTCAACGGCCAAATGTCCGCCGGGGGTGTCGACACAATCCGCAATCTGGTGGCCACCGCCGTCCCTGGCCTGTCCCCTAACCGCATCACGCTCGCCGACGATTCCGGCCGCTTGCTGGCCAGTCCAACCGACGGCGATGCGGTCAGCGGGGCGGCGCTGGAAGATCGGCGTGCCGACGTGGAATCCCGCCTGCGCGCTCGGATTTTGGACATGATTGAAGGCGTGGTCGGTCCAGGTGCCGCTCGCGTGGCAGTCACCGCAGAGCTTAATCGAGAGAGCAGCACCTCCACCGAGACCGCGTTCGACCCGGAGGGCCGGGTTGAGATCAGCCGCGAGGAAACCAGCAATTCATCAGCAGAACCGGTCAATGACGGCGCTGTTTCTGTGTCTGAAAACCAGCCTGATGGCGCAGGCGCAGCCGACGACGCGTCACCGCAGCTGGCCCGCACCGAAGCTGAAACCACTATCCGGAATTTCGAGGCGTCCAACACCGTCACGACCACCATCCGCGAAGCCGGTCAGCTGGCCAGCCTGTCGGTGTCGGTTGTCGTCGACCAGATCGCGACCCAAGGCGAGGACGGCAGCTTCAGCTTCGAACCCCGCTCAGACGAGCAAATGCAGACCATTGAGCGGCTCGTCGCAGCAGCGGCCGGCTTCCCGCTGGCGGCAGGAGATCGCAGCGCCAATCAGATCCTGCAAGTGGACCAAATGGCGTTCTCGCGGCCTGACCTGACGCTGGGCACTCCCGCTCCGTCCGGCTTCTCTGTGGCCCAGCTTGATTTCATGCGGATTGCGGAAATCGCGGTCCTGTTTATCACCGCCATTCTCATCATCTTCCTGGTCGCTCGGCCTCTGATCAAAGGGGCCATCTCCGGCGGAGGCACCGGAGCGAGCAGCGGCAATCAGGCCATGGTGGGCGCTAGTGTCAGCGCCGGTGCGGCCGCCCTGTCCGGGCCGCAAGCCACACTTCTTCCTGACGACGGATCTGCCCCAGCCATGCTGGAAGGCGGTGGCGGTGAGATGGAAGAGAATATCGATATTGCCCAGATCGACGGCCAGGTGAAGAAATCCTCTCTGCGCAAAGTGGCCGATCTGGTCGATAGCCATCCCGACGAAACCGTGAGCATTTTGCGCACCTGGATGCATGAGAGTGCGTCATGAGCCGGCAAGCCCGACGCATAGACGACCCCAGCCAGCTGGCCGGCCCAGAGAAGGCCGCTGTGCTGCTGCTGGCGCTTGGCGACGAGCAAAAGAATGTCTGGGAACAGATGGACGACGAGGAAATCCGCGTCGTCTCCCAGGCGATGGTCAATCTGGGCAATGTCACCGCCAACGCGGTGGAAAAACTGATCATCGAGTTTGTCGGCTCGATGTCATCGACTGGCTCAATTGTTGGCTCGGTCGATCAGGCCCAGCGCCTTCTGTCCTCCTTCCTTCCTGAGGAGAAGGTGGACCAGATTATGGAAGAGCTGCGCGGTCCGGCTGGCCGGACCATGTGGGACAAGCTGGCCAATGTGAACGAAACCGTTCTGGCCAATTATCTGAAGAATGAATACCCGCAGACAGTGTCGGTCGTGCTTTCGAAGGTGCGCCCCGACCACGCGGCCAGTGTGCTGGCCGCCCTTCCTGAAGACTTCGCGCTTGAAGTCGTGATGCGCATGCTGCGCATGGAACCGGTCCAGCGCGAAATCATCGAGAAAATCGAAGAGACGCTGCGCAACGAATTCATGAGCAATCTGGCGCGCACCTCAAAGCAAGATAGCCATGAGCTGATGGCGGACATTTTCAACAATTTCGACCGCCAGACCGAAAACCGCTTCCTGGCATCGCTGGAAGAGCGCAACCGCGACAGCGCAGAGAAGATCCGCTCGCTGATGTTCGTGTTTGAGGATTTGGGAAAGCTCGACCCGCAAGGCGTTCAAACCCTATTGCGTCAGGTGCCGAAGGATCAGCTGGGTCTGGCCCTGAAAGGGGCCTCGGACACGCTGCGCGACATGTTCTTCTCCAATATGAGCGAGCGGGCCGCGAAAATCCTGCGCGAAGACATGGCCTCTCTGGGCCCGGTGCGTCTGAAAGACGTCGATGGCGCTCAGCAGGCCATGGTCAATCTGGCCAAAGACCTCGCCGCCAAGGGCGAAATCCTCATCGCCGAAGGTGGTGGTGAAGACGAGCTGATCTACTAGGGAGGCGGACTTGAGCAAAACGACCAAACCCTTCGCCTTCGACCGAGAATTCGCGCCCGACGGCACTATTCTGCGCGAAGGCGATAAGATCCGCCGGGTCCTGACCGAAGACGAAGCCCAGGCCATGGCGGCCGACGCCGCTGAACAGGCGCGCGCGACCGAAGAATCTGAAGCGGCCCGGGCCAGCGCTGAAGCCCTGCGTCAGGTCAACGCCAAGCTTCAAGCCCTCATCGCCCAGCTCAATGCTGAAAGCGAAGCCCTGCGCGAGGACGCCGCGCGCTTGGCCGTTGCCGCCGCCAGTGCCATTGCCGGTCAGGCCCTGGAGCAATATGGCGCTGAAACGATTGAGGCCTGCGCCAAAGAGGCGCTGACCGATTTGCGCGCCGAGCCGCGTATTGCCGTGCGCGTGGCTCCAAACCTCGCCGATGCCATCGGAGAACGATTGTATGCCTTTGCCGAGGCTGAAGGCCTGGACGGGGCAATCGTGGTCCGGGCCGACGATGAAGTCGGCATGGGCGACTGCGTTCTGGAATGGCGCGCGGGTACCGTGGAACGCACGGCCAGCGAGATCGAGGCGCGCATTGCCGAGGTTGTGAACCACTGGCTCGCCAATCCGGACGCTAATGCATCCACAGACACAGACACTCCAACCGACACGGCCTCCTCCGGGGCCACCCATGCGGCATGAGCTAAAGGATTAAATCCATGAGCGAAGATGATCTGAGCCTGCCCGATCTGGGACAAGACGCCGCCGTGGCAGAGCCCGAACCCGGCGTCCCCATGGAAAGCACCGGCGATGGGCCTCAGGCCCTGATTGAGGAAGAGATCCGCACCGCCGTGGACCTGGCCCCCGTCTTTGACGTGCCGGTCAATATCTCTGCCGTGCTGGGCAAAGCCCATGTGGACGTGAACTCGCTCTTGCGCCTGACCAGCGGGTCTGTGCTGGAGCTCGACCGCAAGGTCGGTGAAGCGATTGATATTTATGTGAATAGCCGTCTCGTCGCCCGCGGCGAAGTGGTTGTTGTTGAAGACCGCCTTGGGGTGACCATGACGGAAATCATCAAGGACGGGGACACGGGTTGATCCCCGCCCGGATGAAGCAAAGGACCTGAACGATGCGCGTTCTAATCGTCGGAAGCCTGGGCGGGCAATTGTCCGCCGCCACCAAGATCGCCATGGACCGTGGCGCGAAGGTGGCTCATGTGGACACCGTGGAGCAGGCCACCGCCTATCTCAGAGCCGGCCGCGGGGCCGATTTGTTGATGGTGGATGTGAGCCTGGATGTGGGCGCACTGATCGCCGCCAATGAGCTGGAGCGCATCACGGCACCCGTGGTGGCTTGCGGGGTCAATGTCCAACCTCAGGCCGCAGCCGGAGCCATTAAGGCCGGGGCCAAGGAGTTCATCCATCTTCCACCAGAGCCGGAGCTGATTGCGGCTGTCCTGGCTGCGGTGTCGGACGATGAACGACCGTTGATTGCCCGCGACGCGGCGATGTTGGACGTGGTTCAGCTGGCGGAGCGCATCGCGCCGGCTGAAGCCAGCGTCCTGATCACGGGCGAAAGCGGTGTCGGCAAGGAAGTGATGGCCCGCTTTGTCCACAAAAAGTCTAAGCGCGCCGCCAAGCCTTTTGTTTCGGTGAACTGTGCGGCGATCCCGGAAAACCTCCTGGAATCTGAACTCTTCGGTCATGAGAAAGGCGCGTTTACCGGCGCTGTGGCGCGCCGAGTGGGTAAGTTTGAGGAAGCTGATGGTGGCACGCTGCTGCTCGATGAAATCAGCGAGATGGATGTGCGCCTGCAGGCCAAGCTGCTGCGCGCGCTTCAGGAACGCGAGATCGATCGGGTGGGTGGCACCAAGCCGGTGAAGGTCAATATCCGCGTCATCGCCACGTCCAATCGCGACCTTCGCAAAGCTGTGGCCGATGGCGATTTTCGCGAAGACCTGCTCTTCCGCCTGAACGTTGTGAACCTGGCGGTACCGGCGCTGCGCGACCGCCCTGAAGACGCCCTGGCGCTCGCCGATTTCTTCTTGAAGAAATACGCCAAGGCCAATGGTGTGGAGTTTCGCCCCTTGTCAGAGGCGGCCAAAGCTCAAATCACCTCCCGCGATTGGCCAGGCAATGTGCGGGAGCTGGAGAACGCCATGCACCGCGCGGTGCTGCTGGGTGCCGGTGCTGAAATCACACCCGACGCCATCCGCATGCCCGATGGTCGCCCGTTTTCAGGCGGCGGATCGATCGCTCAAACGGCCCGCACCGCGGCCGACGAGGCCATCAACCAGGTCGGCAAGACGGTGGCCGAAGTGGAACAGGATCTTATCCTCGACACGCTCGACCACTGCCTGGGCAATCGCACCCATGCGGCCAACATCCTAGGCATTTCGATCCGCACGCTGCGCAACAAGCTAAAGCTCTACTCCGATCAAGGCGTCACCATCCCCATGCCGGGCGAAACCCGGGCGGCGGGGTGATTATCGTCTCCATCCGGTGTCCAGCCCTGCTTGCAGGGAGGACATCCATGTCTGACTCCCATTCGCTCTTTCCCAGCGAAGGCCGGGACCCAGAGCCATCTACGTACACGCTTGAAATCACTGGACCCCGGCCTTCGCCGGGGAAGAGAAGGTTAGAGATAGTAGCCCATGGCTGACGCCCCTGCCCCCTCCAGTGCGGCCGGATTTACCCTTGGCGGTCTCGCTCAGCGCTTGCTGCGCGGCGATGTGGCCATGGGTATTGGTGTCCTGCTTTTGCTGGTCATGCTGCTCTTGCCCATGCCGAAAATGCTGCTGGACCTGGCGCTGGCAGTCTCGATCTGTTTTTCCGTCCTCATCCTGATGACGGCGCTGTTCATCCGAACGCCGCTGGAATTCACCGCCTTTCCAGCCATCCTGCTGATCGCCACGATGCTCCGATTGGGGCTGAACGTGGCGTCCACGCGCCTGATCCTGTCTGAAGGCTCCACGGGAACCGCCGCAGCCGGTGACATCATTGAAGCCTTTGGCAATTTCGTGATGCAGGGCAATTTCGTCATCGGCATCATCGTTTTCATCATCCTGGTGATCGTGAACTTCGTGGTGATCACCAAAGGTTCGGGCCGCATCGCCGAAGTAGCCGCCCGCTTCACACTGGACGCCATGCCGGGCAAGCAGATGGCAATCGACGCCGATCTGTCTTCCGGCCTGATCACTGAGGAAGAAGCCCGCACCCGCCGTAAAGAGCTGGAGGACCAGTCCAACTTCTTCGGGGCCATGGACGGTGCCAGCAAATTCGTGCGCGGTGATGCCATCGCCGGCATCCTGATCACCTCGATCAACCTGATTGGCGGCATGATTATTGGTGTGGCCCAATCCGGTATGGCCTTCGGCGATGCCGCCAGCACGTATTCGACCCTGACGATTGGTGACGGCCTGGTCAGCCAGATCCCGGCGCTGATCGTGTCGCTGGCTGCCGGTCTCTTGGTCTCCAAGGCAGGGGTTGAGGGCGAGGCTGACAAGGCGGTCTTCGGCCAGCTGTCTGCCAACCCCGCTGCCATGGGCATGGTCGGTGGGACAGCGATCGCCGTGGGCCTGCTGCCGGGCATGCCGCTGCTGCCCTTCCTGATCCTGGGCAGTGGCGCAGGCGCGGTGGCCTGGTTTGCATCCCAGGACCGCAAAAAGGTCGAAGAACAAAGCGTTGAAGAGGCGATCGCGGCGGAAAATGAGGCGGCCGTTGAAGCAGCTGAAGCTGAAGCGCCGATTGAAGACACGCTGCATATCGACGAGCTGAAGATTGAGCTGGGGTACGCCCTGCTCCCGCTGATCAATGATCTGGAAGGTCGTCGTCTGACCGATCAGATCAAGGCGCTGCGCCGCAACCTGGCCCAGGAAACCGGCTTCGTGCTGCCTAGCGTGCGCATTGTCGACAATATGCAGATGCCCGGTGAGAGCTACGCCATCAAGGTCAAGGAAATGGACGCCGGCGATGGCGAGGTAAAGCCGAACCACATTCTGGCGATGGATCCGACCGGGGCACAGGTCGACCTGCCTGGCCAGCATGTGAAGGAGCCCGCCTTCGGCCTGCCAGCGACCTGGATTGAGGAGAATCTGCGCGAAGAAGCCACCTTCCGCGGCTATACGCTGGTCGATCCGGCGGCGGTCCTTGTGACTCACCTGACGGAAATCCTGCGCGAGAACATGGCCGACCTCCTCTCCTATTCGGAGACCGAGAAGCTCTTAAACGGCCTGCCCGACGAGCATAAAAAGCTGCTGGACGACATCACACCGGGCCAGATTACGCGGGCGGGTATCCAGCGCGTGTTGCAGAATCTGCTCAAAGAGCGCGTCTCCATCCGTGACCTGCCGGCGATCATTGAGGGTATGGCCGAAGCCTCAGGTGCGACGCAAAATCTCGATGCGATTACCGAACATGTGCGCACGCGCCTGTCGCGCCAGATCTGTTATGCCAATCGCGGCCCAGACGGAGTGTTGCCCGTGCTGTCCCTGTCGCCGCAATGGGAGCAGAGCTTTGCTGAAGCCCTGATTGGCGAAACCGACCGGCGTCAGCTCGCGCTCGCGCCCACGAAGCTGCGCGACTTTGTGGCATTGGTGCGCGACGGGTTTGACCGTGCCGGTCAGGCGGGCGACGTGCCGGTGCTCTTAACAAGCCCCCAGATTCGCCCTTACGTTCGGTCCTTGGCGGAACGATTCCGCCCCCAAACGGTGGTGATCAGCCAAAATGAAATCCACCCCAGTGCCCGCTTAAAGACTGTGGGCCAGATTTAGAGTTGAACCATGCGCCTGCGCACTTTCACCGGCCAGACCCTTGCCAGCGTCATGGCCGACGTGCGCCGCGAGCTGGGCCCTGATGCGGTCATCATCACCTCCGGCGACGCACCGAACGGCGGTGTCGAGGTGCGGGCCGCAGCCGAGCGCGGGGCCGTCGCGCCCTCAGGAGAGACCACGACCACCGCGCTGGAACGCCGGGACCGCGCGCGCCAGAAAGAGCGTGGCGATGCCGCCGATGGCATCAACCGGATTGCGCGCGCCCTGTGCTGGCATGAAGTCTCTGAAACCGCTGCAGAGGCGCTGATTGAATCCGCGGTCAATCTGGAAGATGGCGAAGCGACCGCCACGCTCGCCCGGGCGCTGGACCAACGCTATGGCGTCCATCCGGTGGAAGCCGATCCTGGTCGGCCCATCCTGTTGGCGGGCGCGCCTGGCGTCGGCAAATCTTCAGCGATGGCCAAGCTCGCCGCTCGCGCGGTCCAGCAGGGAGTCTCACCGCTCCTGATCAGCGCCGACATGCGTGCCGGGGCCCCCGAACAGATGGCCGCCTATGCCAATGCGCTAAATCTGGAGTTTGAATCGGTCGAAGGCCCGCGTGAGCTGCAAAGCGTGCTCTCACGCCGACCCGCCGGGCCGGTCCTGATCGACAGTCCGGGGATTAATCCGTTTGAGCTGGATGATCTGGATGATCTGACCGATCTCGCCCACGCTGCAGACGCCGAGATTATTGCAGTCTGTGAGGCAGGTGCGACCGCCGGCGATGCTGAAGACGCCGCCGCGCTGCTGGCCTCGGCAGGCGCGGGACGGGCGATCATCACCAAGCTGGACGCCGCGCGACGCCGCGGAGCCTTGATCGCCATCGGCGAAGCCGGAATTGCGTTTGCGCATATCTCCGCCTCGCCATTCATTGGCGCGGGACTGGCCCCCGCCACGGCGCTGCGCATCGCGCGCGCGCTCTTAGAAGATGATAGCTGGGAGGACGGTGTATGACCCTGTCCCCGCACCATGACGACGCCCCCCGACTCGCTGGACCGCTGCTGGCTGTCGCGTCGGGTAAAGGCGGGGTGGGTAAGACCGCGCTGACACTGGCCTTGGCGCAGGCTTTCTCCCGCCGCAAAGCCCGGACGCTCGTGGTCGACGCCGATCTGGGCATGGCCAATATTGATGTCCAGCTGGGTCTACTGCCAAGGGGGGATTTGTCGTCCATTGTTGCCGGTCAACTGACCTTGGAAGAGTCGGTCACGCCCGCTGCGGGCGGTACCGAGGCGCGTGGCGGATTTGACGTGCTGGCCGGGGCTTCAGGATCGGCGGCATTGGCTGGTCTCGATAGCAATGCGGTGAGCCGCCTGGCCGCAGGCGTGACGGCCGCTTCGCTGACTTATGACCGCACGCTGATTGACCTGGCGGCTGGGGCAGAACGTTCGACCATCCGACTGGCTGCGGCCGCTGACGATGTGGTCATCGTGATCAATGACGAGCCCACCTCGCTCACTGATGCCTACGCCTTCATCAAAATGCTGCGCATGCGCGATGAAGGGGCGTCGCCCTTTGTGGTGGTCAATAACGCGCCCAGCGCTGCGGCTGCGCGCGACGCCTATGCCACCCTGGCCCAGACCTGTCAGAGTTTTCTCGGATTTACTCCGCCATTGGCGGCCGTGGTACGCCGTGACCCATCCATCCCAGATGCCATCCGCGCACAAACGCCCTTGGCGGTCCGACACCCGGATTCCAAAGCGGTTCAAGACGTGTCTGATTTAGCGCGTGCCTTGGAACGTGGGGTGGAAACGGTTTAGGCTCTGGCGCAGGCTATCGAAAGGGGCGGTAGCCGAGCGGTGGTGCTGGGGCAGCACCCAATGGGGGACGCGCCATGGGGCAGAATGGCCTGACACTGTTATTTTCCGGCTTCACCTTTTTTGAGGTGCTGCTGGTCATTGCCGCATCGCTGGTCGCAGCGCTCGCCATGCGCAAATGGAGCCAGCTGACCGGAGCAGTCTTCATCGCCTATGGCGTGGATGTCACCCTGCGGTTCACGATGCAATTTCTGTCCGCAGGCGACGTGCCTGCCAACTTCGCCATGGAGCTCGCCTTCGCCCGGCTAGACATGCATGCCTTGGCGGCCACGGCCCGCCCCTTCCTGTATTTTGGATTGATCGCGCTGCTATTCGGCCTGAAACACCGCTACGGCGCGCGTTAAAGCAGAGCCGCCTGCACTGGCTTGGTCCAGCCCACATGGACCCCGCCCTCAGCCTCGACCACGGGGCGTTTGATCAGAGTCGGATTCTCACTGAGCAGCCTGAGCGGATCTGATGTTGCGCGACCTCGCTCAGCGTCATCCAGTCCCCGCCAGGTGGTAGAGCGCGTGTTGATCAGCGTGTCAGCGCCCACCGCGTCCAGCCAAGTTGGTAGCTTGGCCGGAAGGTCCGCCTCTGCGCGAATATCCACAAAGGCCACCGTCTGACCCGCGCCTTCCAAGGCCTTGATTGCCTTCTTGCAGGTGTCGCAGTTTTTCAGGCCATAGAGCGTGATGGTCATGGAAGCTATCCCGTGTGCAATTCTGGAGCCTGCTTCATGGCCAGTTCACCTTCGGAAGGCAAGCTGCTCACCTGATCAAGACGGTGTGGAGGGGATCAGTCATGAAATGGGTCCTACGGATCGGCGGCGGCTTTCTGGCGCTCGTCGTGGCGATGGTATTGCTGGCCGGTGGATATTGGTGGGTCTCCGCCCAATGGGGCTGGCGGGATATGCCCGATACTCTTGCCAGGGTTAGCGAATTCAGTGAGATAGACCCCCGGTTTCGTGACATTTCCAACAACGCGACCTCACTGCTGGAGAACATGGCCGATACCTATGGCGTACCCGGGGTCTCTGCAGCCGTGGCGATAGATGGTGAGTTGGTTTGGTCCGGATCAACTGGGTATGCGGATTTGGACAAACGGGAAAACATGAACTCACTCAGCGTCATGCGCATCGGGTCGACATCCAAGGCCATGACCGCCACGGTGCTGGCGCGCCTGCACGATGCCGGAACCCTGTCGATGAGCGACACGGTGGGCCAGCATGGCACGCCGCTCAATCCGGACTGGACCGACTTGCGCCTCGACCGCTTGATGTCCCACACCGCTGGCTTTCCCGGCTATGAAGAAAACACCGACTTTCCCGACACGATCGACACGCTGCTGATGCGCCGCTCCTATGCCAGCATCGAAGAGGGCCTACGACTGGTCGACGGCTCGGACATGCTCGGTCCCCAGGGCGAGGCCTATCACTATTCAAGCTTTGACGTGAACCTGGCCGGCTGGGTCGCCGAACAAGCCAGCGGGATAAGCTTTGCCGAGCTCCTTGAGCGGGAAATTCGCCAGCCTCTTGGCCTTGAAACGCCCTTGCCCGGTGACTTTGGCGAGCCTCACAAATTTCAAGCCACATTCTACGAAACCCGAGCGCGAAACGACACTCACCAAGTCCGCATCTGGCCGCACACCGATGTGTCCCAGCGCTGGCCCGGCGGCGGGCTGGTCTCGCGGTCCATCGATCTGGTGCGTATCGGTGCGGCCTGGCTCGATGAAGACTATATCAGCGCCGAAACCCGGGCGCTGTTCTGGACGCCGATGACGCTCAATGATGGCACAATCAATGAGGAAGGCTATGCCCTGGGCTGGCGCGTGGGCGAAAGCACATCACGCTTCGGCGAAGACCATCCAGTGCGCGTCGCCCACCATGGCGGGGTGAGCCGGGGCGCGATGAGCTGGCTGATCATCTACCCCGACCTCAACATGGTGGTGGCGGTGAACATCAACACCAACACCGCCGAATTCGGTGACTTTGCTGCCGTAGAACCGGAGCTGACCCGACTGTTCGCGCGCGCGGCAGGCCGCGCGCCGGATCAGGCGGTGCTAACCGCCGAGTAGCGCCAACGCATTGGCCCCGGCCATCACAAACAGAGCAATGGATGCCAGAGCAAAAATGCCAAAACGCGCCGGCACGAAATTGACGGTCGCCTGGAAAATCGAGTGCACGATGCGCAGCACAACATAGGCCCAAGCCGCGGTGACCGTGACGGGATCCACGACACCGGCAATATGGCTGTAAACACACAGCGCGTAGAAGATCACAGGCTGCTCGTGCAGGTGATTATAGTTGTCTGCCACCTGGCGAGCGCTGAGCGGCAGCACGTCCAACTCACCCTTTTGCTTCAGCTTGGCCGCATCAATGCCCGCTTTCTGCATTGCGGGGATACGCGTGGCATACAGCCAGATCCACATAATCAGCGTCCAGCACACCAGCGCCAGCAGCGGCGTCATGATTGAAGCCATAACCTATTCCTCCCTCACTTTTTTCTTACTCAATAACGAGTCTGGCCTCGGCACCAGACCGCCTCTGCCGGGCCGGTCCTCGTTCGCACTTTGTAAAGCGTTACAAGACTTACGCCGTCCTGCGGCCATATAGTCCTTGCACTGTTGACGTTTTCCCCGACGATGGCTGTGGGGCGGGCATAAGAGACAGGCACGGGCAATGGACGCGCTCAAAAGCCTTTTCATCTGTGGAGCCGGGCATTCTGGCTCGACCCTTCTGGGCATGGTGCTCGGCGGGGCTCGGCAGGCGTTTTACATCGGCGAAGGGGCCAAGGCGCGCTATCTGCACGATGAAAACAAGCCGCTCCGCAAGCGGGCCTGTAAAATCTGCGGCGAGGACTGCCCCGTCTGGTCAGGCTTCACCTGGGACGGCGAAGCGCCGCTCCATGCGTGCATTGCCGGTCATGTCGGGGCCCGCACAATTGTGGATTCCACTAAAAACCCGAGCTGGATCGAGGCGCGCGCGGCGGAGACCCGAAGCCAGGGTGGCCGGGTTGGGCTGGTCTTCCTGCAGCGCGATGGCCGCGCGGTGGTGAACTCGCGCCTGCGCAAATATCCAGAGCGCGATCCCGTCGCTCAAATCGATCAATGGATCGATCAGATGACACACAGCCGGGCGCTGTTTGAACGGTTCAAGGGTGACAGGGTTAGGCTTCAGTATGAAGCCTTTGCCACGGATCCGGCCGGTGAGATGACACGGGTTTGCGCCGCGCTTGGCCTGGCTTTTGAGCCCTCCATGCTGGACTTCACCGCGCGTGAGCATCACCCGTTGGGCGGCAATACCGGAACGCAATTTGTCGCCGCGGGCGCTGATACAGCAGCCGCTAAAAACGGTTCGATCCAGCTGACGGACCGGACCCAAGCCTATTACGGCCAACACCCAGGCGATATCCGCCTTGATCTGCGCTGGCGCGAGGAAATGGCGAGCGATCAGCTTGCCTTGTTTGAAGACCGCGCCGGCCCCCTCAACAAAGACTTCAGGTGGGATTTGACCCCATGACCAAGATTGATCTGGTTTTTCGCAAAATTGACGAACGCACGGCCGAAGCGGCCTTAGAGCTTGCCAAGCGTCATATCCGACCGGACAGGGTCCACATCATCGATGATGTGCGCCCCTTCACCAAGTGCGTCGAGGCGATGCTAAGGATCGATCATGACTGCGATTATGTGGTTTATCTCGATGCCGATTGCCTGATCCTGGAGGATATGCGCGGCTTTATCGAGCAATGTGATGCAGCCTATGTGGACAGCTATGTCTCTGACCGTTTCAGGGGCCGCATCCATTGCGGGGTTCATATCACGCGGATCGACCTGGTACGCGCCATGGCCCGCGTCACCCCGCCCGAAGACGATATGAAATATGTCCTGCGTCCGGAATCGCGACTGCGCAATCTGGCCATGAAGCCGCTGCGCATGTCGAAACAGTTCCGAAATTTCGACATTCTGCATGACTATTTCCAATTCAACCGCCACATATTCATGAAGTATGCGCTGCGTGAATTGCGCAGCCGGACTCAGATCCAACTCCACCGTCTAAAGTCGGCCATGAGCCGCTGGCCGGACCCGACGGCAGAGGGCGAAGTCGACGACTTCACCATTGCCCAGATCGCGGTGGACTATGCGCGCAAGGCGGTATCGGCCAATGCCAGCCCGGCTGAAACACACGCCTTCATTGAGACACTGCCCGAACGCGCCGTCACCGAGTTGGAGCGCCACGGCATCGCCGAGAAAGCCCCCCTAACGCTGGGCGATGTCGAGGCCTGGCTGGAGGCCAATTCGGACCGGCCTTACTTTGGCAATAAGCAGACGAAATCGAAAATCTTCGGGCTTGGGCTCTCGCGCACCGCAACCCGCTCCCTGACCAGCGCGCTGCAAATCCTCGGATACGATACTTCGCACTACCCGATTGATGAGGACACTTATACAGAGCTGTCCAACGGCCAGTATGATCTAACCTTGCTGAAATACTATGACGGGCTCACCGACATCACCACGGTGCCTTTCTTCCAGCAGCTGGATAAAGCCTATCCCGGCAGCAAATTCATCCTGACGGTCCGCGACAAGGACGCCTGGCTAAGCTCTTGCGCCAATCACTGGTTTAATCGGCCCGCCTTCAAGGCCACCGACGATCCCGATGATGAGGTTCACATGCTGATGCGCCAATTCCTGCGCTCGGCGGTCTATGGCTGTTACAACTTCGTGCCGGAGCGGTTCAGCTGGGTCTATGACCAGCATGTCGCTGACGTGACGGCGTATTTCAAAGACCGCCCTGAAGACCTGCTGATCATCGATATCTGCAGCGGTGAAGGCTTTGAAAAGCTGGCCCCCTTCCTCGGTCGTGAAGTGCCCACCGAGCCCTTCCCGCACAAGGGGGCTGTCTTGAGCCAACGCGTCGCAGAAGCCCGCGCAGCAGCCCAAGCCGCCGCCGAATAGCGCGCCCGTGAGTGAGGTCGATCCCGACACCGTCCTTCAGCCGAGCCTGACAGAGGCGATCGGATATGCCGGTCGGGTCCTAAAGCTCGCCTGGTCCACTGCGCCGGGTCTGATGCTCACCCTTGTTGGCATGACGCTGTTTGCCGCGTTGGCACCCGCCCTGGCCGCCTATCTGGGTATGTTGATTGTCGACGGTGTCCTGGCGGCCATTGCCGAGCCTTCGCCCGAGGCCCGAAACGCTGTGATTCTTTGGGTCATCCTCGAGGCCGGGCTGTTGGGTTTGTTGCTGGCCGACCGGCGTTTGATGGCGTTTCAAAAACGGGTTCTTCAAGCCCGGCTGGGTCAGGCGGTTAGCCGGACCATCTTTACCAAGACTCTCAGCTTCGACCTCCAAACCATTGAAGACGCCAGCGTGCAGCAGCAGATTTTGCTGGCGCGCCAGCACGCCACTTCGCGACCTTACGGACTGGTGGTGCGCTTAATCGAGTTCGGCCAGCACGCCATCACGCTGATCAGCTTTGCTGTCGTGCTCGTCACCTTCTCACCCTGGCTGATCGGGTTGGTCGTCCTTGGTGGCCTCCCGCTCTTTTTGTCGGAAACCCGCTTTTCCGGCACCGTCTTCCGTCTGCTGACCGGCCGCACGCCGGAGATGCGCCAGCGCAATTATCTCGAAGGCCTGATGCTGTCTGACAGTAGCGCGCCGGAGCGCATTCATTCCCAGGCCAATGACAGCATTTTCAAACGCTATCAGTCCCTGTTTGATCGCCTGTTTTCCGAAGACATGGCCACGCACCGCCGCCAAGCCTGGTTGGGAGCCGCCCTGATCGGCGCGAGCTCAGCGGTGTTCATCGCCGGTAAGGTCTGGATCGTGCTGGCCGCCATCGCAACGATGATCACTGTCGGCACGATGACCATGCATGTGGCCGTCCTGAAGCAAGCCCAAAACACCGTCACCGCCCTGCTGACCACGCTCAATGGCAGCTATGCCGACCTGCTTTACGTCTCAAACCTTTACGCCCTGCTGGCCCTGCCCGATGGCTCGCCACGCGGCATGGCGAGCGAAGGTCAAAGCCCAGGTGATGGCTATCGGTTGGAAGCTGTGAGTTTCACCTATCCGAACGGCACACGGCCAGCGGTGTCAGATCTCAGCGTGCACATCCCCGACGGCATGGCGCTGGGTGTCGCCGGTGCGAACGGATCCGGCAAGACCACGCTGGTGAAGCTCCTCACCGGCCTCTACACGCCAAGTTCAGGGCGCATCCTCTTGGACGGATTACCGCTATCGCACTGGTCACCCGCAGCGCTTTACGCCCGCACTGCAGTCCTGTTCCAGCCCTTCCAGCGCTATCGCATGACCGCTGGCGACAATATCGCCATGGGCCAGGGCTTGCGCGAAACCGATCCGGAGCGCCTGCGCGAGGCCGCCATCAAGGGCCTGGCCCAGCCCGTGCTCGATGACTTGCCGCACGGCCTGGACACCCGCCTGTCGCGGCAATTCCTGGATGGGCGGGAGCTGTCCGGCGGTCAGTGGCAGCGCCTGGCGCTAGCCCGCGCGATGCTGCGGACAGAGGCCCAAACCCTGATCCTGGATGAGCCCACCTCGGCGCTCGACCCGACGGCTGAAGGCGAGTTCATCGCCGCCGCCTCGGCGGACGACCGCACCACCATCCTGATCAGCCACCGTTTGGCCAATCTGAAAGGCGCGGATCTGATCCTGGTTCTGGAGAAAGGAGAGATCGTCGAGCGGGGTACGCATGACGCGCTCATTTCCCAAGGCGGGCGATATACGGCGATGTTCGAAGGTCAGGCCGAGTTCTACCGCGGTGGTCAGGGCTAGGGCCTATTCCGCCGCCGTAGCTTCAGCCGCTTCGCGCTCCGCCTTCATCTTGGCCGCCTTGTCTTCAACCGCAGCAACGATGCTTTCGACCATGTCCTCGTTGGAGACTTTTCCACTGATCGACCCGGCGTGGTAGAGCATGCCAGCGCCTTTGCCACCGCCGGTGAATCCGAGATCGGTGAACATTGCCTCGCCCGGTCCATTCACCACACATCCGATGATCGACAGCGAGATCGGCTCGTGGATGTGTTCCAGGCGCTCTTCCAGCGTCTCTACTGTTTTGATGACGTCAAAGCCCTGACGCGCGCAGCTGGGGCAGGCGATGATATTCACTCCGCGCGTGCGCAGGCCCAGAGACTTCAAGATGTCATAGCCCACCTTGATCTCTTCGACCGGGTCGGCGCTGAGGGACACGCGGATGGTATCGCCAATGCCCGCCCAGAGCATATTGCCCAAGCCGATGGAGGACTTCACGCCGCCCGTGCGCAATGGACCAGCTTCGGTCACACCCAAATGCAGCGGTGCGTCCGTGGCTTCGGCCAGCGCTTGATACGCCGCCACGGTCAGGAAGACGTCCGAGGCCTTCACCGAAATCTTATAGTTCTGGAAGTCCAGGTCTTCGAGAATGCGGGCATGGTCCAGCGCGCTTTCCACCATCGCATCGGGACAGGGTTCACCATATTTTTCAAGCAGATGTTTTTCCAGAGAACCCGCATTCACCCCAATCCGAATGGCGCAGCCATGGTCCTTGGCAGCCTGAACCACCTCGCGGACCCGGTCCATGGAGCCGATATTGCCCGGATTGATCCGTAGACAGGCCGCACCCGCCACAGCCGCTTCGATCCCACGCCTGTAGTGAAAGTGGATATCGGCCACCAGCGGCACTTTGGCGGCTTTGGCGATGTCTTTAAACGCCGCGGTGGAGTCCTCATCCGGGCAGGACACCCGCACGATGTCGGCACCCGCCTCTTCCAGACGCCGAATCTGAGCGATGGTGGCGTTCACGTCCGGGGTGGGGGTGTTGGTCATGGACTGCACGCTAATGGGTGCTCCACCGCCAACCGCCACATTGCCCACCATGATCTGCCGGGATTCCCGCCGATCAATCATGCGCCAGGGGCGAACCGTGGTGTGGGCTTCAACGGACATGGCGTATTCAAACCTCGTGGCAACACAAAGCGCAGTCAGGGTTTCAGATATAGAGTGAATACGGCGTTGGCGCGAGCTTTAGCGATTGCTATCGCCATCATCGCGCAGCGCGGCGAGGATGAATTCGGCGGCCGGAACATTATCCACCGCGTCACCCGCATCGCCCAGCGGACCGAGCGGGCGTCCTGATACGCGCACCAACACCGCGCCTGCATCGGACGCCGACACCGTCAAACCCGGCTCATCCGGCGCGCGGTAGACGTCGCCGATATCCAGCTCCCGGGACGCCAGAATGCGGCCCGATGCGTCACGAACTTCCAATTCGACAGGCGCGACAGCTTCAAAG
Source organism: Oceanicaulis sp. (assembly GCA_028280165.1). Lineage (GTDB taxonomy): Bacteria > Pseudomonadota > Alphaproteobacteria > Caulobacterales > Maricaulaceae > Oceanicaulis. The sequence continues at coordinate 3,313 of JANQMI010000128.1, read as the reverse complement.
GTCAGCGCGCCTTCATTGACCGGTGTTGGCAAAGCCGACCAGATCGCATCGGTGGTCGGCGTGGCGAACTGGGTCTCCGCCACCAGCGGAGCCTCTTCAGCAATCAGCGCGTCCATGGGGGCGTCAACGCCCGCATAGGCCTGCGACCGATTGAGATAATTACCGTACCAACCCGCTCCGCCAATGACGACGGCCAGGATCACCAGCGCACCCACCATGCCGCGTGGCAGCTGGATTTCAGTGCGCTCCTGGGGTGCCGTCGGCGTGGCGCGACCGGTATCGACCTCCACCTCGGCCTTGAATTGATCAATGCAGGCCGCTGCATCCAGCTCCAGGCATTGGGCATAGGTGCGCAGATAGCCGATGGCATAGGCGCGAGATGGCAAGCCGCGCGGGTCCATCGCTTCGAGCGCTTCAAGAAAATCGCGCTTGATGCGCGTACGGGCCGAGGCCGAATCAAGCGTTAAACCCGCCTTGATGCGCGCCTGGCGCAAGCATTCGCCCAGGCCGCCGATCGCGGCGTCATTGGCCGCTGGCGCGTCAGAAAACACTGCATCGACAGGCACAAAGCCCGCGTCCGATTGCGTGTCATCCATCTGGGTCATTGATGATCCGGTCATGATTTGCGTCCGTGACGCCCCCTCAAGCGAGTGTGACTTCTAAGCCTCACCGCAAGATCATTCAATCAAATGGTTTTGATATTATCAACAAATTCCTGTGGCAAACCTGTGATTTCTCCGGCCCGCATCATGCGCTCGCGAAGCGGAGGTTGCCCCACACGATCACCGTGCGCCATCTCCACTTGCAACCACGCCGAGAGCTTACCGAGATCGGCACCGGCAAGAGCTTGTTTGACTGGCGCAATAGACCCAGCCGCCATCGACAACCGCCTGAGGCCCAGGGCCGCCAAGACGCACGCTTCCAGGGGGCGTCCCGCCAACTCGCCGCAGACATTGATGGGCTTGCCATGGCGCTCGCACGCCGCCTGGATTGAGATCAGCAGCTTTAGCGACGCCACACTGATCGGATCATAGCGTTCGGACACTTGCGGGTTCTGACGATCGGACGCGAAGAAATACTGCATCAGATCATTGGCCCCCAGCGAGACGAAGTCGGCCATCTCCAAGACCGGATCAGGGTCATAGGCGATGGCGGGCGTCTCCAACATGAAGCCAACCCGCACCTCAATCGGTGCTTCATGGCCATGGCGGACCGCATAGGCGACTTCTTGATGGAGGACGTCACGCGCGTCGGCGAATTCCTCGGGCTCGGTGACCATGGGGAACATGACGTTGAGCTGACGTCCGGCTCCGGCTCGCACCAGGGCGCGCAGCTGATAGCGCAATAAGCCGGGCCGATCGAGACCCATCCGAAGCCCTCGCCAGCCCAGGGCCGGATTGGGTTCACGCATGGACGGGGTGTAGGGCGTGATCTTGTCCCCTCCCAGGTCGAGTGTGCGAAACACCACCGGCTTGTCCCCCGCCGCCTCATAGACCGCACTGTAAAGCTCGGTCTGGGCCTGCAGCCGAGGCAAGGTGTCAGAGATCATGAATTGGAACTCGGTGCGGAACAGTCCCACCCCTTCGGCCCCGGTTTCTGCCAGCTGGGCCATTTCCACAAGCAGGCCGGCATTCATCAATAGCTCAACGCGCACGCCATCGCGGCTGAGGGCCGGCTCATCGCGCATATCCCGAAACGCCCGGGCTCGTTTGGCTGCGGTTTCGATGCGCTCGTCATAAGCGGTTATGACTTCATCGGTGGGCCGGGCGAACAGCAAACCAAACTCGCCGTCGATAATCAGCGCATCACCATCTTCCACCCGGTCAAGCGCGCCTTCAATGCGCCCAACCATGGGCACACCCAGGGCTTTGGCCACAATCGCGGCATGGGAGCTGGAACTGCCTTCCTCCAGCGCAATCCCGGCCAGGCGGGAGCGGTCGAAATCTAACAGCTCGGCCGGGCCAATGGAGCGCGCCACCAGGATCGCATTCTCCGGCAGCTTGGGCGCAATGTCGTCGGTATTGGCCAAATGGCGCAAAAGACGGTTGGCCAGATCTTCCAGATCATGCAGGCGCTCTCGGAAATGCAGATCGCGCGCCTTCATCAAGCGCGCGCGGTGTTCGTTGCGCACCCGTTCCACCGCGGCTTCGGCGGTCAGGCCGGCGCGCACCGCTTCGTGCAGCTGGCTCAGCCAGCCGCGGTCATAGGCAAACAGGCGGTAGGCCTCCAGGACCTCACGCGACGGAGTACCGGCGGGCACGCGTCCGGAATCCAACAAGGTATCGATTGAGGCGCGCAAGCGGCCAATGGCGGATTCCAAGCGTTCTTCTTCGGCCTCGGCATCATCGGCGACCATGCGTTGGGCCAGCACGTGCGGCTCATGCTTCACCGCGACACCGGCCGCGATGCCGCCAGACAGAGCCAAACCCTGAAAGCGCTCAGGTTTGGATAGACGCAATTCCAGCCCGGAGAATTCCTCAGCCGAAACAAGATCCCCGGACGCGACAATCTCCGCCAACAGCATGGCGACCGTCTGCAGCGTCTCAATCTCTTCTTCAGTGGTAGGGCGACCCTCTGCCGTCTGGGCGGTCAGCACACCCACCAGGCGTCCGCCACGCAGGATCGGCACACCCACAAAAGTCTGAAACGGCTCTTCACCGGTTTCTTCGCGATATGAGAAGGACGGGTGTGCCGGTGCGTTTTCCACGGCGATCGGGCGGGCCCGACGCGCAACCGTGCCCACCAGGCCTTCACCCGGTCTCAGCCGCGTGGCGTGCACCGCTTCAGTCTTCAAGCCGTGGGTGGCAGACAGCTCCAGCGCACCGGAAGGCCGAACCAGATAGATCGAGCTAACGTCCGAACGGGTTTCCTCGGCGATGATGTCCGTGAGCCGGTCCAGACGTGCTTGGGCATCGTCCTGAACGGCCATCAGGTCGCGAATACGGCCCAGCAGGCGGCGGGAGCCACGCGCGGCGGTGGACGGGGCGTCGGTCGTCATCGCTCAGTCTGTCGTCGTCGGCTCTGCTTTGGCTTTGGCGCACGCTGAAGAGTCAGGCCTGCGCCGTCGGGACGTGTAGGAGCGCGCGCTGAGCGGCGTTCGTCAAGCCCCTTCAGTGCGATGCAGCGAGCCCATAGGCCCCATGCAGGGCGCGAACGGCGTGCTCCAGCTCATCACCATCGACCAGCACAGAAATCTTGATTTCGCTGGTGGCCACCATGTGGGCCGTCAATCCTTGCTGGGCGAGCACGCGGTAAAGGGTGCGGGCCACGTCCGCCCGGCAAGGATTGCCGGCCCACATGGTGGCCACCAGCG
>JANQMI010000114.1 GCA_028280165.1 Oceanicaulis sp. | reverse complement strand
GATTCGACTCAGAGCCGAGGGAAGCGCTTACGCTTCGCCGCCTTCGCTCGCTTCGGCGGCGGCCGCCTCGGCGATTTCGGTGGGCAGGGCTTCAGCGCCCTCTTCGACTTCAGACTTCTGAGCTTCGATGCGATCGCGATCACGCTCGTCCGCGACGGCCTGATACTGGCGCATCAGACCACCGGTACCGGCCGGGATCAGACGACCCACGATCACGTTCTCTTTCAGCCCTTCAAGGGTGTCCACCTTGCCCTGAACCGAAGCTTCGGTCAGCACACGCGTGGTCTCCTGGAAGGAGGCTGCGGAGATGAAGGAGCGGGTCTGCAAGCTCGCCTTGGTGATGCCCAGCAGCACCGGCTCGCCCACAGCAGGCTCTTTCTTCTCTTTCTCCAGACGCTCATTGGTCTCCAGGAACTCAATCTTGTCGACATGCTCACCGGCCAGATAGCCGCTATCGCCTGCCTTCAGGATTTCGATCTTCTGCAGCATCTGACGCACGATCACTTCGATATGCTTATCGTTGATCGGCACGCCCTGCAGGCGGTAGACCTCCTGGATCTCATTGATCAGATAGTCCGCCAGGGCCTCAACACCCAGAATACGCAGGATGTCGTGCGGGGCCGGGTTACCGTCCAGCAGGTATTCGCCGCGCTGGATGATATCGCCTTCCTGGACCGTTAGGTGCTTACCTTTCGGCACAAGATATTCGACCGTTTCGGCATCTTCGCCCTCAGGCACGATGGCAATGCGGCGCTTATTCTTGTAGTCGCGGCCAAATTCCACACGGCCGGTGATCTCAGCGATCACGGCGTGGTCCTTCGGACGGCGCGCTTCGAACAATTCAGCCACACGCGGCAGACCCCCGGTGATGTCGCGCGTCTTCGCACCCTCGGTTGGGATACGCGCCAGCACGTCACCGGCATGGACCTCATCCCCGTCGCCCATGGACAGGATCGCGCCCACACTCAGCATATAGCTGGCCGTAGAGCCGTTGGAGAGCTTCACCGGATCACCGTTTTCATCGACAACCACGACCGCCGGCTGGAGGGCATTGGACTTTGCGCCCGTGCCGCGCCAGTCGACCACCACCTTAGAGGCGATGCCCGTGGCTTCGTCGGTTTCTTCGCGAACCGAGAGGCCTTCGACCAGGTCGATCAGCTTCACCTTACCGGACACTTCGGTCACGATCGGCATGGTGTAGGGGTCCCACTCGGCCAGGCGCGCACCGCGCTCGACCTTATCGCCCGCGTCCACCCGCAGCTTGGAGCCGTAGTTCAGCTTGTAGCTTTCCAGCTCCTTGCCGTCCTTATCGACCACAGCCACCTGCATGTTGCGGCTCATCACGATGAAGCTGCCGTCTGCGGTCTTCACGGTCGAGCGGTCGGTGAAGGCAATCTCACCTTCGAAGCTCGATTCGATGAAGGACTGCTCGGACACCTGGGCCGTACCGCCAATGTGGAAGGTCCGCATGGTCAGCTGGGTGCCCGGCTCACCAATGGACTGGGCCGCGATCACACCGATCGCTTCACCCATATTCACCTTGGTGCCGCGGGCCAGGTCGCGGCCATAACAGGTCGCACACACACCCACACGGGTTTCACAGGTCAACGGCGAGCGGGTCTTCACGCTGGCCACGCCAGCCGCGTCGATCGCCGCAGACAGCTCTTCGTCGAGATAGGCGTCCACCGGAGCGATGATCTCGCCAGTGTTCGGATCCACGACATCCTCAGCCGAAGTCCGGCCCAGAATGCGCTGTTCCAGCGACACGACGACTTCACCGCCATCGACCACAGCCGACAGGGTGATGCCTTCGCTGGTGCCGCAATCCACCTCATTGATGATGCAGTCCTGCGCCACGTCCACCAGACGGCGGGTCAGATAGCCTGAGTTGGCCGTCTTCAGCGCGGTATCGGCCAGACCCTTACGGGCCCCGTGGGTGGAGTTGAAGTATTCAAGAACGGTCAGGCCTTCCTTGAAGTTCGAGATGATCGGCGTCTCGATGATCGAGCCATCCGGACGAGCCATCAGACCGCGCATACCAGCCAGCTGCTTCATCTGGTTCTTCGAACCCCGGGCACCGGAGTGGGCCATCATGTAGACCGAGTTCACCTCACCCGGCCGGCCATCATCGCCCGGCAGCGGTTGAGAAATCTCGTCCATCATGGCGTCCGCGACCTTGTCGGTACACTTCGCCCAGGCGTCGACCACCTTGTTATACTTCTCACCCTTGGTGATCAGGCCGTCCACATATTGCTGCTCATAGTCAGCCACCAGCGATCGGGTTTCACCCACCAGGGTCGCCTTGGCGTCTGGGATCAGCATGTCGTCCTTACCGAACGAAATACCGGCCCGGGCCGCTTCTTTAAAGCCGAGCGCCATGATGCGGTCACAGAAGATCACCGTCGCCTTCTGGCCGGTGTGGCGATAGACCTCGTCGATCATGCCGCCAATGGCCTTCTTGGTCAGAAGGTCGTCCAGAAGGTGCGGGCCCAGCACGGGGTGCTTGGGCATATGCTCCAGGATCTTCATCCGGCCCGGCGTGGTGTCGATCACTTCCACTTTCAGATTGCCGTCGGAGTCCATGGACTCGTAACGCGCTTTAATCTTCGAGTGCAGCGAGATGACGCCCGCATCCAGAGCCGCTTCCAGCTCACTCATGGTGGCGAAGGCCATGCCCTCACCCGGCTCGCCATCCTTGGCGATGGACAGATAGTACAGGCCCAGAACGATATCCTGGGACGGCACGATGATCGGCTTACCGTTGGCGGGCGACAGGATGTTGTTGGTGGACATCATCAAGACACGCGCTTCCAGCTGAGCTTCCAGGCTCAGCGGAACGTGCACAGCCATCTGGTCCCCGTCGAAGTCGGCGTTAAACGCCGCACAGACGAGCGGGTGTAGCTGGATGGCCTTGCCTTCGATCAGCTTGGGCTCAAACGCCTGGATGCCCAGACGGTGCAGCGTCGGCGCACGGTTCAACAGAACCGGGTGCTCGCGGATCACCTCGTCCAGAACGTCCCAGACTTCTGGGCGCTCTTTTTCAACCATCTTTTTGGACTGCTTAACCGTGCCGGACAGGCCCTTGGCGTCAAGACGCGCATAGATGAAGGGCTTGAACAGCTCCAGCGCCATTTTCTTCGGCAAGCCGCACTCGTGCAGCTTCAGGTCCGGGCCAACCACGATGACCGAACGGCCAGAATAGTCGACGCGCTTACCCAGAAGGTTTTGACGGAAGCGGCCCTGCTTACCTTTAAGCATGTCAGCCAGCGACTTCAGCGGGCGCTTATTGGCCCCGGTGATGACGCGGCCACGGCGGCCATTGTCGAACAGAGCGTCGACGGATTCCTGCAGCATCCGCTTTTCGTTACGGATGATGATGTCCGGCGCGCGCAGCTCGATCAGGCGCTTCAGGCGGTTGTTGCGGTTGATGACCCGGCGATACAGATCGTTCAGATCCGACGTCGCAAACCGGCCACCGTCCAGCGGGACCAGCGGGCGCAGTTCCGGCGGGATCACCGGGACAACGGTCAGCACCATCCACTCCGGCTTATTTTTGGAGTGCAGGAAGCTTTCCATCAGCTTCACGCGCTTGGCCAGCTTCTTCAGCTTCAGCTCAGAACCGGTTTCGGTCATCTCCTCGCGCATGCGCTCAACCTCTTTTTCGAGGTCAAGGCCAGCGAGCAATTCGCGAATGGCTTCTGCGCCAATGCCTGCGGTAAAGGCATCGTCGCCATACTCATCGATGGCGTCGTAATACTCTTCTTCGGTCAGAAGCTGGTTTTGCTGCAGCGGCGTCAGGCCCGGCTCGGTGACGATATAGGCTTCGAAATAGAGCACACGCTCCACATCCTTCAGCGCCATATCCATCATCAGCGCGATGCGCGACGGCAGAGACTTCAAAAACCAGATGTGGGCCACCGGCGCAGCCAGCTCAATATGGCCCATGCGCTCACGGCGAACGCGTGCGAGGGTGACTTCCACGCCGCATTTTTCGCAGATAATGCCCTTATATTTGATGCGCTTATACTTCCCGCACAGGCATTCATAGTCCTTGATCGGGCCAAAGATGCGCGCGCAGAACAGACCGTCACGTTCGGGCTTGAACGTGCGGTAGTTGATGGTTTCAGGCTTCTTCACCTCACCAAAGGACCAGGAGAGAATTTTCTCCGGGCTGGCAAGGGCGATCCGAATCCGGTCGAAGGACGGGCCTTCGACGGAAGGATTGAAGATGTTCATGACCTCTTGGTTCATGGGGCCGTCTCCTTGACGGTGGCGGCGGCGGGTTTGGGGTTTAAGGGGCCCCTCGCCCGCTGCCTATCAATCAAATAACGCGTCGTTGGTTCTGCTGTGAGGCCTACTGGTTGACCAGTTCCACATTCAGACCCAGTGAGCGCATTTCCTTCACCAGCACGTTAAAGCTTTCCGGGATGCCAGCTTCGAACGCATTGTCGCCGCGCACGATGGCCTCATAGACCTTCGTACGGCCCGCCACGTCGTCCGACTTCACGGTCAGCATCTCCTGCAGGGTGTAGGCTGCGCCGTATGCCTGCAGGGCCCACACTTCCATCTCGCCGAAGCGCTGGCCGCCGAACTGCGCCTTACCGCCCAGCGGCTGCTGGGTGACAAGCGAGTACGGGCCGATGGAGCGGGCGTGGATCTTATCGTCCACCAGGTGGTGGAGCTTGAGCAGATACTTGATGCCCACGGTGACCGGACGCTTGAAGGCTTCACCGGTCAGACCGTCATAGAGGATCGACTGACCGCTCTCGTCAAAACCAGCAAGCTTCAGGTGATCCACAACATCAGGCTCGCGCGCGCCGTCGAACACCGGGGTGCCGATCGGAACACCGTTGGCGAGGTTTTTGCCGAGTTCAGCAATATCGTCCTCACCTGCGGGCAGCTCCTGATCATCGCCATAGGCGTGCTTGAGCTTCAGTTGCAGATCTTTCTGATCGCCGGTGCGCTTATAGGCTTCATAGGCTTCGCCAATCTGACGGCCCAGACCCTTACACGCAAAGCCCAGATGGGTCTCCAGGATCTGACCCACATTCATGCGCGAAGGCACGCCCAGCGGGTTCAGAACGATGTCGACCGGAGTACCGTCTTCCAGGAAGGGCATGTCCTCGATCGGATTGATCTTGGAAATCACACCCTTGTTGCCGTGACGACCGGCCATCTTGTCGCCGGGCTGAAGCTTGCGCTTCACCGCCACGAAGACCTTGACCATCTTCATCACGCCCGGAGGCATCTCGTCACCGCGCTGCAGCTTCTCGACCTTGTCTTCGAAACGGCGGTCCAGGCGGGCTTTACCGTCGTCGTATTGCTTTTTCAGCGCTTCGACTTCGCCCATGGCCTTTTCATCGTCCAGGCCGATCTTCCACCAGCCTGAATGCAGCGTGTCGTCCAGAGCTTCGGCGGTGACCGCACCCTTCGGGAAGCCTTTCGGGCCGGAAATGGCCTTCTTGCCCACCAGGATGTCCTGCAGACGACCAAAGATGTCGCGCTCCAGGATGGCCAGCTCATCGTCGCGGTCTTCGCCCAGACGTTCGATTTCCTCACGCTCGATCGCAATCGCGCGCTCGTCTTTATCGACGCCGTGACGGTTGAAGACGCGGACTTCAACCACGGTACCGGTGGTGCCCGGCGGCAGACGCAGCGAGGTATCGCGCACGTCAGAGGCCTTTTCACCGAAGATGGCGCGCAGAAGTTTTTCTTCCGGCGTCATCGGGCTTTCGCCCTTCGGTGTCACCTTACCAACCAGGATGTCACCCGGCTCCAGCTCCGCCCCAATGGCGACGATGCCGGCTTCGTCGAGATTGCGCAGCGCTTCTTCACCCACATTGGGGATGTCGCGGGTAATCTCTTCCGGGCCCAGCTTGGTGTCACGGGCCATCACCTCGAACTCTTCAAGGTGGATGGAGGTGAACACGTCGTCGCGCACGATGCGCTCGGAGATCAGGATGGAGTCCTCGAAATTGTAGCCATTCCACGGCATGAACGCGACGAGCACGTTACGGCCAAGCGCCAGGTCACCCAGATCGGTGGACGGGCCGTCGGCGATGATATCGCCAACCCGCACCAAGTCGCCCACCTTCACGATGGGACGCTGGTTGATCGCAGTGGACTGGTTCGAACGCTGGAATTTCGACAGGTGGTAGATGTCCACACCGGACTCTGCGGCACCGAGCTCACCGGTGGCGCGCACCACGATACGCTGGGCGTCCACCTGCTCGACGATACCGTCACGGCGGGCCGCCACGGCTGCGCCGGAATCCCGGGCCACAACCGCTTCCATGCCGGTGCCCACAAGCGGGGCTTCGGCTTTGACCAGCGGCACGGCCTGGCGTTGCATGTTCGAGCCCATCAGAGCGCGGTTTGCGTCGTCATTCTCCAGGAAGGGAATGAGCGAGGCGGCAACCGACACCACCTGCTTCGGCGACACGTCGATATAGTCCACGTCTTCACGCGGGATCAGCGTGGCGTCGCGGCCCGGTCCGATGCGGCAGTTGACGAATTCATTGGCGAGCATGCCGCTCTCATCGACCGTGGCGTTGGCCTGGGCGATGTTGAATTTCGCTTCCTGCATGGCCGACAGATAGTCGACCTGATCGGTCATCTTACCGTCTTCCACCTTGCGATACGGGCTTTCGATGAAGCCGTACTTGTTCACGCGCGCATAGGTCGACAGCGAGTTGATCAGACCGATATTCGGGCCTTCCGGCGTTTCAATCGGGCAGATCCGGCCATAATGGGTCGGGTGCACGTCACGCACTTCAAAGCCCGCACGCTCACGGGTCAGACCGCCCGGCCCAAGCGCGGACATGCGGCGCTTGTGGGTCACTTCGGACAGTGGGTTGGTCTGGTCCATAAACTGGGACAGCTGGGAGGAGCCGAAGAATTCGCGCACCGCAGCGGCCGCCGGCTTGGCGTTGACCAGGTCATGCGGCATCACGGTCTCGATATCCACCGAGCTCATGCGCTCCTTGATGGCGCGCTCCATGCGCAACAGGCCGACGCGATACTGATTTTCCATCAGCTCGCCGACCGAACGCACACGACGGTTACCCAGATTGTCGATATCGTCGATCTCGCCCTTGCCGTCGCGCAGGCCCAGGATCACACGCAGCACTTCGATGATGTCTTCCTTGCGCAGCACGCGGACATCGTCCGGGCACTCCAGATCAAGGCGCATATTCATCTTCACCCGGCCCACCGGGGACAGATCATAGCGTTCCGGATCGAAGAACAGGCCGTTGAACAGCGCTTCGGCGGTCTCCGGCGTCGGCGGTTCACCCGGACGCATGACGCGGTAGATATCCACCAGAGCCTGATCGCGGGTGTCGTTTTTGTCCGCCGCCAGGGTCGAGCGCATATAGCCGCCCACCGAGATATTATCGATGTCGAGAATATCCAGCGCGTCCAGACCGGCCTCCTCAATGGCGGCCAGCACTTCTTCGGTCAGCTCATCACCGGCTTCGGCGTAGATCTCACCGGTTTCCATATTGACCAGATCTTCAGCCGCAAAACGGCCGAGCAGGTCGTCCATGGCGATCAGCAGCGTCTTCAGACCATCATCAGCCAGCTTGTTCGCGGCACGCGCGGACAGCTTTTTACCAGCCGGAGCCACAACTTCACCGGACTTGGCGTCGATCAGATCGCGAACCGGCTTCACACCGCGCCAGCGTTCCTTCTCGAACGGAAGCGTCCAGCCCTTCTTGGTCTTGGTGTAGGCCACCGAGTCGTAGAAGGTCGACAGGATCTCTTCTTTATCCAGGCCGAGCGCATACAGAAGCGTCGTCGCAGGGAGCTTGCGGCGGCGGTCGATGCGCACGTGCAGGATGTCTTTGGCGTCAAATTCCAGATCCAGCCAGGAGCCGCGATACGGAATGATGCGGGCTGCAAACAGGAATTTGCCCGACGCGTGGGTCTTGCCCCGGTCATGGTCAAAGAACACGCCTGGCGAACGGTGCATCTGAGACACGATCACGCGCTCAGTGCCGTTCACGATGAAGGTGCCCTTATGGGTCATGAGCGGAATATCGCCCATGTAGACATCTTGTTCCTTGATGTCTTTGACCGAACGCGCACCGGTTTCTTCGTCCACATCAAACACGATGAGACGCATCTTCACCTTCAGCGGAGCGGCGTACGTCATGTCGCGCTGCACGCATTCTTCAACGTCGAACTTCGGCGGCTCAAATTCGTAGGACACGAATTCAAGAACCGACCGCTCTGAGAAGTCCTTGATCGGGAAGACCGACTTAAAGACTGCCTGCAGGCCCTCATCAGGCCGGTCGGCAATCGCGGTGTCCTTCATCAGGAACTGCTCATAAGAGTGTTTTTGAACCTCGATGAGGTTCGGCATCTCGACCGCTTCAGAAATACGGCCGAACGATTTGCGAATTCGCTTCTTGCCGGTAAACGACAGACCCATTTTCGCTCCCTTCGCAGGTCATAGGACCTAGCGCTTGAAAAATGACGAGGCGGAACTTGCCTCAAGGTCCGTCCCGAGAGGGGCTCAAACCCCCGCCTTATAAGCGGAAATTTGAGTGAACCAGGACCCGCCGGGACGATGCGGAGACCGGGTTAGGCAGTAAACGCCCGAACGGGCGCGCAGAAACCTGCACGCCCGCCGGGCATTTAAAATCGTCGGGCCGTGCACGCACGGCCCATCGATTACTTGAGCTCGACCTGGGCGCCTGCCTCTTCGAGCTTCTTCTTGATTTCCTCGGCCTCTGCCTTCGGAGCGGCTTCCTTGACGGCTTTGCCGCCAGCTTCCACCAGCTCTTTGGCTTCTTTCAGGCCCAGGCCCGTGATCGCGCGAACTTCCTTGATCACGTTGATTTTCTTGTCGCCTGCAGCAACCAGGATGACGTCGAAGTCGTCCTTTTCTTCTGCAGCACCACCAGCGTCACCGCCAGCAGCCGGGCCAGCCACTGCAACAGCTGCTGCAGCAGGCTTAATGCCCTTTTCTTCGAGAATGTCGTTGAGCTCTTTGGCTTCCAGAATGGTCAGGCCCAGCAGCTCGTCTGCGAGTTTGGCAACATCAGCCATGATTTAATTTCCTTGCTTTGGTCAGGGTATCGGTTCGATGCGGAGATAACGTCAGCTTGCGGCCTGTTCGCCGATGGTCTCGATCTGACCGGCGAGCGTATTGCCCGGCGCGGTAACACGAGACACGACTTCGCCAGCCTGGCCGAGCAGGCGGGCAACCACCGTGGCGATGAGCTCTTCACGGGACGGCATCTTGGACAGAGCTTCAATGCCTTTGGCATCAAAGATTTCTTCTTCCATGAAGCCGCCAATGATCTCGAACTGGTCGTTCGATTTGGCGAACTCAACAGCAACCTTCGGCGCTGCCGTGAAGTCTTCAGAGTAAGCGATGGCCACCGGTCCGACGAACATGTCGGAAGCGCCCTCACCCTTCTGATCCTTCAGAGCCAGCTTTGCGAGCCGGTTGCGAACGACTTTCAGCGTCGCACCCTGTTCACGCAGCTGACCACGCAGCGTGGTCATTTCCGCAACGGTCAAACCCGAATACTTGGTAAGAACAACAGCACCGGTGTTGGCGAACACGTCCGCCAGCTCAGCAACTGATGCTTCCTTCGTGGTACGATCCATTGCGGTCTCCCTAGATGGGCAGCCCCCTATGGGCCACCCGCTCAAGTCGCCGTCAGACGACACTGGACGAACCAGTGCTGCCAAACGGCGCATTGGCCTGTCCCAGGGCTCGAACCGATATCCCGCCACGCCAAACGACGCTTTGGAAAACCGATTTTTGCTCTGTCTCACCCAGGGCCGGTTGAATTAAGACGCCGGCAAGCCGGCACCCCCTGAGATCTCGGACAGGTTGGACCAGTTAAGGCGGCACGCCGCTTTGACCAGTCCGAACCCGGTCAGCGCCGAGACGCTGACCGGAAACTCATACACAAAACTGCGGTCAGGCAGCTTCCGTGGCGGCCTCTGCGATATCGACCTTCACGCCTGGCCCCATGGTGGAGCTCAGCGCGATGCGCTTCACAAAGGTGCCTTTTGCGCCCGACGGCTTGGCTTTCACCAGAGCAGTCAGCAGCGCACGAACATTTTCAGCCAGAGCGGTTTCAGAGAAGCTCGCCTTACCCACGCCCGCGTGGACAATGCCGTTCTTCTCAACGCGAAACTCAACCGCGCCACCCTTGGAATCATTGACCGCCTTGGTCACGTCCATGGTCACGGTGCCCACCTTCGGGTTCGGCATCATGCCGCGCGGGCCGAGCACCTTACCCAGGCGCCCCACCAGCGGCATCATATCCGGGGTCGCGATCACCTTGTCGAAGTTGATCTCGCCGCCCTGGACCTGCTCCAGCAGATCTTCAGCGCCAACCACGTCTGCACCAGCCTTCGTGGCTTCTTCAGCCTTCGGACCACGGGCAAACACAGCCACGCGAACCGAACGGCCGGTGCCGTTAGGCAGGTTGGCCACACCGCGGACCATCTGGTCAGCGTGGCGCGGGTCAACACCCAGATTGATGGCGATCTCGACGGTTTCGTCAAATTTCGCGGTTGCGCGATCTTTGACCATCTTCACCGCGTCATCGACGGAGTAGACAGCTTTCGGATCAATCCCTTCGCGGGCCGCAGCGGTACGCTTTGCAATCTTCGTCATGGACCTACCCCACCACCTCAAAGCCCATCGAGCGCGCACTGCCCTCGATGATCTTGGTTGCCTGGTCGAGATCGTTGGCTGACAGGTCAGCCATCTTGGCTTCAGCAATCTCGCGGCACTGGGCCTTGGTCACTTTAGCGACCGGGGCGGACTTACCCGCCTCACCCGAGCCCTTTTGAACCTTCGCGGCCTTCTTCAGGTAGAAGCTGGCCGGTGCGGTCTTGGTGACAAAGGTGAACGACTTGTCCTGATAGACCGTGATGGTGGTCGGGATCGGCATCCCTTTTTCCATCTCTTGGGTCTTGGCGTTAAACGCCTTACAGAATTCCATGATGTTCACGCCGCGCTGACCCAGAGCCGGCCCAATGGGCGGGCTCGGGTTCGCCGCGCCAGCGGGAACCTGCAGGTTGATATAACCTGCGATCTTCTTCGCCATATCCCGTCCTCCATATTACGCCGTCGGCGAGACCGCGTAAGGAAAGCGCCAGCGACCCATTCGCTGGCTTAATGGGTGGCGCGGTACGGGCCCGGCATGGTCTTCGCCGAACCCTCCCGCACCAGGTCCGATCAGGTGATTTTTTCCACCTGAGCGTATTCGAGCTCGACCGGGGTTGCCCGGCCAAAAATATTGATCGCGACCTTGAGCAGGCCCTTGTCGTCATCAACCTCTTCCACCAGACCATTAAAGCTCTGGAAGTGGCCATCGATGACCCGAACGGTCTCGCCCACATCATAGGTGACAGTCGGACGCGGACGTTCCGCATCCTCTTCCATCTGACCCATGATGGCTTTGACTTCCTTTTCCGGAACCGGCAGCGGACGCTTGCCGGACCCCAGAAAGCCGGTGACCTTCGGTGTGTTCTTCACGAGGTGATAGGCCTCGTCAGTCATGTCCATCTTCACCAGGACATAGCCAGGGAAATATTTGCGCTCTGCGTTCACCTTGCGGCCGCGGCGCACCTCGACGACCTCTTCGGTCGGCACGAGGATTTCCTCAAACTTGTCTTCCAGCCCCTTCAGATTGGCTTCGGCCTTGATGGCGTCGGCAACCTTCTTTTCGAAGTTGGAATAGGCGTGGACGATATACCATTTAGCCGCCATGACCGATTATCCTCCCAGACCCAGCAGGAATTGGATCGACCAGCCGAAGACGCTGTCCACGAGATAGAAGAAGACCGCCGCAATCGCGGACAGGATGAAAACCATCACCGTGGAGATGAAGGTCTCCTGCCGTCCGGTCCAGGTCACCTTACGGCCTTCCTGGCGAACCTCGGACAGGAATTTGAACGGGTTCGTGGTCTTTTTGCGCGCCGGCGCACTGCTGGCGTTCGAAGAGCTTTCGCCCTTGCCGCCTGCGGCACTCTTTGCCGGCGTACGAGACTTCGAATTGCGCGCCATGGCGTAACTTCAATCCTTCGACACTCGACCAGGCGAAACACCCAGTCCTGGCAGGGGCGGAGGGGCTCGAACCCCCGACCTACGGTTTTGGAGACCGTCGCTCTACCAGCTGAGCTACACCCCTAAGCCAAATGGCCCGTGCAGCCACACCCCGGCGACGAACGCCGGATGTGAGACCAGACGGGCACTTATTCAGAGCTGGGTCTTGTAGCGATCTGACCGAGTGATGGAAAGCCCTCATGATGAAAAAATTTGACCTAGCGCATGTGTGGACAAGCCCGCTCCAGATCAAGCCCCCGATCGCAGTCCCGCCCCCTGCCCTGACGCCCGTTATTTATGACGGGTTCCGACATATAAAATGGGCCGGCGGAACCCCGCCGACCCATCTCATTTCAACTACAGCCCTAGGGCTTAGAAGTTGGCCGTCACCGACGCGAAGAACACACGCGAGGTGTCAAACACGGTCGGGAAGGTGTTGCCGTTGCCGAAGGGCGGGCCAGCGGACGTAAAGACCGGAGCCTGCTCAGCAGCAGCGTTCAGGATACCACCGCGCAGCAGCACGCTGTCGGTGACCTGGTAGTTACCCGTCAGGTCGATATAGCCAATGGCAGGGATATCGGGCTCAAGCGTGTCCGCTGAGTTGTCGTTATCCGTTGCCGAGAAGTGACGCCAGGTCACAGCGGCTTCCCAAGGCCATGGGGTATCCCAGGTGGCCATCAGACGGTGGCGGTATTCAGACGCCGGCGTGCCGGAGAAGCCCGAAGCACAGCCATTGCCGAAGAAGCCCGCACATTCGATGCCAGAGTCGCCGGCGAAGGCGATCTCATTGAGCGAGTCCAGGAAGGTTGCCGCATAGTCGATGCGAACCCCACCATATTCACCCAGCATCTCAGAGACATCGGCCAGATCGAACGAGTAGTTCACCTGAACGTCGACACCGCTCGTGCTGAGCTCAGCGACATTCTGGTTGATCTGCAGGAAGCCGTAATCGGTTCCGAAGCCCGATGCCAGCGTCCCGTTGTCAGCACGCGTCACCAGGCTACAGAAGAAGGCCTCGCCGGTTGCCAGACACTCGTTCAGGATCGTCTGCGAGGACGGGCCTGTACCGATGGCGTCTTCCACCGTGATGTCGAAATAGTCGATCGAGATCGACAGGTTATCAACAAAGTTCGGCGTCAGAACCACACCCAGCGTGATGGTTTCAGCGGTTTCCGGCTGAAGGTTCGGGTTACCACCCGTGATGGACTGGGTCTGACCGGAGATCACATCCAGAATGCCGCCATACTGAGCGGCGGTCACACCGGTGCGAGCACAGGTCGCCAGATCCAGGGTCGGCGTAGCGCCGGCGCAGGGGTCAAACGTGGTGCCACCGGCAAAGGTGGACAGGTTCGGCAGACCCACATCACGTGCGGTGAACAGCTCGATGATGTTCGGAGCGCGCACTGACTGCTGGAACTGGCCGCGGAAGCGGATGTCCTCAGTCGGAGCCCAGGCCAGCTGCAGTGCGTAGGAGTCCGTCTGGAACTCGTTCGTCACGCCGCTGCCATCGGTGGTGTAGTCCGAATAGCGATACTGAGCCGAGAAGGTCAGTTCTTCTGCGAATTCAGCACCGGTAACCAGCGGAACCTGAACTTCAGAGAAGAATTCGGTGACTTCCACCGAGCCTTGAACCGGCTTGGTTGCACCACCCAGACCGGTGAAGCCACCGCCGTCGACCTGGAAGATCTCATCGGGCTCACGCTTCAGCTCGTCTTCGCGGATCTCGAAGCCGACCAGGAAGCCAACGCCCAGATCCGACCATGGCGAGGACACGCCATAGTTCCCCAGATCAGACTGAATGCTTGCACCAAAGAGCGACTGCTCAGTTTCACCGGTGATGATACCGGTGCCCTGAAGGAAGTCGGTCATCGCTTCGGTGACCAGCGATTCGCCGTTCGGGCCACGCTGGAAGATGTTGTACGGCACACAGCCGCCCGACGGATCGGTACACACAACATTGCCGGTGCCGTCATCCACGGCCAGGAAGGCCTGCTGCACATTGCCAACAACGAAGTCGTTCTTGGAAATCTGCGTGTCGTCGGTCCGCGAGTACTGGTAGAAAGCTTCCCAGTCCCAGTGCTCTGCGAACGTGCCCTGGATACCACCCACGAAGCGCCAGGCCGAGTTCTCCAGATCGGAGTTACGCGGGCCGCCTTCAACGTTACGGTGGGAGGCGAACAGGCTGTTCTTGATGGTGCCGTTAGCGATTTCCGCAGCGGTACACTCAAACAGGTCCGTTGCGATATCCAGACCCGGCGTGCCTTGGATCAGCGGGTTATCACAGTTGATGTCCCAAGACCCGAAGGAGGCCGTTTCTGCTATCTGAGCGTTCGACGTGTTGTTGGTGAACGACAGATTGGCGTAAACGCGCACATCATCGGTGATGTCATAGTGCGAACGCGCATAGAATTGCAGACGCTCGGACGGACGCTGGAAGTAGTTCAGCGGACCAAAGTTATAGGTCTGAGCCGGACCGCCCACGAACGGAACGATCGTGCCGTCCTCTTCCTGGAAGCCGAAGCCGCCGTCACCGCCAAAGGCCCGGAAGTTACCCGAACCCACGCAGCCGAAGCTGCCAAAGCCGAACGGGTCGTCCGCGTCCGTCTGACCCAGCGCACAGCCGGAGATCGAGCGCTCATCCTGAGTAATGGCTTCACGACGCTCGAACGAGGCGAACAGCGTGGCATTACCCCGGCCATTGGGTGCGTTCACACCCAGTGTTGCAGAGATGTTGAACTCTTCACCATCCCAGGCTTCTTCGGGCACGGTCTGACCGCCCGCCCGCAGGACATTGTCCCAAAGATTATTCCCATTCGGTGCATTACTGATCTGAGTGGACGCTTCGATCTGCAGACCTTCGAAATCATCGACCAGGATGAAGTTGGCGACACCGCCGACAGCGTCGGACCCGTACACGGCCGATGCACCGCCAGTCAGGATGTCGACGCGCTGGACCATCTGGGCGGGGATAATGTCCAGATTGGCCGAGCTGATCTGCGAAGAGCCATAAGGCAGACGACGGCCATCGATCAGAACGAGGGTCCGGTTCGCGCCCAGGCCACGCAGGTTCAGGTTCGCGGTACCCGAGGCACCGTTCGACACTTCACCAGCCTGTCCAGCAAACACCTGCGGTAGAATGTTCACGAAGTCTTCGATGCGGACGTTACCGCGAATGTCGGCTTCTTCACCGGTCACCGAAAGGATCGGGTTAGCCGCCGCCAGATTCGGGTTGGTCTGCAGGCGAGAACCGGTCACGACGATGCGATCCGCCGGCTCCGCTGATTCGTCACTCTCCTGCGCGAACGCTGGCGACGCCAGGCCCATGGAGGTGATCAGCGTAGACGCAAGCGCCCACGCTTTCAGTTGTTTGGTTTGCATATCATACTCCCCGATTGCAAAAGTCCATCTGGCCACTTTTGACTCAAATGACTGGGGAGACAGTAGGGGCATTTACAAAGTTGTCGCAAATGCTGTGAACGGTGTTCAAAGATATGGCACACACCCTGTGACAATTTTGCTTCACCGTGTGGATACGCCTTACCTCACTAGCAATTTGATGAATCGAACACACCGAAGCACCCCTCGATGGTGCGATGCAGCATCCCCTGCCACGTGACACGCGGCTCGACCTTCAATGGACCTACCGCAAGCCAGCCCGCCCAAAGGGTTAATAAATAAGTGCAGAATCAAAACGCCCCGGAGCGGTTGGGCCCCGGAGCGTCTTGTTTTGTCGTGCGTGTGTGACGCTTGATCGATCGATTACTCGATGATCTTGGAGACCACGCCAGCGCCGACGGTGCGGCCGCCTTCACGGATGGCGAAGCGCAGCTTCTCTTCCATCGCGATCGGCGTGATCAGTTCCACATTCACTTCAACATTATCGCCCGGCATCACC
>JANQMI010000112.1 GCA_028280165.1 Oceanicaulis sp. | reverse complement strand
AGGACCCTCAGAATGGAGCCCCCCATTGACCTGATCCGCGCGGGGGGCCATTGACTGGCCATCCTTAACCACGGCAGGGCTGACATGAATATCCTCATCATCGGATCGGGCGGACGCGAGCACGCATTGGCTTGGAAGATCGCCCAAAGCCCTTTGGTCGATACAGTGTGGTCCACGCCCGGCAGCGCGGCGCTTGACCAAATCGGCCCCTGCTTTGATGTCGCTGCCGATGACGTTGAGAATCTGGAGAAGCTGGTCCTACAGATCGAACCCGATCTGGTGGTTGTGGGCCCGGAAGCTCCGCTGGCCGAAGGCCTGGGCGATCGTCTAAGGGCTCGCGGTTTCGATGTCTTCGGACCGAATAAGGAGCCCGCGCAACTGGAAGCGTCCAAGGGCTTCGCCAAAGATATGATGGCCCAGTTTGGCGTGCCCACGGCCGCTTATGGCCGGTTTACGGAAGCTGAGGCGGCGAAAGCCTTCCTGACAACGCTGGAGGCCCCCTATGTGTTGAAGGCTGACGGTCTGGCGGCTGGCAAAGGCGTGGTCATCGTCGACACGCTGGACCAAGCCCAAGCTGAAGCCGATGCGATGCTCTCAGGTAAGTTCGGCGACGCCTCGACCGAGCTGGTGATTGAAGAATTCATGCCCGGCGAAGAGGCCAGCGTTTTTGTGCTGACCGATGGCGTGAACCGCCTGACCTTGCCGGCCTGCCAGGACCATAAGCGCCTCAAAGATGGCGATGAAGGCCCCAATACCGGCGGCATGGGGGCGTATTGCCCAGCCCCGGTGATGACCCCGGAGCTGATGGCCCAAGTCGATGAAAACATCGCCGCACCGATGCTGGAGGGTCTGGCGGACGCCGGCCACCCGTATAAGGGCGTGCTCTATATCGGTCTGATGATCACCTCTGAAGGTCCGAAAGTGGTGGAATTCAATGTCCGCTTCGGCGACCCCGAATGCCAGATTCTCATGGCTGCGCTGCAGGACGATATCGTCCCCGCTCTTCTGGCCTGCGCCACGGGCGGCATGCCTGCGCGCGATTTTGAGAGCCTTATGCCCGCCTTATCCGCTGCAAAGCCCGCCGCAACCATCGTGCTGGCCACGAGCGGCTATCCCGGCAGCTATGAAAAAGGGTCCGTGATTAAGGGCGTCAAAGAGGCTGGTCAGGGTGAAGGCGTCACCATCTTCCACGCCGGCACTGGTGTAAGCGATGACGGGGAGTTGGTCGCGACGGGCGGCCGGGTGCTCAATGTGACCGCCGAAGGCGATACTTTGGAGCAGGCTATTGAGCGAGCCTATGCGGCTGTCGACACAATCGATTGGCCCAAAGGCGTGCACCGCCGTGATATTGGCTGGAGAGCTCTGAAACGATGACGTCCTCGCCTGAGATCCGTGAGAGCGCGACAAACGAGGCGGAAGCCATCCTCGCGCTTTACCCGCTGGCCTTCCCCGATGAAGACCTCACCGGTCTGGTTGCAGAGCTTCTGCCTCTGACTGAGGTTTTAAGCCTGGTTGCGACCCATGACGATAGGATTATCGGCCATGCCATATTCACGCGTGGGCGCAATGAAACAGGGCAGAAGCTGGCGCTTCTGGGACCGATTGGAGTGCATCCCAACCATCAAAGCGGTGGCCTTGGAAAGGCGCTCATCGCCGCGGGCGCAGCACGGCTGAACGCCGAAGGTGCGGACGAACTCCTCGTGCTCGGCGACCCAGACTATTACAGCCATCGCGGATTTGACGTCCCGGCGAGCCTCGACGCCCCCTACCCGCTCAAACCGGAGTGGGCCGAGGCCTGGCGCTCCATGCTGCTCGTTGCTCACCAGCGCGCGACGGGGTCGCTCGCCTTGCCCGAGCCGTGGATGAAGCCTGAATACTGGGCCTAGAGCGTCAACGTGCGCTCATAGCGCTCGCCCCGGCGCTCAATAATCACCGGCCATTGGCGCTCACCATCAAATTCATCAAGCGCGCGATCCAGATCGTCCAGCGTCCCCATGGCTTCACCCTGGAGCGACAAGACCCGGTCTCCTGGTTGGAAACCGAAATAGGCGGCTGCGGAGCGCCGCTGGACCGAAAAAACAACAAGACCACGTTCAAAAGGGTCGATCCCGTTTTCCTCGTTGAATGCCGGCGAAAGCTCGATCAGCTCCGCACCGCGCAACGGATTCTGACCGCTCACATCGACGCGTTGGCCCTCCTCGTCCCCAGGCGCAGCCATCGCCTCGACGACGAAGGTTTGTTCCTCGCCCTGGCGCAAAACAGTGATATCAGCGGTGTCGCCAATCGTGCGGGTGGCAAAGCGAAAGCGCGCGCCGGCCTCGTCGTTAACGTCTACCCCATCAACCGCGACCAGAACATCGCCGCGCTCAAGCCCGGCACGCTCCGCAGCGCCATTCGGCCAGAGCTCGGATATGATCGCCCCACGCGGGCGCAGCAGGCCGAGCGACTGAGCCAAGTCATTATCAACCGGTTGCAGGCGGGCCCCCAACCAGGGACGGATGATTTCGCCGTCCGACAGGGCCGCGGCCACAACGGTCTGGACCATATCAACCGGCACCGCGAAGCCAATGCCGTTCGATCCACCAGATCGGGAGAAGATGGCGGTATTCACGCCGATCAACGCGCCGTCCATGTCCACTAGAGCACCGCCGGAATTGCCTGGATTAACGGCCGCATCGGTTTGAATGAAGAAGGAATAGTCCGTGATTCCGACATCGGTGCGGGCCAGCGCTGAGACAATACCGGATGTCACCGTCTGCCCCACCCCAAAGGGATTGCCAATGGCCAGGACCAAATCGCCAACCTCGGCCTCGCTCCCCTGACCATAGGGCAGAACCGGCAGATCTTCATTGGCTTCAATTTTCAGGACGGCCAGATCGGTGCGCTCATCCGCTAAAAGCAGCTCCGCCTCATACTCGCGGCGATCCGACAATACCACGGTCAGGTCCTGGGCCCCCGCCACGACATGATTATTGGTCACAATAATCCCCGTGGGATCAACGATGACACCCGACCCCAATGAATTGACTTCTCGCTCTCGGGTCTGCGGGCCGAAGAAGCGCTCAAAGAAGGGATCGCCGGCAAAGGGCGAGCGTTGGGCGATCACCCGGCGCGAATAGACATTCACGACAGCCGGGGCGGCTTCGCGCACAATCGGAGCAAAAGAGAGCTGCACCTGCGTGGCGCTCTCCGGCGCAACACGCTGAACCTGCGCATCGGCACTGGTTTGCGCATCCTCGCGCGCGCACGCCGTCGCGGTCATCAGGCTTGCGGTCAGCGCCGCATATCCAAGGGTTTTCAGCATAGCGCTTCATCCTCGCGTTTAGTCTTCATACAGCATTTAGGAAGGTGGATGCTGCCTGAACAAGGCCTGAAGGGTTACAGTGCTGCAAGGGGGGAGAGTGCGCGTGTCATAATCTGAGGCTATCGTGATGTTCAGGTTGACCCAGGACGTCAAAATGAAACCCCGCCGGTATTCACCGATCCGTTTGTTTGGCTCGCTCAGACGCGCCGAAAAGACGCTGGAACGTTCACGGGTCCGAGCCGAGCGGGAGTACCGCCCGCTTTACAAAGATGGCCGCGCGAACGCCCTGGAGCGCGCTGAGGCCGTGGCCCTTGAAAAATTGGCCGAGGCCGAACACGTCGATCCCAACCAGCTGAACGAGGACCAAGCCAAGGTCGAGGCGGGTTTCTGGGACAAGGTCAAGAAAGTTGCCCGGCAGCTGCCTTTCCTGGATGACCTGCTGGCGTCCTATTTCGCCATGCGCGACAGCAATACGCCCATCCAGGCCCGCGCCGCGCTGGTCTTTGGCCTGCTCTACTTCCTGTGGGTCTTCGACATCATTCCCGACTTTCTGGGCGTGATTGGCTATGCCGACGACGGAACGGTGCTGACCACCATCATTATGCAGGTCGGCGCTGCCATCACCGATGAACACCGCAAGCAGGCCCGCGAGGCTTTGGGCGAGCGGTAGAGGCTCCTGCTCGACACGCCCATTGATCCGTTTTTGTCCTGGCTCTGCATCCCGGCCTTCGCCGGGAAAGAGAAGACAGGCAGCGTCGAGCGCTGGGGCCGGTTAGAGAGCAATAAGACTGCCTCCAACCCCCTCGTCATCCCCGCGAAAGCGGGGACCCAGGGATCGTAGAGCGCGGCGCTTCATGGCTCTGGGTCCCCACCTTCGTGGGGATGACGAAAGGAAGGGTTCGATCAAAATCTTCCTCTTCCCCGACGCAGGTCGGGGCCCAGAGCCGTCAGGTGCGGCGTCCGGTCTTCTCTGGGTCCCGACCTGCGTCGGGAAAGAGAGGGTGCCATCAAAAGCAGGGAAACAAAAAAGGCCGCACCCAACCGGATGCGGCCTTTAGTCTTGTCAGAGGCGTCGAGGCTTATTCCTCGCCGGCTCCCTCGACAGCGTCTTCGCGGGCGCGATCGGCTGCGCCTTTGGCTTCCGGATCGCGGTCGACCAGCTCGATGACGGCCATTGGGGCGCTGTCACCGTGGCGGAACCCAGCCTTCAGCACGCGCGTATAGCCGCCTGGACGCTCGGCGTAGCGCGGGCCCAGGGTTTCAAACAGCTTGGCCACCTGGCCTTTGTCACGGATCTTGGAGATCGCTTGACGGCGCGCATGCAGATCGCCGCGCTTCGCCAGAGTGATCAGCTTGTCCATGATCGGCTTTAGCTCTTTGGCTTTCGGCAGAGTCGTAACGATCTGCTCGTGCTCGATCAGCGAGGCCGCCATATTGGCAAACATGGCGCGGCGATGGCTGGCCGTGCGGTTGAGTTTGCGATGTGCAACGCCGTGGCGCATGGGTCTTCTCCTTGGAGCTCTAAAGCAGCACGCCTCTCGGCGTTCCGGCTCTAGATCTGATCTTCAAATCGTTTGGCCAGATCTTCGATATTTTCTGGCGGCCAGTTCGGGGCATCCATACCCAGGTGCAGCCCCATCTGAGCCAGCACTTCTTTAATCTCGTTCAGCGACTTGCGCCCGAAGTTCGGCGTGCGAAGCATTTCCGCTTCCGACTTCTGAATGAGATCGCCGATATAGACGATATTGTCGTTCTTCAGGCAGTTGGCAGAGCGCACAGACAGCTCCAGCTCGTCCACCTTCTTCAGAAGCGCCGGGTTGAAGTCCAGCTCTGGCTTTTCTTCTTCACCACCGCGCGCCTGGTTGGGCTCTTCGAAGTTCACGAAGATCTGGAACTGGTCCTGAAGAATGCGCGCCGCGTAGGCCACAGCATCTTCCGGCGTCACAGCGCCATTGGTCTCAATGTCCAGAATGAGCTTGTCATAATCCAAAACCTGACCTTCGCGGGTGTTTTCCACGCGATAGGCCACACGCTTCACCGGGCTGTAGAGCGCGTCCACGCCCACCAGGCCGATCGGCGCGTCTTCAGGACGGTTACGCTCAGCAGGGACATAGCCCTTGCCGGTGTTCACGGTCAGGACCATGCGTACTTCAGCGTCTTCGTCGAGTGTGCAGATGACGTGATCCTTGTTGATCACTTCCACGTCTGCGGTTTCTTCGATATCGCCAGCCGTCACCTCACCCGGGCCCTGCTTGTGCAGGGTCAAGCGGCGCGGACCTTCAGCATGCATGCGAAGGGCAACCTGCTTAAGGTTCAGGATGATGTCGGTCACGTCTTCACGCACGCCCTTGATGGACGAGAATTCGTGAAGCACGGAGTCGATCTGGACTGCGGTGATTGCAGCCCCCTGCAGAGACGACAGCAGGATCCGGCGCAGCGAATTGCCGAGCGTCATACCAAAGCCACGCTCCAGCGGCTCAGCGACGATCTTTGCAACGCGCGCAGGGTCAAAGCCAGGTTGAATCTCTGGCTTCATCGGGCGGATCAATTCCTGCCAATTCTTCTCAATCACGGACGTCACCTCTTTGAAGGCGCGGCGCGCGGGCTAAGGAGACCCACACGCCGGGATAAAATATGAATGCGGTGCCGGACGGCACCGCGCCCGTTACACGCGACGGCGCTTGGGCGGACGGCAGCCATTGTGCGGGATTGGCGTCACGTCATGAATGGTCGTGATCGTAAACCCAATAGACTGCAGCGCACGCAGAGCGCTCTCACGGCCCGAACCCGGACCAGAGACCTTGACCTCAAGGGTCTTTACACCGTGCTCTTGAGCCTTACGGCCCGCATCTTCAGCGGCCACCTGAGCGGCGTAGGGAGTCGACTTACGAGACCCTTTGAAGCCCATAGCGCCGGCGGACGACCAGGAAATAGCGTTTCCTTGCGCGTCGGCAATGGTGATCATGGTGTTGTTGAAGCTGGCGTTCACATGCGCAACACCAGCGGTAATGTTTTTGCGCTCGCGGCGGCGGACGCGGGACGGTTCTTTGGCCATAGCCCTCGTTCCTTACTTCTTCTTGCCGGCGATCGGCTTAGCCGGGCCCTTGCGGGTGCGGGCATTGGTGTGGGTGCGCTGACCGCGGACCGGAAGGCCACGACGGTGACGCAGGCCGCGATAGCAACCCAGGTCCATCAGGCGCTTGACGTTAACCGCGCGCTCCCGGCGCAGGTCACCTTCCACCGTGTAACCCGCATCGATCGTTTCACGGATCGACAGGATTTCTGCGTCGGTCAGTTCAGCGACCCGCTTCTCAGCAGGGATGCCGACCTTCTCGCAGATCTCGGCGGCCTTGGTCGGACCAATGCCATGGATATAGCGTAGCGCGATGGTTACGCGCTTATTCGTCGGAATGTTGACGCCGGCGATACGTGCCACGACGCTCTCCTTATCCTCATCTGCCCTTACCAAACGCGACAAACGCGCACAGCGCAGTCAAAACTGACGGCACCGTCCGGCGTTTGCCCTTCTGCGAGCGAAGGGCGGTTCTTATAGTCTCACGCCCTGCCCCGTCAACCAGATTGAACGGTGCAGATGCGCTTAATTTTAAAGCCCGCGATCGACCGGTGGCCTCACACGAGCGGCGGGTTATCCATCCAGCGCCGCATTAATGCGCGCTGAGACGTCTGCAATGCCACCCATCCCGTCCAGATCGACCAGCTTGCCCTGGTCTTGATAGTACGGGATCAGCGGCGCGGTCTGGGCGTTATACGTCTCAAGACGGTTCTTAAACGCTTCGACCGTATCGTCTGCGCGGCCTTCCTCAGCCGCACGTTTTTCCATGCGCTCGACAAGCTCTTGCTGGTCAACGACCAGGCGAAGAACTTTGCCGATCGGATTGCCCCGGCCCTCCAGCAAGCGGTCCAAAGCTTCAGCCTGAGCCACCGTGCGCGGAAACCCATCAAAGATCGCACCGCCGGCCGCTTCGGCTTCAGGCAGGCGCTCTTCGATCAGAGCAATCACAATCTCGTCCGACACCAGGTCGCCACGCGCCATGATGTCTTTGACTTTAAGACCCAGTTCGGATTGCGCTGCGATCGCAGCGCGCAGCATGTCCCCGGTGGACAGCTGGACCCAGCCGCGTTCGGCCACAAGTGTTTTGGCCTGAGTGCCCTTACCGGCCCCCGGC
Source organism: Oceanicaulis sp. (assembly GCA_028280165.1). Classification (GTDB taxonomy): domain Bacteria; phylum Pseudomonadota; class Alphaproteobacteria; order Caulobacterales; family Maricaulaceae; genus Oceanicaulis. Next base: position 11,349 of record JANQMI010000112.1, on the reverse strand, counting down.
GGTCCGAACAGGATCAAATTCATCTCTTACGCCCCCGCAGCTTCGTCTTCTTGATCAGACCCTCATACTGGTGTGCAACCAGATGGCTCTGAACCTGTTGGACGGTATCAAGCGTAACCGACACAACGATCAAGACCGACGTTCCGCCTATATAGAACGGAATGGCGGGGTATTGAGACCGCAGGATTTCCGGGAAGACACAGACCAAGGTCAGGTAACCGGCACCAATCACGGTCAGGCGCGACAGGACATAGTCCAGATATTCCGCGGTTCGCTTACCTGGACGAATGCCAGGCAGGAAGCCGCCATGCTTCTTCAGATTGTCCGCCACATCTTCGGGGTTGAAGACGATGGAGGTGTAGAAGAAGCAGAAGAAGACGATCAAGAGGCCGTACAGAATGATGAAGCCTGGCTGGCCCTGCCCCAGGAAGGTCACCATCGTCATCAGCCATTCCGGGCCAGTGCCAGAGGTGGCCTGGAAGCCGGCAATCGTCGCTGGCAGCATGATCAGTGATGAGGCGAAGATCGCCGGGATCACGCCAGACGTATTCAGCTTCAGCGGCAGGAAGCTGGATTCCCCGCCCATCATGCGGTTGCCCACCTGACGCTTGGGGTATTGGGTCAGAAGACGGCGCTGTGAGCGTTCGATGAACACCACAAAGGCCATGATCACGACAATACCCACCAGCATGGCGACAATCACAGGACCGGAAATGGCACCCGTGCCGCTTTGCTGCAGCGCCTGCACAAGCGCGCGCGGGATTTCAGCGATAATGCCGGCGAAGATGATCAGCGAGACCCCGTTGCCGATACCACGTGCCGTGATCTGCTCGCCGAGCCAGAGCAGGAACATGGTCCCGCCCACCAGCGTCACAACCGTTGTGACGATGAAGAACATGCCCGGATTGACCGCAATGGTGCCGCCATCGGCTCCTGGATTGGTCATCGAGAAAGCGATGGCCGTCGCCTGTGCCGTGGCCAGAACGACCGTCAGATAGCGCGAATACTGATTGATCTGTTTGCGGCCGGCTTCGCCGCCCTCTTTCTTCAAGCGCTCTAGGCTCGGCACGGTGGCCGCCATCAGCTGCATGATGATCGAGGCGGAGATGTAAGGCATCACGTTCAGCGCAAAAACCGCCATACGTTCAACCGCACCGCCGGAAAAGACGTTGAAGGTCGCCAGCACGCCCTGCGACTGGGCTTCAAACATGGCCGCATACTGGCTGATATCGATGCCCGGCACCGGCACATAGGTGCCAAGCCGGTAGACCACCAGTACGAAAAGCGTGAACAGGATCCGCTTTTGCAGGTCCTTGGCACGCGCAAACGTGCCGAAGTTCATATTCTGAGCGAGCTGTTCAGCAGCTGATGCCATAGTGTCCGATCACTCCCAGTCGCAAGAAAGACCGGCTTCAGTTAGGAAGCCGGTCTGTTCAATGCTACTCCGCGTCCGATTTTGCCGCTGCGGTAAGGGTCACCTTGCCACCGGCTTTCTCGATCGCGGCGATGGCCGGCTTGGAGCCGCCAGCCACGGTCAGGTCGAGCTTGGCTTTCAGCTCACCACCGCCGATGACGCGAACGCCATCTTTAGCGCGACGGATCACACCGGCTTCAACCAGCGTCTCAGCGGTGATCGCTGCCTTGGCGTCCAGCTTGCCTGCGTCCACAGCCGCCTGAAGCTTGCCCAGCGTCACTTCAGCGAAGGACGCCCGGTTCGGCTTGGTAAAGCCACGCTTCGGCAGGCGCATGTGAAGCGGCATCTGACCGCCCTCAAAGCCTTTGATTGCAACACCGGAGCGGGACTTCTGGCCTTTAACGCCGCGCCCACCGGTTTTGCCTTTGCCCGAGCCAATGCCGCGGCCCACACGGGTCCGGGTCTTGGTCGCGCCGTCATTATCGCGCAGTTCATTAAGGCGCATGACGTTTCTCCTATAAGAGCGGCGGCGTTAGCCGCGCTCCTCAACGATTTCAACCATGTGGGCGACTTTGCGGATCATACCGCGCACCGCCGGGGTGTCTTCAAGTTCGCGCTCGCGACCGATACGGCCGAGGCCCAGACCTTTGAGCGTCGCAGCCTGCTTGGCCGGACGACGGATCTGGCTGCCCGTCTGGCGAACCACGAGGGTCTTTTTGCTAGCCATCGTCAGCGCTCCTTAGGACTCGATCGCTTCAGGTACGCTGGCCCCGTCCTGACGACGGTCAACCAGGTCAGCCACCTTCATGCCGCGCTTGGCCGCAACCGAACGCGGAGAGTTCTGAGCCTTCAGGGCTTCGAACGTGGCCCGCACCATGTTGTACGGATTGGACGATCCGGTGGACTTGGCCACCACGTCCTGAACGCCGAGCGATTCCAGCACCGCACGCATCGGACCACCGGCGATCACGCCCGTACCCGGAGGTGCAGCGCGCAGGACCACTTTACCCGCACCCCAACGTCCTTTGACGTCATGGTGCAGGGTCCGGCCTTCGCGCAGCGGAACGCGGATCATGGTCTTCTTCGCTTCCTCGGTGGACTTGCGAATGGCTTCAGGCACTTCACGCGCCTTACCTTGACCAAAGCCAACCTTGCCCTTGCCGTCACCGACCACAGCCAGAGCGGCGAACTGGAAGTTCCGGCCACCCTTCACGGTCTTAGCAACGCGGTTGATCTGAACGAGCTTGTCGATCAGTTCCGGTTCGCCATTGTCCTCATCACGACGACGACGGTCGCGACCACGATTTTCTTCTCGAGCCATTTCGTCGCCTCCTTAGAAGGTCAGACCGCCCTCGCGGGCGGCATCGGCCAGGGCTTTCACCCGGCCATGGAAGATATAACCACCGCGATCGAAGACGACTTCGGTGAGACCCTTTTCCTTGGCGCGCTCAGCGACCTTACGGCCGACTTCGCTAGCGGCCTCAACAGAGGCCCCAATGCCCGACGCGCCTTTTTCGGCGGTCGACGCTTGGGCCAGGGTCACGCCATTCGCATCGTCGATGATCTGGGCGTAGATGTGCTTGGAGGACCGGAAGACCGACAGGCGCGGACGGCCGTTCCCCATTTTGCGCAGGCGCGACCGGTTGCGTTGGGCGCGTCGCAGCATTTGTTCGCGAGGAGTTTTCATCGCCTTACTTCTTCTTGCCTTCCTTACGACGGATGTATTCACCCTCGTATTTCACGCCCTTACCCTTATAGGGCTCTGGCGGACGGAATTTGCGGATCTCAGCAGCGGTTTGACCCACCACCTCGGCATCGGGACCTTCGATCTTCACTTCGGTCGGCTTCGGCGTCGTAATCTTCACACCGGCACGCGGGGTGTAGATGACGTCGTGAGAGAAGCCGAGCGCCAACTTCAGATCCGAACCCTGCATCTGAGCGCGGTAACCCACGCCCACCAGTTCCAGATTCTTCTCAAAGCCAGCGGTAACGCCCTTGACCATGTTATTGATCCGCGCGCGCGCGGTTCCATACATAGCCTTAGCGAACTTGGAGTTCTCAGCCGGTTCGACCTTGATGGCATTGTCTTCCTGGACAATGCGCACAGCGGTCGGTGCCGAGAAGGTCAGCTCACCCTTAGGGCCTTTGACCGAAACATCACCACCGTTCACCGTTGCGGTGACACCGGAGGGAATTTCGACAGGCAGTTTGCCTAGACGTGACATAGTCTTTGCTCCCTCGCCCTAGCTGACGTGGCAGAGAATTTCTCCGCCCACATTCTTGGCGCGAGCCACTGCGTCGCTCATCACACCTTGCGGTGTGGAAACGATGGCAATGCCCAGACCGTTTTGAACCAGCGGCAGGTCGCGAACCTTGGAGTATTCGCGGCGGCCCGGCTTCGAAACGCGCTTGATCTCAGAAATCACCGGCGCGCCTTCATAATATTTCAGCTCGATTTCGAACTGCGGGAAGCCGTCTTTATCGGTGGTTTCGGTATAGCCGCGGATATAGCCCTCGCTGAGCAGCACTTCCAGGACACGACCACGCAGCTTGGAGGCTGGGGTCAGCACCGTGGTGCGGTTGCGCATCAGGGCGTTGCGGATGCGGGTCAGCATATCGCCGAGAGGATCATTCACAGACATCTGTTAATCTCCCTACCAGCTCGACTTGACCATGCCCGGGATCAACCCGTGGCTGGCCAGCTGACGCAGCGCAACGCGCGACATCTTCAGTTTGCGATAATAGCCGCGCGGACGGCCGCTAACCTGGCAACGGTTGCGGACCCGCGACGGGGCGGAATTGCGCGGCAGGTCAGCCAGCTTCAGCTGGGCTGCAAACCGCTCTTCCACCGGCTTTTCGGTGTCACGTGCGATCTCTTTCAGCGCAGCACGCTTGGCAGCGTATTTCGCTGCAAGACGCTGGCGCTTCAGATTCCGCGCGACGGCGCTCTTCTTAGCCATTCACTTCTTCTCCTCGCGTGCGAGACCACCTCGGTCTCGCGCTCCTGCTGCGTTAGTTCGAGAACGGGAAATCGAACTCGGCCAGCAGGGCCTTCGCCTCTTCATCAGTGTTTGCGGTGGTGGTCACAACAATGTCCATACCGCGGATTTTTTCGACCTTGTCGTAGTCGATCTCCGGGAACACGATGTGCTCTTTCAGGCCCATCGCATAATTGCCCCGGCCATCGAAGCTTTTGCCGTTCAGGCCGCGGAAGTCGCGGACGCGCGGCAGCGCGATGGTGATCAAACGATCAAGGAATTCGAACATGCGATCACGGCGCAAGGTCACCTTGGCACCGATCAGCTGCTCTTCGCGAAGCTTAAAGCCTGCGATGGAATTCTTGGCTTTGGTCGCCACCGGCTTTTGACCGGCAATGGCTTCCAAATCTTCCAGAGCAGATTTGATCTTCTTAGAATCCTGAGCCGCCTCGCCCACGCCCATGTTGATCACGACCTTATCAATGGCCGGGATCTGCATGTCATTGGCGTAGCCAAACTTCTCTTTCATCTTCGCGCGAATTTCTTCGCGATAGCGCGTTTTCAGACGCGGCTCGTATGTTGCGGTATCAGCCATCGATAACCTCGCCGGATTTCTTGGCGATGCGCACCTTCTTGTCGCCATCGACCTTGAAGCCCACACGGGTCGGCTCACCGGTCTTCGGGTCAACCAGAGCCACATTGGAAATGTGGATCGGCGCGTTCTTTTCCTCGATGCCGCCAGGCGTGGTTTGGGTCGGGCGCTGATGGCGCTTGACCACATTCACACCGGCGACGATGACGCGGTCTTCCTTCGGCAAAACTTGGGAAACCTCACCGGTCTTACCCTTGTCCTTACCTGCCAGAACGATGACCTTGTCGCCCTTTTTAATCTTCGCAGCCATGGTTACAGCACCTCCGGCGCGAGCGAGACGATCTTCATGTGGTTCTTGGCGCGCAGTTCACGGGGAACTGGGCCAAAGATACGCGTGCCGATCGGCTCGTTGTTATTGTTCAAGATGACAGCCGCGTTGGTGTCGAAGCGGATGACGCTGCCGTCACGACGCTTGATGTCGCGCGCCGTGCGCACAACAACAGCGCGACGCACGTCGCCCTTCTTCACACGGCCTTTAGGCGTGGCTTCCTTGACCGAAACGACAATGACATCGCCGATGCCGGCATAACGACGCTTTGCGCCGCCCAGCACCTTGATGCACTGCACGCGGCGGGCCCCGGAATTGTCGGCCACGTCCAGATTTGATTGCATCTGGATCATTGCAGATCCTCCGTAATGAGGGGATCGCTCCTAAACGTCAGCCCTTAGGCCGATGCAGGAACAACCTCCCACCGCTTCAGCTTCGACTTCGGCGTGCATTCTTGAATTTGAACGCGCTCGCCAACCTTGATCGCGCCCGTTTCGTCATGGGCGTGATATTTCTTCGTGCGACGCACAGTCTTGCGCAGCAGCGGGTGCAGGAAGGTCCGCTCAACGCGGACAACAACCGTCTTCGTCTGCTTGTCGCTAACCACGACGCCTTGAAGGATACGCTTCGGCATAACCTTAGCCCTCCTGGGTTTGCAGTGCGCGGCGACGCTGGTCCGTCTTGATCCGGGCGATGTCGCGGCGGATCTTCTGGAAGCGCGCGGTGTTCTCAAGCTGGCCGGTAGCCTGCTGGAAGCGCAGATTGAATTGTTCTTTCTTGAGCTCCACGAGCTTGTCGTTGAGCTGATCGTCGCTGAGCGTGCGAACTTCTTCGCCAGTCAGGACATCTTTTTTCTTATCGGCCATGACCTGCTCCTTATTCGCCAGGACGCGTCACGATGCGCGTCTTGATCGGAAGCTTGGCTGCGCCAAGGCGCAGAGCTTCGCGAGCGATCTCGTCGGACACGCCGTCGATCTCAAACATGATCCGGCCCGGCTTGACCTTGGCCACCCAGTATTCCGGCGAACCCTTACCTTTACCCATGCGGACTTCGGTCGGCTTCTTGGACACTGGAAGATCGGGGAACACGCGAATCCAAACGCGGCCCGCACGCTTCATGTGACGGGTGATCGCGCGGCGCGTAGCCTCGATCTGACGAGCGGTGATCCGCTCAGGCTCAACCGCTTTAAGGCCATAGGACCCGAAGTTCAGCGTAAAGCCGCCCTTCGCATCACCATGGATGCGGCCCTTGTGTGCCTTGCGGAATTTGGTGCGCTTCGGCTGAAGCATTGGTCTACTCCCTTATCCCGCTTACGCTGCCTGACGACCGGTCCGCGCGCGCTGCTCACCAGAGTCCAGCATGCGCTTCTCCTGAGCCATCGGATCGTGCTCCAGGATCTCACCTTTGTAGATCCAGACCTTAATCCCGATGATGCCCATGGCCGTCTTAGCTTCGGCAAAACCGTAATCGATGTCCGCACGCAACGTGTGCAGCGGCACCGAACCTTCAGAATACTTCTCGGTCCGCGCGATCTCGGCACCGCCCAGGCGGCCACCACACATGATCTTGCAGCCCAGAGCGCCCATACGCATGGCGGTCTGCAGCGAGCGCTTCATGGCGCGGCGGAAAGCCACGCGACGCTCGAGCTGCTGAGCCACGCTCTCAGCGACGAGATTGGCGTCAATCTCAGGTTTGCGCACTTCAACCAGGTTCAAGAAGACCTCGCCATCGACCATCTTGGAGACGGCGCGACGCAGGGTCTCGATGTCAGCACCTTTTTTACCAATCACCACACCCGGACGCGCCGTGTAGATAGTGATGCGGCACTTCTTGTGCGGACGCTCAATGATGATGCGCGACACAGAGGCGTTTTTCAGACGCTTCTTCAAGAAGTCGCGGATCTTCAGATCTTCGTGCAGGAGATCAGCATACTCGTCGCCTTTGGCGAACCAACGCGATTCCCAGGTACGGTTGATGCCGACCCGCAGGCCGATCGGATTTACCTTCTGGCCCATTATGCGGTCTCCTCAACTTCGCGCACGACGATCGTGATTTCAGAGAACGGCTTAAGGATCTTGGCACCGCGACCCCGTGCGCGGGCACGGAAGCGCTTCATCACCAGATTCTTGCCAACATAGGCTTCGGACACGACCAGCGAGTCGATATCCAGGCCGTGATTGTTCTCTGCGTTCGCGATCGCGCTTTCCAGAACCTTCTTCACGTCATGCGCGATGCGCTTGCGGGAGAATTCCAGATCGCTGAGCGCGCGCTCAACTTTCTTGCCGCGGATCATCTGAGCCACAAGGTTCAGCTTCTGCGGACTAATGCGGATCATGCGCTGCTTGGCGCGGGCTTCATTATCCGCAACTCGGCGCAGGTTCTTGCCCTGCTCGTCTTTTTTCAAAGTCTGAGTCACGGCTTATCTCCTTTTGGCTTTTTTGTCCGCCGCGTGACCGTAATAGGTCCGGGTCGGAGCAAATTCGCCAAGCTTGTGGCCGACCATGTCTTCGGTCACCAGCACAGGAATAAATTTATTGCCGTTGTGAACCTGGAAAGTCAGGCCCACGAATTGCGGCATGATGGTGGAGCGGCGCGACCAGGTCTTGATGGCCTGCTTGCGCCCACCTTCGTGTGCCGCTTCGGCTTTCTTCAGGAGGTATCCGTCTACAAACGGACCTTTCCAGACAGAACGAGGCATAGGGCCGTCCCTTAGCGTTTCTTGCGCTCGTGGCGCGAGCGAATGATGAACTTATCGGTCTTTTTGTTGGAGCGGGTGCGACGACCTTTGGTCGGCTTGCCCCAAGGGGTGACCGGGTGACGGCCGCCCGAGGTGCGGCCTTCGCCGCCGCCATGCGGGTGATCGACCGGGTTCATGGCAACACCGCGAACCGCCGGGCGCTTGCCCATATGGCGGCTACGACCAGCCTTGCCGAGATTGATGTTGAGGTGATCCGGGTTGGACACAGCCCCCACGGTGGCCAGGCAGTCCTGGTGCACCATGCGCAGCTCACCACTCATCAGGCGAACCTGAGCATAGCCGCTATCGCGACCCACCAGCTGAGCATAGGCCCCAGCCGAGCGAGCAATCTGGCCACCCTTCAGCGGCTTCAGCTCGACATTGTGGATGATCGTCCCGACGGGCATATTCTTCAGCGGCATCGCGTTGCCCGGCTTCACCTCGGTGCGCTCGGACGCCACAATGGTGTCACCCACCGACAGGCGCTGCGGAGCCAGGATATAGGCCAGCTCGCCGTCCTCATACTTCACCAGAGCGATGAAGGCGGTGCGGTTCGGATCGTATTCCAGACGCTCGACCTTCGCCGGCACGTCGAACTTGCGACGCTTGAAGTCGATCTGACGATACAGGCGCTTGGCACCGCCACCGCGACGACGCGCAGTGATCCGGCCGGTATTATTGCGTCCACCCGACTTGGTCAGACCCTCAACAAGGGTCTTCTCCGGGCGGCCCTGGTGCAGATCGCTACGGTCAACCAGCACAAGCTGGCGGCGACCCGGCGATGTCGGCTTGAATGTCTTCAGAGCCATATCTGAATTCCTCCTCGCGCGCCCTTAAAGGCCGGTGGTGACGTCGATGGAGTGACCGTCTTCGAGGGTCACAACCGCCTTTTTGACGTCGTCACGCTTGCCTTCGATGCCGCGGAAGCGCTTGGTCTTACCCTTCATGCGAAGGGTATTCACGGCTTTCACCTTGACCTTGAACAGCTCTTCCACCGCCTCGGCGATGTCTTTCTTGGTCGCGGTCAGCGGCACGCGGAAGACCACCTTGTTCTCCTCAGAGAGCAGGGTGGACTTTTCGGTGATCACCGGTGCGACCAGGGTGTCGTAGTGTTTCGGCGCGGGCATTACGCGGCCTCCTGCGCAGTAAAGCGCTCGTTGATCTTCTCAACCGCAGCCTTGGTCAGAACCAGAGTGTCACGGCGCAGCACGTCGTAAACATTCAGGCCCTGGGCCGGCAAAACGTCGATCAGCGGGATATTGCGAGCCGCACGAGCGAAGTTCTCGTCCAGCGTCTCGCCATCAATGATCAGAGCATTGGATAGACCCAGCTTGCCGAGATTCTCGGTCAGAGCCCTGGTCTTGGGCGCGTCCAGACGCGCCTCGTCCAGGATCACCAGCTGCTTGGAGCCCGCCTTGGACGACAGGGCGTGCTTCAGAGCCAGAGCCCGAACCTTTTTGGGAAGGTCGGTGGCATGGCTGCGCACGCGCGGGCCATGGGCCACGCCGCCACCCACGAAGATCGGCGCAGACCGCGCACCGTGGCGAGCGCCGCCGGTGCCCTTCTGGCGATAAGCCTTCTTCTTGGTGCGGTTGATCTCGCTGCGCTCTTTGGTCTTGTGGGTGCCGGCCTGACGGCGCGACAGCTGCCACTTCACAGCGCGCTGCAGAATGTCGGCGCGAATCTCTTCAATGCCAAATACGGCATCATCGAGATCGATCGAACCGGCCTTACCGGCGTCGAGTTTGACAACGTCGATCTTCATTAGTCTTTCGCCCCTTCGTCGGTGGCCTCAGCCGGCGCTTCAGCGTCAGCCGCAGGCGCTTCGTCAGCCGGAGCTTCGGCTTCCAGTGCAGCCACCTCAATCAGCTTGGCGGGATACGGCAGGTCATCGGCCTTCGCGCCTTTGACGGCGTCGCGCACTTCAACCCAGCCGCCCGCAGCACCCGGGATGGCACCTTTGACCCAGACCAGGCCGCGCTCTTCGTCCACACGGACGATTTCGAGACCCTGAATGGTCACGCGCTCAGAACCGAGATGGCCAGCCATCTTCTTGCCCTTGAACACCTTGCCCGGATCCTGACACTGACCAGTCGAACCGTGAGACCGGTGGGAGATGGACACGCCGTGCGTGGCGCGCAGACCGCCAAAGTTCCAGCGCTTCATCGCACCGGCAAAACCCTTACCGATCGAGGTACCAGCCACGTCAACATGCTGGCCCGGCGTGAAGTGCTCAGCAGACAGAGCCGAACCCGGCTCCAGCAGCGCATCTTCACTGACGCGGAATTCAACCAGCTTGCGCTTGGGCTCGACGGAGGCCTTGGCAAAGTGGCCGCGCATCGCCTTGGAGGTGCGCTTAGCCTTCGCCGCGCCGGCACCGAGCTGAACAGCATTATAGCCGTCACGCTCTACCGTGCGCTGCGCCACGACCTGGAGGCCGTCGAGCGAGAGAACAGTTACAGGGATATGATTGCCGTCTTCAGAGAAGACACGGGTCATACCCATCTTCTTGGCCAGAAGGCCGGTGCGAAGCTTTTCAGCCTGGCTCATCGGTTAGGCTCCCAGCTTAATCTCGACGTCCACACCGGCAGACAGGTCGAGCTTCATCAGCGCGTCTACGGTCTGCGGGGTTGGATCTACGATGTCGAGCATCCGCTTATGGGTGCGAATCTCGAACTGCTCGCGAGACTTCTTGTCGATGTGCGGACCGCGCAGCACGGTGAAACGCTCCAGGCGAGTCGGCAGCGGGATAGGCCCGCGCACATTTGCGCCCGTACGCTTTGCCGTGGACACGATCTCGCTTGCGGACGTGTCCAACACGCGGTGATCGAATGCCTTAAGGCGGATTCTGATGTTTTGTTGCGCCATGGTCAGGTCCCAACATGCACAAGAGCCGGACCAACGAGACGGGTGCCTCGGGCGGCTCTCATAATCCAAATTGTGTTCGCTACAGGGAACTGCGTTTGCCGAGCGGCACAGCCAGTTCTCTAGAGGACGCGGTGAATACGCTGTCACAGGGCTTGCGTCAACACTCTGTCACGCAATTTTGCCTCGTGATTCAGCGTGCCCAACAGCACCCCTCACTAAAATGCAAAACGCCCCGGAGCGGTTGGGCTCCGGGGCGTTCTGTTTTGTCGTGCGTGTGTGACGCTTGATCGATCGATTACTCGATGATCTTAGAGACCACACCAGCACCGACCGTGCGGCCGCCTTCACGGATGGCGAAGCGCAGCTTCTCTTCCATCGCGATCGGCGTGATCAGTTCCACATTCACTTCAACATTATCGCCCGGCATCACC
>JANQMI010000078.1 GCA_028280165.1 Oceanicaulis sp. | reverse complement strand
CCTTCTCTTTCCCGGCGAAGGCCGGGACCCAGAGATCACCGAGCGCTGAGTTCGCGGCCCTGGGCCCCGACCTTCGTCGGGGAAGAGGGGGAGGGGTTTTGACGTCGCGGCAATAAAGCCCCTCAACGCGCTCTTCCCCAGCGAAAGCTGGGGCCCATAGGCGCAACGCTTGATGATCTATGGATCCCAAATCAAGTTTGGGAAAGAGCGGCTGTTTAAGGTATTTCAAAGCGCGCCCTGTCCCGGCCGAGCGGAGCGAAGAGCCGGGATCCAATGAAAGCACAAAGCGATTTCGCTCAGGCGCTGTCACAGGATCCCGGATCGCCCGCGGCGTCCGGGACAGGGATGAAGCCGCGCTGGCGCTTGACCCTCAGCCCACCCCCTCTTTCCCGGCGAAGGCCGGGACCCAGGGATCATCAAGCGCTGAGTTCGCGGCCCTGGACCCCGACCTGCGTCGGGGAAGAGAGGGAGGAAGGCGTCAATTCGGCAGAGGCATGGCCTCCATTAAGCCTCAAACCGCTCCACCGCCCTCTCAATCAACGCCTCCACCCGCGAAGGCTCGGCGAAGGTGGCGCGTACGGGCCAGGCGGCGACTTGAGTTTGAACGTCTTGAGGCAGGCGCACCCAGTCCTTTTCCGTGGTGATCAGCTGGGCGTGATGGGCCTCGGCGAGATCTTTGAGGCGGGCGATATCACCGGCTGAAAACCCATGGTGATCGGGAAAGCTGACTGCGTCCGCCAGCTCTGCGCCGTCCGCCTTCAGCGCGTCGAAGAATTTCTGGGGCCGGCCAATCCCGGCAAACGCCAGGAGCGGTCCTTCGGGTGCAGGCGCGCTGGGTTCCAGCCAGGCGGTGAGCACGGGGATGTTCAGGTCTTCAAGCTGGAGCTTGCGATAATTCGGCTGGAAATCCGGGCTTGGCATCATCACGATGACGGCGTCGGCTCTGGCGAGGCCGGTTTTCACCGGTTCTCGCAAGGGACCGGCGGGGAAGACCTTATTGGCTCCCCAGCCGGACACCGCATCCACCACCACGATGGACAGGGTTTTCTCAAGCTTGGGGTTTTGATGGCCGTCATCCATGATGATGAGGTCCGCGCCCTGCTCGACGGCCAGGTGCGCGCCCTGGACGCGGCCTGGATCAATATAGGCGGGGGCGGCGCGCGCCAGCAGTAAAGGCTCATCGCCGACATCGCGTGCGGTGTGAAGGTCTGGCTCGACCTTGGCGGGGGTGGGCAGCGTGCCCTTCCAGCCGCGCGACAAAGCCGCCGGCGTGCGGCCGAGCCGCCGGGCGGCCTCCAGCAAGGCCAGGGCGACGGGCGTCTTGCCGGTCCCACCCAGCGTGATATTGCCCACGCAGATCACCGGCGCGGGCGCTTTAGCAGGCACCGTGTTGGCGATGCGCCGCGCGGTCATGGCCGCATAGATCCAGCCCAGCGGGCTGATCAGGGCGCGGGTCAGCGCTCCGGAGCTGCGCGGGGCCTCAGTCTCCCAGAAGGCGGGCGGTCTCATGACTTGGCCCCTTGATCGAGGAGCGCCAGCAGGGCCTCTAGCGTCTCGGCGCGGGCCCCGCTGGGCAGTTGGGCGAGCGCCTGCTGACCGGCCTGAAGCGTCGGGCCGTCCCCGTCCAGCGCTGCGCCCAGCGTGCGGGCGATATCGTCGGGGGCGGCTTTGGCGATCTGCCGGGCTCCGGCAGCGTCATAGGCGGCATAGATGTCCGCAAAGCTGTCGGCATGGGGCCCGGTGATCACCACCGCGCCAGCGCGGGTGGCCTCGATGGGGTTGTGGCCGCCAATGGCGGCCAGAAAACTGCCGCAGATCAGGGCCACCGGCGCAGCGGCATACCACAACGCCATTTCTCCCAGCGTATCGGCCAGCCAGACCGCATCGGTGGCGGCGGGTGCTTCTCCCGCTGAGCGGCGTGCCAGGCTGTGTCCAGCGCGGGTCATGACGGCGGCGATTTCCTCGGCGCGCTCAGGATGGCGCGGAGCCAGGATCATCAAGGCACCCGGGTGGGTGGCCTGAAGCGCGGTGAGCGCTTCGGCCAAGAGGGCTTCCTCACCAGCATGGGTGCTGGCCGCCACGAAGACCGGACGCGCGCCCATGGCAGCTTTGACCGCGGCCAGGTCCTCAGCCTCCGGCTCTGGCAAACCCGCTTCCAGCTTCAGATTGCCCACCAGCGGGATGTCGCGCTCGGTCAGCAGCGACAGGCCGTGCTGAGTGCGCGCGTCAGCCGCCCCGATCCAGGTGAAGGCATTCAGCACCCGCATGGCCGTGTCCGCCACCCGCAGCCAGCCGCGCAGCGACTTGTCATTCATCCGCGCATTGACTAGCGCCAGCGGCGCGCCTGTGCGCTGCGCTTCGACGATCAGATTGGGCCACAGCTCACTTTCGGTGAAGACGGCCAGATCCGGTTTCCAGTGGGCCAGGAAACGCTTCGCCCAGGCCGGGCGGTCGACGGGTGGATATTGGTGCACGGTGCGCACCACGCCCCGACGCGCCACCAAAGCGGCGGAGGTCTGGGTGCCGGAGGTGATCAGGATGTTGAGATCTTCGCGCGCTTCGGTCAGGCCTTCGGCGAGGCTCAGGGCCACCAGGCTCTCCCCCACGCTGGCCGCATGCAACCAGACCAGCGGGCCGTCAGGGCGCGGGGCGCTGGCGAGGCCTTTGCGCTCAGTGATACGCGCGGGGTCTTCCTTGCCCTCGCGGACACGCTTTTTCAGCACGCCGTCGAGGACGGGGGCCGCCAGCGTCATGGCGGCGCGATAGACGGGCAGGCCCACCACCGGCATCAGCGCGGCTCCGCCGGATCAGTTTGCGGGCGTCCGCATAGCGCATCAGCCTCCTGGGTCAGCGCAATCATGCGCGCCTCCAGCTCAGCGCGCAGAGCCTCCAGCGCCTCTGGGCCGGCATCCTTGGGCACGGTAATCGGCTCGCCATAGGCGATGACACCCTTGCTGAACGGGAAGGGCAGGAGGAAGCGGTCCCAGCTGTTGAAGCTTTTGCCCCAGCGTGTGGACCAGGTCGCCGGCACAATCGGCACGCCGGCCATCTGGGCGATCATCAGCGGGCCCAGACCCATGCGCATGCGCGGGCCTCTGGGGCCATCGGGCATGATCGCCATACAGCCGCCCTCGCGCAGATGACGCACCATCTGTTTAAAGCCGCTCATGGCGCCTTTGGATTTTTCGCGCTTTTTCAGATTGAGCGAGGAGCCGCGGATCGATCCCACACCATTCATCGCCGCCGCGCGCGCAATCGCGTCGCCTTCGCCGGAGCGCGAAATCAGGACTTTGGCGGGCTGGGCCCCTTTCGGCCAGATGGACGGGCTGAGCATGATGCGGCTGTGCCAGATGGTGCCAATCAGGCCCTCACCGCCCTCGCGGATCGGCTGGATAATCTCCACCCCGCGCCGCTCCCAGCGTGTGGTGGCCCCCACAAAGCCCATATAGGCCCCCAAAAGGGTGCCGATAAAGGCCTGCACGGGCGCGGATTTGAGCACGGACTTTGCCATTGTTGGACAGCTGGATCGCCCCCTTGAGCGCGCACGTCAAGCGTTGCGCGCCGCATCGGTGCATTGCAAGCGGACCGAACCCGCCTTACTTCACGCCCCCATGAGCTATGACTTGAACGATCCGGCGGACTATAAGCGCGCCATGAAGGGCCTGATGTGGGGCGATCACGGCGTCTTGCGCGTGAACTTCCACAATATGCACCGGGTGGGCGGTGACATGTGGCGCGGCAATCAGCCCAGCCCGAAGCGCTTGGCCGAATTGAAGGATATGGGCTTTAAAACCATCCTCAATCTGCGCGGCACGCAGCCGGGACGCCATTATTACGATCTGGAGCACCACACGTGTGCCGAGCTGGGCCTCGATATTGTCGATCTGCCCTGGGGTTCGCGCGAAGCGCCCTTTGTGGAGCGGATTGAGCGCCTGATCGAGGTCTTCGACGAGATCGCCTATCCCGCCTTCATGCATTGCAAATCCGGTGCGGACCGGGCTGGCATTGTTGCGGTGATGTATAAGCTGCTGCACGAGAAAGTGCCGTTCGAGGAGGCCATCGAGCAGCTGTCGCTGAAATATCTGCATGTGAAGCAGGGCAAGACCGGCATGCTCGACCATTTCTTCGAAACCTATCGGCTGCGCCATGAAGACAGCCCGATTGAGTTCTTAGAGTGGGTGCGCACCGAATATGACCGCCAGGCGGTCCATGACAGCTTCATGGCCAGCTGGTGGGGCAGCGTGCTGACCGAAAAGGTGCTGCGGCGGGAGTAGTGTTACTCGCTGAACTGCAGGCGGCTGAGCTCGGCATAGAGCCCACCCTTGGCCAGCAGCGTCTCATGATCGCCGCGTTCGACGATCTGACCGTCCTTCATCACCAGGATGACATCGGCTTTGCGCACGGTGGCCAGGCGGTGGGCGATCACCAGGCTGGTGCGCCCTTCGCTCAGCCGGTCCAGAGCGGCCTGCACGCGCGCTTCGGACTGGGCGTCGAGGGCGCTGGTGGCTTCATCCAGCAGCAGGATGGGCGCGTCCTTTAAGACGGCGCGCGCAATGGCCAAGCGTTGGCGCTGACCCCCTGACAGATTGCCGCCTTTCGGGCCCACGGGCGCGTCATAGCCGCCCTCAAAGCCTTCAATGAAGTCATGGGCGTCGGCGGCCTGGGCCGCCGCGATGATGGCGTCATCGTCCGCGTCCATGCGCCCGAGCGCGATATTGGCACGCACGCTGTCGTCAAACAGGGTGACGTCCTGGCTCACCAGGGCCAAGGCGCTGCGCACGGACGATAATTGATGGGTGCGGATGTCCTGACCATCGATCAGGATGCGGCCGTCTTGCGGATCATAGAGGCGGGCCAGCAGATTCATCAGCGTGGTTTTGCCTGAGCCTGACGGACCAACCAGAGCCACGGTCTGCCCGGCTTCGATGGTCAGGTTAATGTCGGTCAGCGCAGAGCGGTCTTCGCCATAGCCAAAGCTGACATGTTCAAACGTCACCGCACCGGATTTGAGCGCAAGCGGCTTGGCGTCGTCGGCATCCACAACGCTTTCGGCTTCATCCAACAGCTCGAACGTGCGGCCCAGCACGGCCAAGCCCTCCTGGATCGCGCCATTAAGCGTCGCGAGCGCGCGGGCCGCAGGGCTGACCACCAGGATTGCGGCGATAATCGCCAACAGGTCGGCCACATCGGCTTCGCCATTCATGGCGCGCCAGCCGAGCAGCGAGAACACACCGCCGAGCGCAATCATGCCCACGACTTCCATGACCGGTTCGATCTTGGCGCGCTGGCGGGCAATATCGAGCAATAGGCGGAAGCGTTCCGCAAAGCGCTCATGGGCGCGCTTCTTCGTGTAGGGCTCGAGCGCGAAGGTCTTCACCACGCGGACGCCAGACAGGCTTTCATCCAGAAAGCTGGTCACATCGCCGGCCTGGGCCTGGACGTCGTTGGCGCGTTTGCGGATGGCTTTGCCAATGGCCAGCACCGGCTGTCCGGCCAGGGGCAGGACGACCAGGACAAATAGCGCCAGGGCCCAGTCGATATAGACCATCCAAGCCACGCCCCCGATGACCATGAAGAGGTCACGGGTCAGATTGTTGGCCGCCCGCACCAGGCTTTCGCGCAGCATGGTGATGTCATTGGTGAAGCGTGAAACAAAGGCCCCGGTCGCTTCTGAGCCTAGGCGCGCGAAGTCCGCCGCCATCAGCTTGGCATACATGGCGTTCTGGAGGTCGCGCATGATCGACAGGGCCAGCCGGTTGGTGGCGACGGTCTGCAGATAGAGGCTCAGGCTGCGCACAATCCCCAGGCCAAATATCATGGCGGGTGCCAGCCAGATCACCATGGGATCGCGCGCTTCGACTTGCTGGGAGGCGATATGCACCGCCCCGGCATAGCTAGAGCCGGCCGCTGCGGTGATCAGAGACAGGAAAATGCCCCAGCTCAACAGCCCGGATTTAGGGGCCACCCAATCGCGCATCAGCCGGCCAATCACGCCTGCACGCTTCGGTTTTTGAGCTGGGGGCTCTAAAACCGGTTCGGGCAGGGCGTCAGTCTGCGGGGGCGTGTCTTGGGTCTCGCTCAGGGCCAGATCCTAGTCGTTTTGCGGGTCGAGCAGCTTGTGCGCGTGGATCACGAAATAGCGCATATGCGCATTGTCCACGGTGCTTTGGGCTGCGGCCCGCCAAGCATCACGGGCGTCGGCATAGTTGGCGAATGCGCCGACAAAGTCGACCTTCGACAAGTCTTTAAACTCGGTCGCGTCCGGGCCGATATCTTTCAATTCGCCGCCAATCACCAAGTGAAGCAGCTGGCGGTCATTGCTGTCGCTCATCACGAGTCTCCTTGATTCAGCCGCTCTCTTAGCAAGGCATGCAGCGCCGGACCAGCGGCCAACGGCGCCGGTTGGCGCGGCGGTTCGCCATTGAAGACCAGCGGCGCGCCTTTGCGTGAGGAAATGACGCCGCCCGCCTCGGTGAAGATCAGCGCCCCGGCGGCCACATCCCAATCCCATTTGCCCCGCTCGGCCACGACGGCGTCAAAGGCCCCTTGGGCGGCCAGCGCCAGGCGAAGCGCCGCAGAGTTTACGGTGGAGGCCTCTGCGCCCATCTCCCGCAAGGTTGGAAGGCGGCCGGGATCGCCCAGAATGCGGGCTCCATTGATGTGTTTATGACCGGAGACGCGGATGGGCGAGCCGTTCAGCCGGGCCCCGCCGCCGCGGACCGCTTCCCACAACCGGTCGGTGGAGGGGTCAAACAAGGCTGCGGCCACCGGTTCGCCCTGTTCAATGATGGCAATCGACACAACAAATTCAGGGCGGCCTTTGATAAAGGCCCGCGTGCCGTCGATGGGATCGACCACGAAGCTGCGCTTTGCGGCCAGGCGGGAATTGTCGTCGGTGGTTTCTTCTGACAGCCAGCCATAATCCTTGCGCGCCGGTTTGAGCCGGCCTTGAAGCAGATTGTCGGCGGCCAGATCGGCCTCGCTGACCGGGTCGCCCTTGGATTTTTCCCAGGCCTTCAGACCGCGCGCACGAAAGGCCAGCGCCAGCTTGCCGGCGTCGATCGCCGCCTGGGCAATCAGGTCGCGATCGGCCTTATCGTCCGCCAACCGACACCTCGTCGATCAGCACGCTGGGGGCATTGATGCTGCCTTCAAATTCCAGATCGGCACCGGGCACCATGCGAGCGAAGAAATCCTTCAGATTGCCCGCGACCGTCACTTCGCTGACCGGTCCCGCGCGCTCGCCCTCCGCAATACGAAAACCGGCCACACCCACCGACCAGTCGCCGGTATTGGCATTCAGCGAGGGACCGAACATCTCGGTCACCAGAAGCCCGTTGCCCGCCGCCTTCATTAGACCGGCCAGGTCCAGCTCACCTTCGGCCAGGTGCACATTCGACGACGTGACGCCCGGAGGGCCGCCCAGATTGCGCGAGGCGTGACCGGTCAATTCCAGGCCCAGCTGACGCGCGCTGGCGGCATTGAGCAGCCAGGTGGTCAGAACACCGTCTTCGATTAGCGCGCGCGGCCGGCAGGCGACGCCTTCACCATCCGCAGCCCGGGCGCCAAAGCTCCAATCGCGCAGCGGATCTTCGATGATATCGATGCCTTCGGCAAAAATCCGCTCGCCCATCTGGTCGCGCAAAAAGCTGGTGCCGCGCGCAATGGACGGCCCGGAGATCGCGCCCAGCAAGGAAGAGATGAAGGTAGACGACACCCGCTTATCGAAGACCACCGGCATCTTGCCGCTGTCCAGCTTGTCGGAGTCCAGCTTGGCGATGGCGCGCTCCCCGGCGGACAGGCCAATCTCCTGCGGGCTTTTTAAGGTGATCAGGCGGCGCGACTGATGACTGTCATAATCGCGCTCCATGCTGGTGTCGTTTTTGGCCACCGCAGCCACGCCCAGTCCGGCGCGCGAGCCAATCCGGGTCCGCTCAAAGCCATTGGACGCCACAAAGACCGACGCGCTGGTGGTGCCACTGGCCCCACAGCCGGCGGTGGTGACCACGCCCTCGACGCCGCGTGCAGCGGCCTCCATGTCCAGAGCGATGGTTTCAAGCGCCGCCTCATCCAGCGCCAGGGGCGCATAGGTTTCGATATGGGGTTGAGTCTGGGTGATTTGATCGGCGTCGACCAGGCCGCAATAGGGGTCTTCAGGCGCGGCCTTGGCCATGGCGATGGCGCGTTCGATCGCCAGATCCAGCCCGGCATCTGACAGGTCGGAAAAGGCGACACCGGCCTGGCGCTTGCCAATCAGGACCCGCAGACCGCCATCGCGGGCTTCGCTGCGTTCCACGGTTTCCAGCTTGCCATCCAAAACACCGGCTTCCACCGCGCGGGATTCGGCAACCCCGGCTTCAGCCTGATCCGCGCCCGCTTTTAGCGCGCGCTCCACAAGTTGGCGCGACACCTCCAGAAGCGGCTGGGTATCGGGGGCAGACAGGGCGGGGCGATCATCGCGAGGGGCGGTAGAGGTCATGATTTGATATGTGCCGCAGCGCGCGCCGTGGCGCAATGCATCAGCAGGACTGTCTGCAGGCGCGCTGGACCTCAGGGCAGGCGGCCGCGCCCGGCCAGCGTCCAGGCCATCCAGTTTCGAAACACCGGCAAGCGGCAGGTCAGGCCAAACACCAGGTCGCGCACCCAGCCGATGAGGGTGGAATTGGACTGGAAAACCGGTGTCAGCAAACGGCTCATCCAGGTGTAATAGGTCACGGTGGGGCGGCGGGTCTTCTCATAAGCGGGCAAGGCGCGGGTGATGGGGGCATGGTCGGCCAAGGCCGCGTTCAGCGCCGCAGCATCACTGAGCGCCAGATTGGCTCCCTGGCCCAGCTGCGGGCTCATGGGATGCGCCGCATCGCCGATCAGCAGGACCTGTCCGTTGCGCCAGCGTGCGCAGACCCCATCCAGATAGCGCGCCTCGTTAAAAGTCTCCGCCTGGTCCACCGCCGCGATGGCCTGGCCCGCGCGCGGCCAATAGCCGGCGACACTGTCTTTAAAGGCTTGCAGCCCGGCACTGCGCCAATCCCCCACCCGATCCGTGCGCAGCGACCAGAAAAAGCTGACCGAGGGTCCGGCCTCGGGATGGGCGGGATCATCGCCAATGGGCAATAGCCCAATCATCACCCGACAGCCGTCATAGACCTGATCGAGCTCCCCATCGCGCTGGCCGTCCGGGTCTGGGCGCACCGCCCAAAGCGCCCCCCAGGGATAGACCCGCTCAATCGCATTGGGACAGACATGACGGCGCAGGATGGAGTGCGCGCCATCGCTGACCAGCGCCAGGTCGAAGGGTTCGGTCATTTCACCGGTATCCAGCGACAGCCGGGGCTGGGTGTCCATGTCTTCAATCCAGACCACGCCGGCGCTGGTACGCCATTGGGCTCCGGCGTCCTGGGCCGCGGTCAGCAAAAGCTGGAACAGGCTGGCGCGATGGATGCCAATGCCGATATCACCGGGGCGGCCATCGGCATAGCGCAGATCCAGCACCGTGCGTCCGCGGGGCGTGCGCCCCAGCAAACGCGTCACGCGCGCACCCCGCGCTTCCGCCTGGGTGCGCAGCCCAAGGGTGTCGAGCGCCGCCAGACCGGACGGCTGCAGCAGCAAGCCGGCCCCCAGAGGCTTGGGATCTTCAAACCGCTCAAACACGGTCACCTCATGACCGGCCCGGGCCAGATGGGCGGCGCTGGCCAACCCGGCGATGCCACTGCCGATGATCGCCACGCGCATCGGCTACTCCGCCGCCAGAGGGGCCGAGCGCGCCTCATCCAGGATCGGCTCAAAGACATGGGTGCGCAAAAAGGCCACCACACTCACCACAACCCCATCGCCGCACAGATGCAGCGCCGTGGTCTTGCGGGCCGGCAGGATATAGTCGTCGGGCAGGCCCATCAGCCGGGCATATTCGCGCGCGGTCATGGCCCTGGTGCGCACGCTTTGGCCGTCGACCTCGACAATGAATTGGCGCGAGGAGCCGCCGCCCGGGGTGCGCAGGCATCCGGCTAGCCCGTCAAAGCGGACTTCGGCGCGCTGATGCTTCTGCCCGGCCTGGGTGCGCATGCGCCGGTAGAGCGCGCCATAAACGGGCTGGGCCTTGCGGCCCGCCTCGACCAGCTTGGCGGTGTGGGTTTCGCTCATCAGATCGGTAAAGCGCTGGGTCTCGGCCCCGCTGTGCCAGGGCACACCGCTGGCCGGTTCCAGCGCGTCTTCAAGGACTTGATTGGGCACGGGCGGAACCGGCAGGGCCCACCAGATCCAGCGCGCTTTCAGGGCCTCGGGCAAGGCCGCCGCCGCCTTGCGGATCGCTTTGGGGTGGAAGGGCGAGAGCCGGTCCGGCGCTTCGCTGAGCGTTAAGTCTTCTGGCACTTCGATATCCTCGCGCAAAGCGAGGATAAACAGGCGCGGGCGGGACTGGGGCAGGAACCAGCGCGCATCGATCTCCACCGCTCCGAAACGATACCCGCCCTCGGCCAGGCTTTGGCACAGGGCGGTGAAGTCGGTGCCGGATTTGCTGGTCAAAAGCCCTGGAACATTCTCAAGCCCGATCAGCTTGGGATTGCGCCCTTCGGCTTGCAGGGTCTGGATCAGCCGCCAGAAGGGATAGAAGACCCCCGACCGGCGTCCGGTCAGTCCAGAGCGCGGTCCGGCGAGCGACAAATCCTGGCACGGAAAGCTCGCCCAGGCTAAATCCGCTTCGCCCGGCAGATCGGCACCGTCTACCCCCGCCACGTCGCCAACGCGCAGGGTCGCGTCACCGAAGTTTTCGATATAGGCGTGGCATTTGTCCGGGGCGATATCGTTGGCAAAAGTGCAATCCCATCCGGGGCCTAGCCCCAGCCGGGCCATGCCGCCGCCTGCGAAGAACTCATAGAAGCTATACCGAGAATCACCTGCCATACGCCAAGCATAGCGCGCTTCAACATTGTTCGCGCTTGCAACAGGGGTATGATCGAGATCAGCGCACAGGAAAGAGGGATCCTGACCATGGCGACACCCTATTCAAAGCTGGCTCTGGCCGGTTCGATCGCCACTTTGGTGGCGGCCTGCTCGGCGACGACCAGCCCGGCTCCAACTTCGGGTTTCCAGATCGCCGAGCCCGCCCCGGCCGCAGAAATCCCAGCCCCGCCTGAGACAGCCGGCTTTCAAATTAATGGCGAAAGCTTTGCCGGGGATCTGATTTTCGAAGACCGCGATGGCCGTGTGGTGGCGCTGTACCGCCATGCGGTGGACGGGGCCGAGACGCTGGTCGCAGACTTGGAAACCGATCCGGCTTTCCTGGTGGACGGGGTGCGCCGGTTTAGCGGTCTAAGCGATCGCGGCGTGGATTTGACCGTGGAAATGGTCTCTGGACCCTGCCAGGCGGGCGGGCGGCTGCATGCCCGCTTCGCCACAGTGTCCGTGGGGCGTTTGGTGTTTGATGGCTGTGCGCGCGAAGTGGGCCCAGTGACCAGCTGGAGCGAAGAATTACCTCGTTATTTCAGTGCGATCGAGGCTTGTGAAACTGCGGGCAATCAAAGCTCCATGGCCTTTGCCCGGCGCGGCGGTGGTGCCGTTGTCCATGCCCGAACGCAAGGCCAGACGGCGGTGATCCGCTACCACTATGGCGAAAGCGGGCGGTGGGAATGCCGGGTGGATAATGGGCGCGCGACCTGGTCTATCGTGCCGGAGACTGCGGGCCCTCAGCCGGGCGAAGGCGCACCGCGCTTCATTCCAGGCCGCATCCCAAGTGCGGGTGAAGGCTGTTATCTCTATGAGCGCGTGGAGACCGAAGACGGCGACGTGCTCGGCGCGCTGGCCCATGATGTCTGCACGCCCGGCTTTGCCCTGGCCCCCAACACACGCTTTGGCTAGGCGAACAGGGCCGACTCGCGGCATTTGAAGGCGATGTTGCGTTCTACTCTTGCCCTGACTGTGCTCTTCGCCGCGCCCGTCGCCCATGCTGATGAGGTCTCAGATGTGCTGCTGCTGGCTGGCGAGCAACAGCTGTGGATCGCGCTTGAAGGCCAGCCTGAAGCCCTGGATTTTCAAAGTGCTAGCGGAAGACTGACTCTGACTTTGTCTGGGTTTCAGGCCTTGAATGCCCGGTCCATCACGCCGGCGGTCAACGGCAGCATTGCCCGCGTCGATATCGAGCCGGGCCAGGCGGGAACACGCCTCACCCTTGAAGGCACCTTTGCGGTGGCTCAGGCCGAATTGCGCCAAGGCGGCATCCTAATTGACTGGTCCGGCGGGCCTTACCCCTATGCCGTGACCCAGCCTGCAGCCCCGGTCGCGGAGGCTGAGCCAGCCGCGCCCCACACGGCGATGGCGAGGCCTACCGGCCCCTCACAGGCCGAGCCGACCGGCGAGACACTGTATGCGATCGCCGAGCCCGCCGACCCATCGCCAGAGCCAATTTCCCAACCCCGTCAGGGTGAGGGCGCTGCGGCGCAAATCGCGACCGCGGTGCCCGACGATGCCCCTCAGCGCTCAACGCCACGCCCCTTGAGCCCAACCGCACCGTCTGACCTGGAACCCATGGCGGACACGCTGGTCACTGAGGTCGATCCCAGCAGTGTCCCCGGCGAGACGGCACTGGTCGAGGTTGAGCCCGACATGCCTGGGCCGTGTGACCCCACCGCGGCGGCGGTGGCCTCCAGCCCCTGGGATCTGGACGGCTTGGCGGCCCATGCGGCCTGTCTCATTGAGATCGGTGAAACGGTCAATGGCGCAGGGCTTTATGAGCGCGTCCTGGCTTTTGATCCGAGCCATTTTCAAGCGGCGCTGGGACTGGCGCGCCTGCGTGAGCGGCAAGGCCGGCGCGCCGATGCGGCCCGCCTGTTTGAAACCGCGGCCGATGCGGCCCTGACCGATGGGCAGGCGCTGGCCGCCCGGCAATCGGCTCGCCGCCTGCGCGAGTAAGATTAGGCCTTTGGCGTAGACAAACGCCGTTCAAAATCAGGGGCGTTACTCCAGGCGGTGCAGACTTCAGCGGACCGCTTCGCCCACCGTGTCCTTGCACTCTCGGCGCTAATCGGTTGAACTCAGGGCGTTGAGGGTCATCCTTCACAG
Source organism: Oceanicaulis sp. (assembly GCA_028280165.1). GTDB lineage: Bacteria > Pseudomonadota > Alphaproteobacteria > Caulobacterales > Maricaulaceae > Oceanicaulis. The sequence goes on along the minus strand of JANQMI010000078.1, from coordinate 14,558 downwards.
GCTAAGGGCGTTTGAGCATGGCACCGGCGACCATAACCGAATTTCATGAGGCCCAATCTGCGGACGACAGAGCGATTTGCGACTCCTTGCGATCGGCCATTGATCGAGGATTGCCAGAGGCCGAGAGCAAAATCTGGCATCGCCATCCAGTTTGGTTTCTGAATGGAAACCCGACAGTCGGCTACAGTAAGCTCAAATCCTGTATCCGCTTGATGTTTTGGAGCGGTGCTGATTTCGATGAGCCGAGCCTGAAGGCGGGCACAGGCAAATTCAAAGACGCGTCGATCCGCTACACCCATGTGGATCAGATCGAGGACGATGACCTGGCGCGATGGCTGGACAAGAGCCGGACGATCCAGTGGGACTATAAGAATGTTTCCAAGCGTGAAGGTCGATTGGAGCGGATCGACTGACGCTTACTCTGGGTGTCGCGAGCGCTAACCCTCGGCGTCGCGCCAGCTTTTGGCTTCTGCTTTCAGAAAGTCTCCAAAAGCGGCAACCCGCCGGGAGCCGCGCAGCTCCTGCGGGTAAAGCATATAAATCTCGAAGGGCGGGCCCACCACGTCGGGTAGAACGCGCACAAGCTTGTCATCTTCATGGGCGACATAGCGGGGCAGGCCGGCCAGTCCGATCCCGGCCTCGATGGCTTTGATCATCCCGGCAATGGTGTTGACCTCGATCACCGGGTCGCGCAGGTCTGCGCTGGTTTCCCGGCCCAGCGACAAGGCCCAGTTCAGCTTTGGGATCGGGGCGAGATGGCGGGGCCCGTAGGCAACGAAGTCATGGGCGTCGAGCGCCGCTTCGCTCTCCGGTTCGCCCTTGCGGTCAAAGTAAGCCTCTGAGCCATAAAGGTGTTGGTCCACCTCCATCAGCTTGCGTTGGATCAAATCATTCTGCCGGGACGCCCAGGGGCGGATTGCGATATCGGCCTCCAGATTGGCGACATCAAGCTCATGGTCGGCCAAAAGCAGGTGGAGTTTGATCTGGGGAAAAGCGGCGGTGAAGCGCGCCAGGCGGGGTGCGAGCCAGATGGCCCCAAGCGCGGTGGGGGCGGTGACCCGAAGCGCTCCGCTGGGCTCATCGCGCAGGTCTTGTAGATGCGCTTCAGCCAGCGTCACGCGTGCGGAGACTTCCACCGCGGCTTCAAACAGAACGCGACCGGGCTCCGTCAGGAGCAAGCCGCGCGTATGCCGGTGAAAGAGCTTAATGCCCAGATCAGCCTCAAGCGCCGAAATCTGGCGGCTGACGGCGGATTGGGACAGGTTTAGCAGCTCCGCAGCCCCGGTGAGCGAGCCGGCTTCGGCGGCCGCATGAAAGCTTTTGAGCTTATCCCAATCCATCACCGTCCACCCAAGCCTTGCGAATCTAGACCCGGATAGTCATGCCATCCGCCAGCGAGTTGCGATAGGCCCGCCAGGCCGGACCTGCGCCTAAAAGGGCGGAGGCCAGGGTTACGGTCCCGATAATGGCCAAATCATAGAGGCCCGGCACCAGGGTGGGCAGCAAAATGCCAAAGCGCGCTTCCAGAAGCGGTGAAAAGCCCGCCAGCCCGGCATAGGTCAGCGCCGTACCCAATAGGGCTCCGGCCAGGGCCAGGCCTGCACTTTCTGTGACCAACAGGGTGAAGATATGCCCAGGCCGCGCGCCCAGAGCCCGCAGGATGGCCATCTCGCGCCGGCGTTCATTCAGGCTGGTCAAAACCGCGGTGAGGATCGAAACCAGCCCGGTGAGCACCACAAAGGCGGCCACCGCAGCCAGCGTGCGCTCAGCCGCGCCCACTATGCCCCAGAGCTGGGCCAGGGCCACGCCGGGTATGATCGCTTGCAGCGGTTCGGTGGGATAGGTGTTCACCTGGCGCTGAAGGCGCAGCGCCACGACTGGAGTGTCCAGCCCTACGAAGAAGGCTGTGATGGCATTGGGAGTCAGGTCCATCGCCTCCAGCTCTTCGACCGACAGGCCAGTGCCTGCGCCGGTTGGGCCTTCCAGATGGATCGCTTCAATCGCTTCAAGGCTGACCAAAACCGACCGATCCATGGGCGTCCCGGTTGGAGCCAGGATGCCGGTGATGGTGAAAGGATTATTGTCGTGCTCGATAAAGCTGACCGCCCCGGTGCCATGGGCGACGATGATCTCTTCGCCCAGCTGATAGCCCAATGCCCGCGCCACTTCTGCGCCAATCACGGTTTCAAACAGGGTTTCGAAGCTGCGCCCTTCAGCAAAGACGAGCGCGCGTCCCCCGCCATATTGATAATGCTCGAAATAGGCCGGCGTGGTCCCCACCACACGATAGCCGCGATGGCTATCGCCCAGGCTGATCGGCACGGTCCAGGCTACGCCCGGGGCATTGGCCACGGCCTGATAGCTGTCCCAGGTGATGTTGTTGGTGGCGTCGCCGATATGAAATACCGAATAAAGCAACAGGTTTACCGAACTGGATCGCGCGCCAACAATCAGGTCCACGCCTGAGATGGTGTTCTCAAAACTGGCGCGCGCGCCGTGGCGCACTTTCTCGACGGTCAGGAAAAGCGTGACCGAAATGGCGACGGTCAAAATGGTCAACAGCGCGGTCCCGGCCCGGTTGGATATGGACCGCAAAGCGAGCGTCAGGATGGGAAAGCGCGCCATTACGCCGTCTCCATCGCGGTATTGATATCCGCCAGATCAAGCCCGCGATCGAAATGCGAGGCCAGTGCTGCATCGTGGCTGACAAAAATCAGCGCCGCGCCCGCGGCATCGCATTCTTCGGTCAGGAGCTGGATAAAGGCATCGCGGCTATTGGCATCGAGCGCGCTGGTGGGCTCATCGGCCAGGATCAGGCCTGGCCGTCCGATTAGTGCGCGCGCGGCCGCCACGCGCTGCTGCTGGCCGACAGACAAGTCGGTGGACCGCTTCGACCACACGCTATCAGCCTCAAGGCCGAGGCGGCTCAGCAGGCGCTTGGCTTCTGTGTCGATCCCGCCTGCGGCATCCGCCGCCTTGGCGCGCGCGGCGCTGAACCGGCAGGGCAGGGTCACGTTCGCGCCCACCGGCAGATAGGGCAAAAGGTTGAAAATCTGGAAGATGACGCCCAGACGTTCGGCGCGAAAGCCGTCACGCTTCGATGCGCTCATCTGCTGTGGGTGTTCGCCGAGGACCTCGATCGTCCCGGCCTGCGGCGACAGAATGCCGGCAATCAGACCCAGCAGGGTGGACTTGCCCGAGCCGCTGGCCCCGCGCAGGAAGAGGCGTTCGCCGGCTCTTACATCCAACTGCGCCAAAGCGATGACCGGAGGCTGCGTTCGCGCATATGCAAACGCAATGTCGCGCATTTTCAGGGCGAGGGCGGGCGCTGTAGCGGAGGCGGTCAGATCATCCATGGCGGACTGAGTAGCGCGCGGCACTCAGTCCGCCAAGGGTTTCGAAGGTTTAGCGCGATGGCTCTTCGGTGACGGCCTCACCATCCAGATCGACGCGGCGGCCCGGGCGTTCGCCCTCGTCATCGGTTTCGATGTCACGGATGGTCACCGAGCCCATACGACCCGAGCGCAGGAATTCCAGACGGCGCTCGATGACGACACCGACAAATTCCTGAGCATGTTGTGGCAGCGTGCCACACGGATTTTGACCGGTCAGACCCATTTCGTTCGACGTGGTCTGCACGTTGAAGGTCCCGGCTCCGCCGCATTGGCCCACACCATTGGTCAAGTCAGCGATCGACCAGTCATAGCGAAGGAAGTTGGGCTCATCGCTGGCGGCAATCGTGTTTCCGGCCTGGGATTCGGCGAAGGCGTTCAGATGCAGGCGCAGATCTTGCGGCCAGTCCTGGAACATCACCTCACGCCATTCTTCAAACATCGGAGAGATGCGGAAGCCGAAGCGGGCATCTTCCACCCCGCGCAGCGAATTGACGTATTCACGCGCATTGGCTTCCAGCTCGCTCCAAACGCGGCGACCGGTAAAGGCTTCACCCTGCAGGGTCGGGCCGCCCACCGCACCGGAGAAGAAGCCATACATGACCCGCATGTCCGGCCAGTTGGCCCCAACAATGTTGAACCGGATGTCATTGAGGCTGATGCGATGGCCATTGACCATGATGATCTTGGCATCGAGGTAAGGTTCGCCGTCAATCCGCCAGCGGTTCAGATTGCGGATGGGGTAGCGCTTGGCCAGCTCGTCGATGACGACGATATTGTGCAGGTTCAGCCAGTAGGCCAGCTGCTCGTTAGAGCTTAGGCGCGACAGATCGATCGCGGATGGAATCCGCTCCAGCTCGGCGCGATACTCTGAAATAACCGACTTTTGCTCGTCATTGAGCGTATGCAGCACCAGGCGGTTGGCCTCGTAGCGATAGCGCGAAGTGTTTTCCAGGCTAATCCGGGTGCCGGTGCGCTGGGTGCGAGTTCCGCGACCCGGGATGCGGTCGGATCGGCCCACCTCAAACACCATACCTCCCAGGATGTCGTCGAACGCGCCATAGTCGATGCGGATCGTGCTGTCTTCATCAAACGCCTCATAGCGGGCGAATTCATTGGCATCCTGAGCCATGGCAGTCGGGGCTGCGGCCAGGAAAATCGCCGCAAGCGAAGCGGTCAGCAGCGATGTCGTACGCTTAATGGCAGGCATGTTCGGGCTCCCCCAGAGAAACAGTGTCGCTCGTCTATACGAACCAACCCATGAGCTGGTTCTTACACAGCTATGAAATTTTCGTCACGCTTAGGTTTTAGGCCGCGCTTTCTTCCGCGTCAGCCATGGCCTCTTGTTCGGCCAGGAAGCGTTCGGTCTCCAATGCGGCCATGCAGCCCATGCCGGCTGCGGTCACCGCCTGGCGATACTTGTCGTCGGTAACATCACCGGCAGCAAAGACGCCGGGGATGGAGGTGGCTGTGGAATCCGGTTCGGTGACCAGATAATTGCCCTCTTTCATCTCCAGTTGGCCGGTGAACAACTCGGTGGCCGGCGCGTGGCCAATGGCGATGAACACGCCGTCGGCCTTGCGTTCGGTGATCTCGCCGGTTTTGACATTCTTCAGATGCACGGCCTCGACCACCGGGAAGGGTTTGGTCTGGCCTGCAATGTCTTCCAGCGTGCTGTCCCAGACCACTTCGACATTGGCCTTCTTGAACAAGCGGTCCTGCATGATTTTTTCAGCGCGCAAGCTGTCGCGCCGGTGCACCAGCGTGACCTTGGAGGCCAGATTGGACAGGTAGAGCGCTTCTTCAACGGCGGTATTGCCACCGCCCACAACAACAACTTCCTTGCCGCGATAGAAGAAGCCGTCACACGTCGCACACGCCGAGATGCCGCCGCCTGCAAAAGTCTGCTCACATTCAAGGCCCAGCCATTTCGCGCTGGCCCCGGTGGCGATGATGACCGCATCGGCGGTGAAGACCTTGCCGATGTCCAGCGTCATCGTGAACGGGCGCTTGGACAGGTCGGCTTTGACCACCAGGTCGTCGATGATCTCGGTGCCGACATGTTCCGCCTGGGCTTTCATCTGATCCATCAACCATGGACCCTGGATAACGTCCGCAAAGCCTGGATAATTCTCCACCTCGGTCGTGATGGTCAGCTGGCCGCCCGGCTGCATGCCGGAAATCAGAACCGGCTCAATCATGGCGCGGGCCGCGTAGATCGCAGCAGTATAGCCAGCAGCGCCGGATCCAATAATCACCAGCTTGGCATGACGAGTCTCGGCCATGGTCGGGCCTCCTTAACGGCTCATTGGGGCGGGCCAAACCCGCCTTGTATAAGATTCCCCGGCGCGCGTCGCGTCCGGGCTGATGCTTCGATCACATCTCGGCGCGCGCCGCCATGATTTCAAGCACAGCATCCGCCGCCCTCTCGGTTTCGTGAAGCGGGGCATAGCTCCATTGCTCCAACCTGCCCAAGAAGGGTCGCACCGCGCCACTGCCTTGGAGTTGAGCGTAGAGGCGGTCAAACTTGCTCGGCTTTGCCTCCACCGCAAGCCGGTAGACCGGCTTTCCTGTCGTTGCGGCTTCACACAGCATATTCGTGGAGTCTTCGCTGACGCAGATCCAGTCTGCGCCCGCTAAGAAGGCAAAGTAGGGATTGGGGCCGTCGCCGGCGTGGATCCAGACCTGATCAGACCAGCCATAGCGTTCTTGCAGCGTGTCTGTCAGCGCCTGGGGTGTGCGCCGGCTGGTCGTGATCATCATGGAGCCGGCTTGGGTGCGTATGCGCTCCACAGTGCTCAGCAGGTTTGCGCAGGTGGTATCGGTGAAATGGTGATGCCTGCTGTCTCCGCCCAACAGCACAGCGGCGCGCGGCCCTGGCAGCCTATTCAGCTCCGCGTCGAACTCGGCGAGGGCCTTGTCCAGCAAAGTCGGGGTCACCCGGTTCGGGGATCCGATAATGCTCAGCACAGTCTTTCCGCTGATCCGGTCATGGCGTGGGGCGACGATCAGATCGAAGACATGGGCTTGGGACCGTGGGGCTTGAACATAGACCATCAGGGCGTTTGGGAAGGCCTTGCGATGGGTTTCAGCGGCCCGTACGGCGGCCCGTCCACAGCCAATCCACAGATCCGGCTGGTGGTCGCTTGGTACCGGGATTGCGCCTTCGCGCGGAAGATGGATGGGGTTGAGCTGAAGCGGCACACGGCGCGCGATCGCCTCGGCCAGTCCAAGGGCCTGGTTCTCAATGCCACGTCGGCCATCGGAGACCACAAAACAGGTGCGCGCGTTCATGGCCCCACACTGGTCGATGCGCGTATCGCGTCAAGCCAGCCAGGTGAGCAGGTTGACAGATATCACAGATACGCTACAGATGTAGCAAGTCTGTGACGTGCGAGAAACGTGGATCGATGGAAAAGCCTAGCCCTTCAGAATTGAGCGTGTTGAAGTCGCTCTGGAAAACCGCCCCGCGCAGCGCGCGCGAATTGCATGATGATGTGGGTGCGGCGGCGGGCTGGTCCTATTCCACCACACGCACGCTGATCACGCGCATGGTGGAAAAGGGCCTGGTGGAGCGCGGGCAGGTCCACGGCCTGACGGTCTTCAGTCCAAAGGCCAGCAAGACGGCGGTGCTCAATATGATGGTGCGCAGCTTTTCTGCGCAGGTTTTTGACTTGGATGCACCTTTGCCGGCGGCTGCGTTTGCCGATAGCCCGATCCTGGATGCGGCCGAGCTTGAAGAGTTGGAGCAGTTGCTGGCGCGCAGCGGCGGTGACAGCGAAGGCGAGGATGCACCATGACCGCACAGGCTTGGCTGTTCGCCCTGGCACTGACCCTGCCGATTGCCGCGCTGGCTCTGCTGGCTGGACGCAAGGCGGCCCACGAGGCGGGCTATTGGACAATGGCTCTGATCCTGATCGTGCTGCCGCTCGGCCTGGCGCCCGTGCTTCCGTGGCTCGCGCTCAGCGCGCCGACCGCGCTTGACCCGCTCATGCCCGTTCTGGGCGTGGCGCAAACCCTGCCGGGGGTTGGGACGCGCGTGGCCTCCGATCCCGTCGCAGCCGTCGATTGGGCGGTGCTGGGTGTCGCGATCTGGGGTGTGGGCGCGCTGATCCGTGGCGGAAATGAGCTCTGGAAGTCCTATCGTCTCAGTCAAATGACAGCCGAGGCCGATCCAGCGGGGGCGCAGCTGCAGGCTCGAGTGCGTGCGCTGGCCGCCGAGATGGGCGTCAATCCAGCCGGGATTCACACCCATGCCGGGCCCGTCATCGTTACAGGCCTGATTCACACGCGGCTCTATCTGAACGCCGCGGCGCTGTCCTCGCCCGCCTGCGATCAGATTATCCGCCATGAGCTGGCTCATATCGCCCGGTTTGACGTTTTGATGTTGTGTCTGGCGCGTCTGATTGGTGTTGCGCTGTGGTTCAATCCCTTTGTGTTTGCCGTGGAGCATCGGCGCCGTCTGGCTGCGGAGCTGGACTGTGACCGCCGGTCGCTTGCCGGGCCCAGAAGTCGCAGCGCGCGTCTCTACGCCCGCGCGCTGCTTGATGCAGCCGGTTCGAATTCGGGGTCGAGTTCGGTTGTTGGTTTCGGCGTAGCGCCTCGAAAGGCCATCGAAATGCGACTGACCTCAATTCTAACTCCGACCCCGAAACCCAGGAAGCGCCGGACACTCGCGCGTATGCTGACGCTGGGCATCGCTGTGTCGCTGCTGAGCGGCGTTCAGGCGGCCCAGGCCAATGGCCACCTTCAAGAGCCGGACTTCACAGAGGTGATCCTGGAAGGGCGGAACACTTCCGGCTTCGGCCCGCGTGTGATTGAGGGGCTGGATGTGCCGCCTTTCCATGGCGGGCACGACATCGCCGCTCCGCTGGGTACGCCGATCCGGGCCCCGGCGTCTGGTGTGATTACTTATTCGGGTGACGAATTTCGCGGCAACGGCAATTGGGGCTATGTGGTCGAGATCGACCACGGGGGCGGCTGGACAACGATTTATGCGCATTTGAGCGGCTCGATGTTTAACCGCGGTGACCGGGTCGAGGCGGGTCAAATCTTCGCCACCGTGGGTAATACCGGACTGAGCACCGGCCCCCACCTGCATGTTGAGGTGCGCCAAAACGGTGAGCGCCGCAATCCCGTGGATTATCTGCCAGGTCTTGCAACACCCGCAAATTAGCCCCGAATCTGGTTGCGTGTGGTGCAAACAAGAAGCGCCGGAGCGATGGCTCCGGCGCTTCACGTTTGGTATCAGAGTTTCGCAGTGGCGGGCTACACCCAGGCCACGTTCAAAATCTCATAGCTTTTGGTGCCGCCCGGTGCGTTGACTTCCACCACGTCGCCAACTTCCTTGTTGATCATGGAGCGCGCGATCGGAGAGGACAGCGAGATTTTGCCGTCCTTCACGTCCGCCTCGTCGTCACCGACGATTTTATACGTGCTTTCCTGATCGGTATCTTCGTCGACCACCGTGACAGTGGCCCCGAACTTGATCGTGTCACCGCTCATTTTGGTGGTGTCGATGACCTGGGCGCGGGCGATTTTGTCTTCCAACTCCTGCACGCGGCCTTCAATCCAGCCCTGGCGCTCTTTGGCGGCATGATACTCGGCGTTCTCGGACAGATCGCCGTGCTCGCGTGCTTCTGCAATCGCCGCGATCACAGCCGGGCGCTCAACAGATTTGAGGTGTTTAAGTTCTTCGTCGAGCGCCTTATGGCCCTCGGCGGTCATAGGTATCTTCTGCATTGAAATCCGACGCTTTATTCTTGTTGTAGCGCGGCGATGCCGGTTCTCTTCAACCGCGCGCCGAACCTGTAGAATAGGATTGCAAGCTTCTCGGTTCAAGTTTGCCTGCATCAATCGCCGCGATGGACTTGATCGAGGCCCGCGCTGCACTGGCGGTGGTGTAGCACGGAACCTTCATTTCCAGCGCGGTGCGGCGGATGGAATAGCTGTCAAACAGTGACTGTCGGCCTTCGGTCGTGTTGAAGATCAGCTGGACGTCGCCATTGGTGATGGCATCGACGATATGGGGCCGGCCCTCGTGGACCTTGTTGACCTTTTCCACGGCCACCCCGGCGTCCATCAATATCTGCGCGGTGCCTCCGGTGGCCAATAGTCTGAACCCAAGCGCGGTCAATTGCCGGCAAGGCTCAACCATGGCCGCCTTGTCGCTCTCCTTGAGCGACACAAAGACCGTGCCTTGCGTGGGCAGCTGGATGCTCGCCCCGAGCTCAGCCTTGGCGAAGGCGCTTTCAAAGCGGGCATCAATCCCCATGACTTCACCGGTGGAGCGCATTTCCGGGCCGAGTACCGGGTCAACGCCAGGGAAGCGGGCAAACGGCATCACCGCTTCTTTGACCGCCATATGGCCGGGCTCATCGCTGGGCGTGTCGAGATCTTTCAGCTTGGCCCCGGCCATCACCTTGGCGGCGAGCTTGGCCACCGGAGCCCCAATGGTCTTGGCCACAAAAGGCACGGTCCGGCTGGCGCGCGGATTGACTTCAATCAGGAAGACTTCGCCGTCCTTAACCGCAAATTGCACATTCATTAGCCCCTTCACGCCAATCGCCTTGGCCAGCGCCACGGTCTCGCGGCGCAATTCCTCGACAATGTCTTTGGACAGCGAATGGGGCGGCAGCGAGCAGGCGCTGTCGCCGGAGTGAACGCCGGCTTCTTCGATATGCTCCATGACGCCGGCCACCCAGACATCCTCTCCATCGCAAACCGCATCGACGTCGATTTCAGAGGCGTCTGCGAGATAGCGGTCGAGCAAAAGCGGGGCGGACCCGGAGACGTGGACCGCCTCGCGGATATAGCGGTCAAAGCCCTCCGGATCGCGCACGATTTCCATCCCGCGACCGCCCAGCACGTGGCTGGGGCGTAAGACCAGCGGAAAGCCCAGCTGTTTGGCCGCCACCGTGGCTTCGGCTTCAGAGCGGGCAATGGCGTTGGGCGGCTGTTTCAGGCCGAGCTCATCGAGCAGCGCTTTGAAGCGCTCGCGGTCTTCAGCCAGATCAATCGCATCCGGTGAGGTGCCCAGGATCGGCACGCCCGCCGCTTCCAGGTCGGCGGACAGCTTCAGCGGCGTTTGACCGCCATATTGGACCACAACGCCGAGAAGCTCGCCCTTGGCCTGTTCGGTTTCGATCAGCTCCAGCACGTCTTCAGCCGTGAGTGGCTCGAAATATAGCCGGTCGGCGGTGTCATAGTCGGTTGAGACCGTTTCGGGGTTGCAGTTCACCATGATGGACTCAATGCCCATCTCTTCAAACGCGAAGGCGGCATGGCAGCAGCAATAATCGAATTCGATGCCCTGGCCGATCCGGTTCGGGCCGCCGCCCAGGATGATGGCTTTCTTACGGTCCGTGGGCTCGCTTTCGCATTCCCCGCCCGGCTCATAGCTGGAATACATATAGGGCGTGGCGCTGGCGAACTCCGCCGCGCAGGTATCCACACGCTTAAACACCGGGCGCACATTCAGGCGCTGGCGTAGCGCTTTCACGCCGGCTTCGTCATTGCCTGTGAGCGTGGCCAAGCGGGCATCGGAAAAGCCCATGGCTTTGAGGGCGCGCAACGCCTCTGCATCATCGGGCAAGCCCATGAGGCGGACTTGTTCTTCGGCCTCCACGATGTCTTCGATCTGGCGCAGGAACCAGGGCTCATAGGAACAGGCGGCGAAGATCTCATCGACGGTCAAACCTTCACGGAAAGCCTGAGCGATAATGCGCAGGCGGTCCGGCGTGGGCTGGGACAGGGCGGCCAGGACCGCTTCGCGCCGGGTTTGGCTGCTTTGCGCAGTGTCCAGACCCTCCACATCAATCTCGTCAAAGCCTGTCAGGCCGGTTTCCAGGCTGCGCAGCGCTTTTTGAACGGACTCCGCAAAGCTGCGGCCCATGGCCATGGCTTCACCCACCGATTTCATCGATGTGGTCAGATAGGCCTCGGCCCCGGGGTATTTCTCAAACGCAAAACGCGGGATTTTGGTAACGACATAATCGATGGTTGGCTCAAAGCTGGCCGGTGTCGCGCCGCCGGTGATCTCATTGTCGATCTCATCGAGCGTGTAACCCACCGCCAGCTTGGCTGCGACCTTGGCAATGGGAAAGCCTGTGGCTTTCGAAGCCAGCGCTGACGACCGCGACACGCGCGGGTTCATCTCAATGACAACCATGCGACCGGTTTTCGGGTCAACCGCGAACTGGACGTTGGACCCGCCTGTCTCCACACCGATCTCGCGCAGCACACTTAAGGAGGCGGTGCGCATGCGCTGGTATTCTTTATCGGTCAGAGTCAGGGCCGGGGCGACGGTGATGCTGTCGCCGGTATGCACGCCCATCGGGTCGATATTCTCGATCGAGCAGATGATGATGCAGTTGTCATTCTTATCGCGAACGACCTCCATCTCATACTCTTTCCAACCCAGCACGCTTTCTTCGATCAGCACTTCGGTGGTGCGCGAGGCGTAAAGCCCGGCCGAGACGATGTCGCGGAATTCGGCCACATTATAGGCGATGCCGCCCCCGGTACCGCCCATGGTGAAGCTCGGGCGGATCACCACCGGCAGGCCCAGCTCAGCCAGCGCGTCTTCGGCCTCTTCCATGGTGTTCACGGTGATGGGGCGCGGGCTTTCCAAGCCGATCTCGTCCATCGCATTGCGGAAACGCTCGCGGTTTTCGGCCTTGTCGATGACATCGGCTTTCGCGCCGATCATTTCTACGCCGTATTTTTCTAGGACGCCCAGGCGATCCAGATCGAGCGCACAATTCAGCGCCGTCTGCCCGCCCATGGTGGGTAGCAGGGCGTCGGGGCGCTCTTTCTCGATCACCTTGGTGACCATGTCCGCGGTGATCGGCTCGATATAGGTCGCATCCGCCAAGCCCGGATCGGTCATGATCGTGGCCGGGTTCGAGTTCACCAGGATGACCCGATATCCTTCTTCTTTCAGGGCCTTGACCGCCTGGGTGCCAGAGTAGTCGAACTCACACGCCTGGCCGATCACGATCGGACCGGCCCCAATAATCAGGATGGATTGGATGTCAGTACGCTTGGGCATGGACCAGCCTTTTTTCGCTTCACTCACGCACGCGCAATCCCCGAAGCGAAGGGCGCTTCAGGGGCGGGCGAGTCATCTTTTCTGCTGAGAGGGTCGTGTAGCGTGAACGAAGGCGTTTGGCGAGGGGGAACTACAAGCTCTCCACCTCCGCCCGCATATTCGCCCGCGCCTGCGCCCCATACCGCGCTTCGTACACGTCGGTCAGAAAGAGCGGCTCGCGTGCCAGCTGGCTTTCCAGAAAGGCTTTGCGGCCCGCTCGATAGCGCCCGCCGGGGACCCATCCATATTCGGCGCGCACGCCTTTGGCGTATTGGGCGTAGATGTCTGGCGGTGCACCCAGGATGGCGCAGTCCATGTCCAGGAAGAGATTGTCGTCGTGGTCCGTGCCCCCGTCGGCATGGTTCGCAGTCAGTCGGATCAGGGTTCCGACCTTTGTGACAAGCGTGTCGCGGGCTCCAAGCGAGGCGAGGGCGGCTTCTGCCCACGCTGCGCTCCTGGCCTCATTGTCCTTGCGCCAGGTGATATAGATCGCGTCATGGAACCAGGTGGCGAATACCAGGCGATCCAGATCGGTGATCTGGTCGCGCAGGGCGTCGATTTCACCGAATAGGAAGTTCAGGTGAGACAGCCCGTGATAGCGCCGCCAGAATTGACCATGGCGGGCGATCAGCTTTCGGCCCAGCGCATCATCGGGCTTCAGCCCTGCCGTTCTCAGATCGGTGCGCCAGCGCTCCAGCCAGTCTGACCGGCTGACGAAACTCATGACAACGCCAAATCCCGCCAGAGCTGGGGCGGGATGGCGGTGTTGTAGCGCACACGGCTGCCCACCATCCAATAGGCGCGTTCAAACAGCAGCGGGATGGAGCTCATCTCTTGCAGGAAAATCTGCTCAGCGGCCTTCAGGGCCACCAGCCGGTCCTCGCCTTCGATAATGGCACTGGCCGCATCGATCCGCGCGTCAAAGGCGCTGCGCTGTGGGCCGGTCCAGCGCGTGTTGTCGGCAAATCCGTCTTCGGTGAAGGGCTGGATCATAAATTCGGGATCGACTTTCAAGCCGCGATTAAACCGGGCCAGGGCCAGGTCGAAATCGCCGCCATCCACGGCTTGATAGAGGTCCAAAGGATAGCTGGCCAGCAAGCGCGTTTGGACACCGATTTCGGCCCAATCATCCATCAGGGCCACCGCCACACGGTCCCGGTCCCCAACCGTGGCGCGCAGGTTGATCTCAAGCGGGTTGTCGGGACCATAACCGGCGCCCGCAAGCAGCTGAGCGGCTTCAACCAGGTTGCGCTCTGGCGGCGGGGCCTCCGCATCGGGAATGACCCGGTCCGTCGGCACACCTTCGCCATTAAAGAATTGAACATTGGTCCGGTTGCGATCGGCCGCCAGGGACAAAGCGCGGCGCACGCGCGGATCGCTCAGGTGAGGCTGGGCGCAATTGACCTTCAGATAAGTCAGGATCGGGGCCGGGAAGGCCGCCAGCTGATCGCCCAGCCGGTTACGCATAAAGCCGATCTGGTCGGAGGGTGGCCGGTCGGCCAGGTCGAAATCGCCGGCTCTGAAACGGCGCGCCCGCGCCGCGGCATCTTCGATGACATTGACCGAGATTTGGTCGATCGACACGCTGGCCGCCGCGGCGAACATCGGATTGCGCCGCAACAGAAACGTCATCGCGCTGCGATCTTCCAAGACATAAGGCCCGGCCGACACCCAGCTTTCCGGCTGGGTCCAGCGATCGGGGTCCGGGGCCACCACATGGCGGGGGAGCGGGTAGAATTCTCGCATCAGCACTGGGAACAGCGCCACCGGGCGATCCAGACGGAACTCCACCGTGCGCAGATCCGGTGCGGTGACGCCAATCGCTTCAGGGGGAACCTCCCCCCTCAGCGCGGCGCGGGCATTGATGACCGCAAAGAAGTCACCTTGTTCGGCAAACCCGGTCGACGGGTCGAGAATGCGCTGGGCGGTCCACACCACATCCTCGGCCGTCAGCGGAGCCCCATCGGACCAGACCAGCCCGTCCCGCAGGGTGAAGCGCCAAGTGCGCGCGTCGTCGCTGCGCCAGGTCAGGGCCAGGCCCGGGGCTAGCCCGCCAGAGGGCGAAAACTCCGTCA
>JANQMI010000077.1 GCA_028280165.1 Oceanicaulis sp. | reverse complement strand
CAGTGTCAGCGCAGCCCCGGCGGCGAGCGTGGCAATAGGATCGATCATCATCCCCTCCCCTTACAGCGTGGCGTCGAAATGGGCCGCGACCGCGTCGCTGGCGGCGGTGACCGCGTCGGGCTGGTCGTAGAAGTCGAACTGGGTCACCCCGTCAAACCAGACCCCGCGGGTGGTTTCACTGGCCGCTTCGAAGGCGTGGGCCCCGTGCGGGATGGCCGCAGCGTCGGAATGCACCAGCAAGAGCGGGTTGGTCACTTGAGGGGCCAGAGCCAAGGCGTCAAATGTCAGCCAGCCTTCCCAGGACGCCAGGTTGAACTGGTTGACATAGTCCGCAATGGCCCCGCGTTCGGGGTCCACATAGTAAGCCGCATCGCCCATCAGCGCGGTGGGATCGGTGTCGCTGGCCGCCGGGATCAGGCGCTCCTCGCCCGTCTCAGCAAAATGCGCTTCGGCCTCGCGACCGGTTGCAATCAGGCCGGCCACAGCCTCAGGTCCGCCATAGACCGCATCGACAATGGCCGCGTCATGGAGCCAGGGGGCCACCAGGCCCACCGACTGGATGGCGTCAGAGCGGATCGAGGCCTCGACCATATATCCGGCGCTGGCGCAAATCCCTAGCCCGCCCACCGTATCAATCTCCGGCCTTGCGCTTAAAAAGCTGGCGGCGGCCACGATATCTTCAATCTTGCGGGTCGGGTCTTCCAGCTGGCGCGGCGCGCCGTCGCTTTCCCCCCAGCCGCGGAAGTCGAAGGCCAGGGCGGCATAGCCCCGGTCGGCCAGCGCTTCGGCATAGGTCGCCGGCATTTGCTCCTTCACCGTGGTCCAGGCCCCGGTCACCACGATGGCGTTCAACGGCTCGCCAGCGCGATGATCGCTGGGCAGGTAGAGCGTACCCACCAGGGTTTCGCCCTGGCTTTCAAAGGTCACGCGCAGGCTCTCAGCCGCATGCGCGCCCGACGTGGCGGTGATCAGAGCGGCCGCGGACGCGGCGGTTTTAACAAGATCGGTCATAAGCGTGTCTCCTCTTGATGGAAGGCCAGCAGCGCCGACCGTTGAAGAGACAATGCCGCAGCGAAGGGCGGCGCGATTGGATAGTCTTGCGCGAGTTTTGAAGATTCTTGCGCGATGGGCTTTGTCATTGAACTCAATACAGAAACGGGCCACCCGGCGTGGGTGGCCCGTCCTGAGATCAAGCTTTGTCAGCGCTTAGGCGTTGAACCACGCGACAACCTCTGTCATCGCCCGGTCGATGGCATCGGGCTGGTCGTAATAGGCCAGGTGAGGCGTGTCGTCCCAGACCGTCTTGGTCGACAGCTCGGCGGGGACGGCCTCCATATGACGGCGCGCGGCGCTGGGCAGGAAGCAGTTATCGCCGTGAATCATCAGCCAGGGAGTGGTCATCGTCTTCGCCGCGCTCAGGCTTTCATAGTGCAGCAGGTCCGCGTCGCTCATCACCGCATAGCGGTTTTCCCATTGACCACGCTCAGCCCAGGGTCCGTACCAGTCAAAGACGAAGCCCCCGGGCATGCCGACATTCATGTCAACGGGGTCGGAGGCTTTGACATAGTCCACGTCACCGCTGGCTTCATACTTGGCTTTAGCCGCTTCACCCTGGGCCAGGCGGGCGGCAAAGCCGTCTTCGCCCAGCCATTCAATATCACCTTGCGCATCGCGATAATGACCGGCAATGGTCGCCAGCGCTTTGACGCCGGCCAGCTCGGCGGCGGCCCGGAAGGCGATGGAGCTGCCTTGGCAGATGGCCAGGATCGAGATCTGGTCAGACTCGACGTCATCGCGCGAGCGCAGATAGTCGACGGCGGCTTTCAGGTCTTCCACTTTGTGGGCCGGGTTCTCCCAGGCGCGCGGTGCCCCGCCACTTTCGCCGCGATACCGGCTGTCATATGCTAACGCCACAAAGCCTTGCTCGGCCAGGCGGCGGGCATATTGGGTGGAGGCCTGCTCTTTCTGATAGGTCATCGGGCCAATGATCGCCACGGCCGGTCGGCGGCCTTCACCTCCGCCATAAACATCACCCACCAACTGAATGCCTGCGCTGTTGAAATCGACCTTTTCCATAATGTCGTCTCCTGATGTCTTTCAGGACAGCGTTGTGCTGCCCGCTTCATGGAGAACACTGCCAGAGCCCTGCGTCAGGCGATTGGATAGTCTTGCGCGAGTTTTGAAGATTCTTGCGCGTCGCTCAGATCAGGCCAGGGATTTGGGGTTTGGCCTCTGCCAGATAATCCAGGAAGGCGCGCAGCCGGCGGGTCTGGCGATGGGCGGGCAGATAGGCCAGTTGGAGCGGGAGCTGCGCTGCGCGCCATTGCGGCAAGACATCCACCAGCTGGCCTTGCGCCAGCGCCTCGGCCACCAGCCAGCGCGGCATGACCGCCAATCCCGCGCCGGCCAGCACGGCGCGATGGGCGGTGAGAATATTGCTGGTGGTCAGCGCCACCGGCGGGCGCAGGGTTTGGGCCCGCCCATCGGTGTGTGTGAGGTCGATCTGCCCGCCTTCAAAGGGGGCCACGGCAATAAAGCGGTCCTGGCCCAGCGCGCGCGGGTCGCGCGGCACCGGGTCTTTGACGCACTCGGGCACCCCCACGACCAGGCGTTCAATCTGCCCCAGCGGGCGGACAATCAGCGTGTCGTCGTCAATCGGTCCGACCCGGATCCATAGATCACAGCCTTCTTCGGCAAAGCGGACCGGATCATCGCTGAGCCTCCAATCGAGCTGAAGCTCGCGGTGGCGGGCCGCAAAACCCAGGGCGATATCGGCCAAAACCCCCTGCCCCAGGGCCACCGGCGCGATCACTTTCAGACGGCCTTTGAGATGGCCCTCCTCATTCAACCGTTCGGCCAAGGCATCCCAGCCCTGCAGCAGGCTGCGGGCATCGGCCAGGCAGGCCTCACCGGCTGGGGTCAAGGACAGATTATGCGTGGTCCGCTGGATGAGCTGCGCACCCAGGCGCGCTTCCAACGCCGCCAGCTGCCGGCTGGCCGAGGCCTGGCTCAAACCCAGATCGCGCGCGGCTGCACTGATGGAGCCGCGCTCCACAATGCGCACAAAACTGGCCAGCAGGGTCAGACGGTCTGAAGATTTTGCCATGCGTATAACGTATAACTAAAGCTTATATCACGCGTCTACCGTATTTCATGGCGATGGCCCATCTTCCAGCTCGACAGCGGCACTGGGCCGCCCGCATAAGAGGATCATCCCCATGACACACGCACAGACAGAATTCACCTTTGCCGATGGCCGCCGGGTCAACCGCCTGGGCTATGGCGCGATGCGCCTGACCGGTCAGCCGGGCAATTTCGGCCCGTATGAAGACTGGGACGCCGGGCTGGCCCTGTTACGCCAGGCCGCTGATTTGGGTGTGGAGGTGTTCGATAGCGCCCGCGCCTATGGACCGCTTCACGCCGACCGGCTGGTGGGGGAAGCCCTTGAAGGGCGCGATGTCTTCATCGCCACCAAGGGCGGCGTCGATAAGCCGGAAGCCGGGCGCATTACGATCGACGGATCACGCGACACCTTGTTGCGGGAGATCGACGACGCCCTAGTCAATCTGCGCCGGGACCAGATTGATCTGTTCCAGCTGCACCGGGTCGATCCGCGCACACCGATCGAGGTATCTGTGGCCGCCCTGGCCGAAGCCCAAGCCGACGGACGCATCGCCCAGATCGGCCTGTCGAATGTGCGCCGCGAAGAGCTGGAGCGCGCTTTGAGCGTCGCGCCGATCGCCAGCGTCCAGAACCGCTTCAACAGCGCTGAAACCGGGGATGATGACCTGGTCGATTTCACCGCCCAGCGCGGCATCGCCTTCATCCCCTATGGCCCGCTGGGGGCCAGCCCGATGGCCCGCGGTGCCCGGCTTGATCCGCGCCAGGCGCTGAGCTGGCTGCTGAAACGCTCCCCCAACATCGTGGTCATCCCAGGCACCACCTCACCCCACCACCTGGCCGACAATGTGAGTGTGCTGGAGCCGGCTTAGGTGGGAGTGTTCTCTCTCTTTCTCGGCGAAACTCTCCCTCTTTCCCGACGTAGGTCGGGACCCAGAGATCATAGAATACGGCGCTTGACGGCTCTGGGCCCCGACCGGAGCCTGTCCTGAACTTGATTCAGGGTCGGGGAAGAGAGGGTTTTGAAGGCAGTCTTACCCTCGTCATTCCCGCGCAGGCGGGAACCCAGAGCCATGAAACACAGCGCCCTTCCATCCCTGGGTCCCCACCTTCGTGGGGATGACGAGGGGCAACCGTTATCTCCCCCCGTTCACGGGGGGAGTGTCCCATAGGGACGAGGGGGGCTTTGCGGCGTTGCAATGCCCCCTCCGCCCCTTTCAGGGGCACCTCCCCCGCAGAGCAGGGGAGGACATCGAAGCCTCGCTTTTCCACCACCACCCCCTGCTCTTTCCCGGCGAAGGACGGGACCCAGGGATCATGAAACGCTGCGCTTGACGGCTCTGGGCCCCGGCCTGCGCCGGGGAAGAGAGGGTTTGATCGCAGCCTTACTCTCCTCATTCCCGCTTTGGTGACGATAACGAGGGGCAAACGGTATCTTCCCCCTGCTTGCGGGGGGAGTGTCCCGTAGGGACGAGGGGGGCCTGCAACGTCGCAAAGCCCCCTCCGCCCGGTTCCCGGGCACCTCCCCCGCGGAGCAGGGGAGGACATCCATTTGCCACCCCCTTCTCTTTCCCGGCGAAGGACGGGACCCAGGGATCATGAAACGCTGCGCTCACCGGCTCTGGGCCCCGGCCTTCGCCGGGGAAGAGAAGGTGTTGAGACCCACTTCATTCCCGCGCCCCCCCTAAACCCCCAGCGACTGGCGATAGGCGCCGGGGGTCTCGCCTTGGTGGCGGCGGAAGACGCGGTTGAAATGGGCCTGGTCGGAGAAGCCGCATGCCAGTGCAATATCGCTGAGGGTCAGAGCTGGATCGGCCAGGTGTTTCAGCGATTGCTCAACCCGGTAGCCGGTGACGAATTGCATCGGGCTTTTGCCCAGCGTCTCTTTAAACAGGCGGGAGAAATGGGACGGGCTGATGCCCGCCTCACCCGCCAGGGCTTCCAGGGTGATCGCGTCACCAAAATGGGCCGAGACATAATCCAGCACGCGCTTGTAATGGGCGGCCGTGAAGCGGGCGGAGAAGCGGATCTCCTCCTCGGACCGGTCGGCATATTTCTGGATCAGCTTGACCAGGAAGACCCGCGCCAAAGCGTCGAACATCACCTCGGCCCCAACCCCGCCGGCCGCCAGGGCATCGCGCAGCATAGTACCGGCCTGGCAGATATCGGGGTCTTTGAACTGGGGCAGGTTTTGAAGTTGAGTTCCGGTCAGCACCACGCCCACCTCGCTTTGCGCGAAGCGTTCCAGCTTGGCCGGGTCCAGGGTGATGACAATGCATTTGGAGCGCACGAACCAGCGCCAGCCTGAGCGCACCCCGGCGGGCGTGACCACGATCTCATCCTTTTCGAAGATGAAGTCGCGCCGCTCACCATCGCGTTCGTTTTCAACCCGCTGCGGCCCTTCTTTCAGATTGAGCAGGACGTGATGCTGGGCAAAGACATTGGTCTCCATCTGCGCCGGATCGGCTTCGAAATATTCCAGCGACAACAAGTCGGCGGCGCGCGGCCGGGTGAGATCGGCGCTGCGTAGCAGGGGTTGGGACGGATAGACGTCTTGATAGGTCCGCATGCATAGCCAGATAGGGTCGCGACCGGACAGGACCAAGCCCCAAAAGAAAAAGCCCGGACCGCAGCGGGTCCGGGCTTTGACGGTGTGTGTCCTTAAGATCGCCTAGCGGAAGGTGCGCAGGCTCTCACACGACAAGCAGGTCGCGTAGACATGGTTCGGATCGTTGAACATGTTGATCCGCTCCAGCTCATTATGGACGTCCGCAGCGGCATCACCCAAGACGCCGTCGCCGAACAGGCCAGAACCGACCAGTGTTTCGGCAATCGCCGGCGTGCTGGCTTCCAGACCCAAATCCTTGAGGAATTGCTCGAACTCTGACAGCGGCTTTTTAAACTCGACCACCGCATACGCGCCCTCTTCCAGGCCTGCGAGCTCTGCTGCGGCGGCAACCGCTTCGTCATACCCGCCCAGCGCGTCCACAAGACCGCGCTCCAGCGCCTGGCTGCCGGTCCACACGCGGCCCTGGGCCACGGCATCGACCTGATCGCGGGTCATATCCCGGCTGTCCGCCACGATGCCCAGAAAGCGCTCATAGCCATATTCGATATTGGACTGGATGATGCGATCCCAATTCTCGGTCACGCCCCCGAATGGCGACGGGCCCCGTGCGGTTTCAGTCAGGGTGACCCCATCCTCGAACACGCCATAATTTGCCGCCGCATTCTCGAAGGTTGGAATGAAGCCGAAAATGCCGATGGAGCCGGTAATCGTGGTCGGCTCCGCCCAGATCTGATGGGCGGGGGTGGCGATCCAGTATCCCCCGGACGCGGCCACACCGCCCATGGAGGCAATGATGATCTTGCCTTCCAGCTTAGCCAATTCCAGCTCCTCGCGGATCAGTTCAGACGCGAAGGCCGAACCACCGCCGGAATCGATGCGCAGCACGATGGCGCGCACATCATCGTCCAGGCGCGCCCGTCGGATCAGCTCCGCATGGGCGTCCCCGCCGATGACACCGCCATCGCCATTCCCGCCAACAATGCTGCCCGAGGCCACAATCACTGCGATCTTGTCGCCGGAGGTGGACCCGCTCTCACGATTGGCTTCGACATATTCGAAGAAATTGCTGCCCGCGACGCTGCGGCCATCATCGTCTTCTCCGAAGCGCTCCATCATCTGGTCGCGGAAGGCGGCTCGGCCCACCAGGGCGTCCACCATGCCCGCATCCAGCGAGGCTTGCGCGGAATTGCCGTCAGCGGCTTCCATCAGCTCCGGAATGGTATCGGCCAGGGTCTGAAGCGTGCCGGCCTGCATGCCGCGCGCGTCTTCGGCCGCTTCGGTATAGGCGTCCCAGATATCCCCAAACAGGAAGAGATTGGCTTCGGCGGCCGCTTCGCTCATCTCGTCCCCCAGGAAGGGCTCCAGCGCGGACTTGAACGTGCCCACGCGGTAGACATTCACCGTGACCTCGAACCGGTCGAGCAGCGAGCGGAAATAGGTGCGATAGGAGGCATAGCCGGTGACCATCGCCGCACCGTAATCGTGCAGATGAACCTCATCACTATGGGCGGCCAGGAACCAGGACCCGTTGGAGAAGTTGTCGCCATAGACGATGATTTCCTTACCGCTCGCGCGGAAGTCTTCCATCTCCTCGGCAATTTCATGCATCGCAGCGGGCGTTGCCCCGCCCAGATTGTCGAAATTGACCAACAGGGTGGAGACCTCATCGTCCGCCGCAGCCATGCGCAGACCCTCAACCACGTCGCGCAGCATGATCTGGTCCGGCGTACCGCCCCCCAGCAAGGCCCCGGACAAGGCTTCGTCCGGCGACATGCGGATTTCTTCTTCGACGATCACACCGGAGGGCGCGAATTTCAGAACGCCATTATCGGCCATCCGGAATTGATCGCCGCCCCCGGCCAAACCGGCAATGCAGCCCGGAATGGACAGCACAAAGAAGAAAATCAGGATCAGACCAATGACCCGCAGAATTCCGTGCTGGATGACACCGATCCAGTGCCACACCAGCGCCAGCGGGTTCTGGCTTGTGTTAGAGTCAGACATAGCGTTCCTTTGTGAAGACCGGCGTGCGGTCCACCCCTCATGATTACAGCCCCTGCCATAACGGCATTCACTTAATAAACTGGCGTCACCGGGACCCGGTGTCCAGCCAATCCGGATTAAACGTCTGCAAGGCAGGCCCGGACCGGGGCTTAGGACATCCGCTCCACCTGCGGGACCGCATCCCCAAGGGCGGGACGCACGCGCCAGACACTGTCCGGATAGGCGTTAAATTCCCGGCTCTTACAGGTATCGACCACGATCAGCTCGGCCTGGGCGGCGTCTGGGGTCAGGGTCAGTAGGGTATAGCCGCGATCATAGGCGTTATGGCGCAAAACATCCGGCGCAGCCTCTTCGGTATAGATCCCAAAGTCGACCCCGGGCAGCTCCAGGCGTTCAAACCGGGATGGTGAGGTCACCGAGGTGACGCCAAACTCGGTCCCCACCCGCGTGCCGTCATCGGTTTTTAAGTCGATCGCCCAGCTATTATGGGTATCGCCGGTCAAGGTGATGAAATCGGCATTGGCCGCGCGGGCGGCCTGGAACAGGCGCTCACGCTCGGCCGGATAGCCATCCCAGGCATCCAGATTGAACGGCGTGCCAAAGGCGAAGCGTTTGATAAAGCTCCACGCCAGCGGGTCAGAGCTCTGGATCGCCCAGCGCAGCCAGAAGGGTAGAAGCCTTGGATAGTCCGGGGCAGGCACCCGGCCCATGATCACCTGATTGGCGAAGACCCGCCATGGCTGGCCATTGGCGACCGATTCGCCCAGCGCCTCAGCGACAAAGGCCAGCTGGCGCTCGCCCAATAGCGTGCGGTCCTCCGCGCCGGCGGTGGCCTCAAGCCATTCGGCGACGATGCGGCGGTTTTCCGGGTCCTCGGGATCGGCCGTGTCCGGATCCACCGGGAAGGGATCGAGCAAAATCTCCTCAGACCGCGCGGTCAGGCGGGTTTCGATGAAGATCAGGCGCGCCAGGTCGCCGATATCCAGGCTGCCCCAGCGCTCATGCATGGGCTCGGCCTCCCGGCTCGGCGTCC
>JANQMI010000071.1 GCA_028280165.1 Oceanicaulis sp. | reverse complement strand
GATCGGCGTTGGCGCGGCGTCACCGCCCCGTTCGCGGTGCAGCCCAATTCCAGGTTCGACTATGCGGCCCAGCTTGTGATCGGCGGCGTCGAGCAGCTGACGCTGGTGGCATCTGGACGCGATACCACGGCTCAGATGACGGGCGACTGGCCTCATCCAGGTTTTTCGGGGAATTTCCTGCCCCAAACCCGTGACGTCTCTGAGACCGGCTTTTCGGCCAGCTGGCGGATTCCGTATCTGGCGCGCGGCGTTCCCGAGGCTTGGGTTGAAGGCGATCGCGGGGTTTTTGCCAGCGCAGATCGCGCCAGCTTCACGGTGAATCTAACCCATCCCGCTGACGGCTATGCCCAGGTGAGCCGGGCGTTGAAATACGCCTTCTTCTTCCTGGGCTTTACCGTGCTGGCCATCTTTCTGTTCGAAGCGGTCAGCGGCACGCGAATCCATGCGGCTCAATATATTCTGATCGGGCTGGCCCAGATCATCTTCTACGTGCTGTTGCTGGCGCAATCTGAACACCAGTCGGCAGGCCTGGCCTATGTCATCGCAGCGGCCGCGACCGTGCTCATGACCGCCGCCTATAGTGCCACGGCTCTGAAGGATCGCCGCAAGGGTCTGACCGTGTTCGGCTTGATGACGCTGGTCTACGCCCTGCAATACGTGCTTTTGATCATGGAGAATTACGCGCTGCTGATCGGAGCCTGGCTCTCCTTTGCCGCCCTCGGGCTGACCATGTGGGTCACGCGCAATATCGACTGGTATGGCGAGCGGGAGGCGGGCGATGGGCGCTGATTAGTGCCCCCAGGCCAGTGCTTCACACATGGCTTTGAGGGCCTCGCTGGCGGCGGCGTCATCGCCGGCGAGGTCACGGGCTTTGACCGCTTCGCCAAAGCCAAGGCGGTAGTGGGCGCCGCGCTGGTTGAGCAAGCCATGGAAAAGCGTGATGTCGCGCAATTCTTCATGAATATGAGCCAGAGCGTAATAGACCAGCGGCATGCGCTGGGTCACGCCCATGGGAATGATCGGGGCATCAAAGCGCCGGGCAATGGAAACCCCGGTTGGCGACCATTCCGGCTCCACAATGGACCGGGTCTTCCAGCTCCAGTCGGCCATGCGCCCGGCCGGGAAGATCACCACACAGCGCCCGGCATTAAACGCCTCCATGGCGCTTTTCAGGGTCTCGCGCGCGCGTTGGCGCGACAGGGCGTGCTTGCGCCATTCCACCGGGATGATCCGATCGCGAAGCCCGGGACAGATGCGCAAGGCGTCGCGATTGGCAAAGAAGATCAGGTCATTGCGGATCGGTTTGACCGCGTTGTAGAGCGCATTGCCGTCCGGAATGCCGCCGGGATGATTGGCCACAATCAGAGCTGGGCCCTCGGCCGGCACATGGGCAAGGCCCTGCGCCTCCACCGTGAGGTTTAGAAACGCATCGCCCCAGGCAAAACAGCCATCGGCGTCCAGATCGCGCACAGCCTCGATCAGGCGCACGGCGTCGCGATAGCCCAAAAACGGGAAGACTGCGGTGCGCAAAACCGGCCAGATCCACCCCATCTGGCTGAGCTTTGGCGCACGCTCTTCAATCATCGTATCGACAAGTGCGCGGGCATCATCGGCCCGGATCGGATCATCGAGGACCGACAGGCTCATCGGGCTTCTCGCGCCAGCGTCTCGGTCATCGTGCGCAGCGCTTCGCTGGCCACCGCGTCATCCTCGGGCAGCCCTGCAGGATCGATCGCGTCTGCAGCGTGAATTCGATACAGGGCCCCCTTTTTGGCCAACAGCTCGTGAAACACGGTCATATGTTTGAGCTCTTCATGAATCTGCCCCAGCCCGTAAAACATCAGGGACATACGTTGTTTCAGGCCCAGGGGGATCACCGGGGCCTGAAACTTTCGGGCCAGGGACACCGCGGTGGACGCCCAGGCCTGCTCTACCAGCCGAAGGGCGCGCCAGTCCCAGGCCGCCATCCGCCCGGCTGGGAAAATCACGACACAGCGTCCGGCCTTGAACGCCTCGATCGCCATGCGCAGGGTCTCCCGGGTTTTGTCCCGGGATTTGGCATCTATGCGCCATTCCACCGGGATGATCAGATCACCCAGTCCTTCGCAAACGCGAATGGCGTCGCGATTGGCAAAAAACGTCATGTCCGGCCGGCGCGGTTTCAGGACCGACCAGACCGCAATTCCATCGGCGATGCCGCCAGGATGGTTCGCCACGATCACACAAGGACCGGTTTCAGGGATATTCGACAGCCCCGAGGCGTGAACCCGCATGGACAGAAAGGCTTCTGACCAGTCCATGGCTTCGGCACCGGTCAAAGGGGCCAGGCGGTCGGCAATGGCGGTGGCCTTGTGATAGCCCAGCAGCGGATAGAAGACGCGCTTCACCCAGGGCCAGAGCGTGCTGTTCGACCGCAGGCGCAGGGCGCGTTCCTCGATCAGCTGATCGACGATATGAGGGCTGGGCTCACTCATGACAGGCGCATGAAGGCCAATGCGCGCGCCAAGCGCAAGCGCGATATCATTAGCCAGCGGCGCTTTTGGCCTTCATCGGCGTGAGCTGGGCATACACCTCGGGATGGCTGTTACAGCAATCCTCGACAAAAAAGCGGACGAGATTGGCCACCGCATCAATATTGGCGGCATAAAAGCGGCGTCGTCCGTCGCGCCGCATGGTCACCAGGCCTGAACCCGCGAGGACGTTCAAATGCGCAGATAGATTGCTGGGCGAAACCTGGGCGCGCTTTGCCAGCTCGCCGGCCGTCAATCCAGACGGACCCGCGACCATAATGGCCTGGAAAACCGTAAGGCGCGTCTCGTGGGAGAGAGCGGAAAATCCATCAGCCGATTGGGTGTGAGGGTTTTCGTACTTCATTGGGCGTATTCAGCAAGGCTCGCGTCAAAGTAGCCGGGTTTTAAATTCACGCTACCCCACTGCGACATTTTTTTCATCAAAAGCCGAATTTTTCGTGTCACCGAAACTTCATTTCATGTCGGGTTTAAGTGTCTTATGATCACACAGATATTTCATGCCGAAGTCATTCGGGTATTCGATGAACATCCTGATTTTATGTACTGGAAATAGCGCCCGCTCGATCTTGGGTGAAGCGGTCTTCAACACCCGGTCCGATGGACGCATTCGGGCCTTTTCTGCGGGTTCAAACCCCACGGGAACACCCAATCCTTATGCCCTTGAAACGCTCCAGCGCCACCGCATCGATACCCGGTTCGCGCGGTCCAAATCCTGGGAGGAGTTTGAAAAGGACGGCGCGCCGGTGATGGATGCCGTCATCACCGTGTGTGACAGCGCGGCTTCGGAAGCCTGCCCGATCTGGCCCGGGGCACCGGTGCGAGCGCATTGGGGACTGCCTGATCCAGCCGGAATTGAGCCGCCCGACGCAGCGCGCGCCGCCTTTGAAGAGACCTTTCAGAAGCTCAGCGCTGCGGTGGATGTGGTGATGGCGAGCCCCGATTGGGACACTGGCGGCGACGCGCTGAAGACCGCTCTGGATAAGGCCCGGCCCTAAATGCGCGTGAACGCTCTTCTTCGTCTGGGTGCCGAGGCGCTTGGGACCTTTTTTCTGCTCACCGCCGTCGTTGGCTCAGGCATTATGGCGGAGCGATTGACCGAGGACATTGCGGTCGCCCTTCTGGCAAATACGATCGCGACGGGGGCCGCCCTTTACGTGTTGATCACAGGCTTGGGGCCGATCTCCGGGGCGCATTTCAATCCGGCCGTGACGCTGGCCATGGCGGTGCGCAAGCGGATCAGCTGGGGCGAGGGCAGCCTCTTTGTTATCGCTCAGATTTGTGGCGGCGTGGTGGGCGTTGTCGCCGCTCACCTGATGTTCGAACTGCCGCCCTTGGAGCTGGGCGATCAAGCCCGGACCGGACCAGCTCAATGGTTGGCAGAGGGCATCGCTACCTTCGGCCTGGTGTTTTTCATTTTCATGGCCGTTGCGCGCAAACCGGACAGTGTGGCCATGGTTGTGGGCCTTTACATCACGGCGGCGTACTGGTTCACGGCCTCGACCAGTTTTGCCAATCCTGCCGTGACGATCGCCCGATCCTTCACGACCACCTTTTCAGGCATCCAGCCGGCAGACGCGCCTGGTTTTATCGCCGCGCAGCTCGTGGGCGCGCTTCTGGCCAGCGGTGCTGCGGTTTTGTTTGACCGCTACAGGGTCGACTCGGCCTGACCCGAGGCCTAAGCGATATGCGACGCCGCAATCTGGAGCCGCCCATGCTGATCGCCCTTTTCGCCACCACCCTCTTGGCCCAGGACATCAATCCGGCCGGGCGATATCAGGTCGTCAGTCTGGGACAGACGCAGACCTGCACAATCCGGCTGCAGAACAGCCTGCCGGGCCTGCCAGAGGCTTTCGTCGATGGCGACGCACAATCCGGATTTGCGTTTGCTACACCGGGCTGTCCCCTTGGCCTGGATGCGCTGTCGCTCTGGCGATACGCGACTGAGACGGGGACCCTGACTTTGGTGGATGGGGCGGGGGAGATCCTGCTCACGGCCACCCGCGTCGACCGCAACTGGCAGGCCCAAAGCCCCGACGGCATGACGCTGCGACTGACCCGCGACTGACCGGCATCTCGACAGCGAAGGTGGCTGGGGCTACACCCCTGGCCAAATCCAAGGCGCGGCCACAGCGCCAGACCCCATTTGCGGAGGATCCCCATGACCGCACAGCGCGACATCCATCACTTCATCAACGGCAACGCTGTCCCCGGCACGTCCGGTCGCTTTGGCGATGTGTTCGACCCCAACACCGGTGAGGTGCAGGCCAAGGTCGCGTTGGCGACGAAAGATGAGATGGCCGCGGCCATCGAAATCGCCAAGGCCGCACAACCGGCCTGGGCTGCGGTGAATCCCCAGCGCCGCGCCCGCGTCATGTTCAAATTCAAGCAGCTGCTGGAAGACAATATGGATGAGCTGGCCCGCCTGCTCTCTATCGAGCATGGCAAGGTCGTGGCCGATGCCAAGGGCGATATCCAGCGCGGCATGGAAGTGATCGAGTTTGCCTGTGGCATCCCGCACCTGCTCAAGGGGGAGTTCACGGAAGGCGCAGGCCCAGGCATTGACGTCTACTCCATGCGCCAGCCGCTGGGCGTTGTGGCCGCGATCACCCCGTTCAACTTCCCGGCCATGATCCCCATGTGGATGTTTGGCGTGGCGCTGGCCTGCGGTAACGCGGTGATCCTCAAGCCGTCCGAAAAAGACCCCAGCGTGCCGGTGCGCCTGGCCGAGCTGATGCTGGAGGCCGGTCTGCCTGAGGGCGTGCTCAACGTCGTGCACGGCGATAAAGAAGCCGTCGACGCCATCCTCGATCACGAGGCCATCAAGGCGATCAGCTTCGTCGGTTCGTCGGATATTGCCCACTATGTCTATTCGCGTGGCACCGCGAACGCTAAACGGGTCCAAGCCATGGGCGGCGCGAAGAATCACGGCGTGATCATGCCAGATGCGGACCTGGATCAGGTTGTGCGCGACCTGGTGGGCTCTGCCTACGGCTCGGCGGGTGAACGCTGCATGGCGCTGCCGGTGGCGGTCCCTGTGGGCGAAGGCACTGCGGACAAGCTCATCGAGAAGCTCCTGCCGGAAATCGAAAACCTGGTGCCAGGCCACTCCACCGACCCCGATGCGGCCTACGGCCCGGTGGTGTCTGCGGCCCACAAGGCGAAGGTGGAGAGCTATATCCAGATGGGCGTGGACGAAGGCGCAGACCTGATTGTCGATGGCCGCGGCTTCTCGCTCCAGGGTCACGAGGACGGCTTTTTCATCGGCCCGTCGCTGTTCGACAATGTCACCGCGGATATGCGCAGCTATCAGGAAGAGATTTTCGGACCTGTCCTGCAGATCGTGCGTGCAAACGACCTGGAAGAAGCCGCAGCCCTGGCGACCAATCACCAATATGGCAATGGCGTTGCGATCTTCACCCGCAATGGCCTGGCAGCGCGCGAATTTGCGTCCAAGGTCAATGTCGGCATGGTCGGAGTGAATGTGCCAATCCCGGTGCCCGTGGCCTATCACACCTTTGGGGGATGGAAGCGTTCGGCCTTTGGCGACAGCAATCAGCATGGCTTTGAAGGCGTGCGTTTCTTCACCAAGATCAAGACCGTGACCAGCCGCTGGCCGTCCGGCGAAGTGGCCGATCAGGCTTTCGTCATCCCGACAATGCAGTAGGGCGAAATCCAGCGCTGGTGCTTTTGCGCCAGCGCTGCTCGGCCTCTTCAAGACATGGGGTACTTCCCACGGTCGCCCGGCTCACGTTAAACACCGAATTATGCGCCGGATAGAACGTCCCTTCTTTCTGATCCTTGCTGCTGTGATCGCATTCGCACTTCTGGGCGCTGCGGCGCTGGTCTGGGGGGTGGCATGACCCCCAATCAGGCCCTCGCCGAGGCCGTGGACGCCGGCAGGCTGCAACCTGATCCGGTCCAGGCGCGCGCCGCGGATCTGCTCACACATCTGTGGAATAATCTCGCTGAGTGGAGAGACAGGAAGCCGGGCCTGTTCGGACGGCGGGCGGCGTCGCCGCGCGGGGTTTATCTGTATGGCGGGGTCGGGACCGGCAAATCGTTGATGATGGACCTCTTCTTCGAGACCGCGCCGGTGGCGATCAAACGCCGGGTCCATTTCCACCAATTTCTGCAAGAGGTGCAGACCCGCATCACCGAGGAGCGTGCCAAGAAAGATCGCGATCCCTTGCCGCGCGTCGCAAAGGCCATCGCCAAGGAGGCGCGCCTGTTGTGTTTCGACGAGCTACAGGTCACCGATGTCGGCGATGCGATGATTTTGGGCCGCTTGTTTAAGGGCCTGTTCGCGGAAGGCGTGGTGATGGTCGCGACCTCCAACCGCCATCCCGATGAGCTCTATAAAAACGGTCTGAACCGCCAGCTTTTCGAGCCCTTCATCGACATGATCAAGGCTCAGCTCTTTCTCTATGAGCTGGATTCGGGGCGCGATTACCGCCTGGAGCGATTGGAAGCGGCCCCGGTCTATTACGCGCCGCTGGGCACCGATGCTGATGCGGCTATGGATGCGGCGTTTGAGCGCCTGACCACCGGGGCCAAGCCGCGGGCCTGTACGCTCGCGGTCAAGGGCCGGCTTCTGGATGTCCCGCGCGAGGCGGCCGGGGTCGCGCGTTTCAGCTTTGAAGACCTGTGCGACCGGCCGTTGGGCCCGGGTGATTATCTGGCGCTGGCGGATCGCTTCCACACGCTGATGATCGACCACATCCCGCTTCTGACCCCCGATAAGCGCGACCAGGCCAAGCGCTTTGTGACGCTGATTGATGCGCTCTACGAGATCAAGACTAAGCTGGTGGTCAGCGCGGCGGCACAGCCGGACGGGCTCTATCCTGAAGGCGATTATGCCTTTGAGTTTCAGCGTACGGCGAGCCGCCTAATGGAAATGCGCAGCCATGATTATCTGGCCGCCGAACGCCGTGAGGCCGAAGCGGCCGCCTAGAGGAGCACGGACCCATGTCCCGATCGATTGGACTGAGCGAGGCTGTCACCGACTATGTGCGGGCGATGAACCGGCCCGAAGACGCGGTGATGGCGCGCTGCCGGGAAGACACCGCAGCGATGGGCGATCTGTCACGCATGCAGATTAGTCCCGAACAAGGCGCGGTCCTGGAATTCTTCGTGCGCTTGCTGAATGCCAGGCGCACCGTGGAGGTGGGTGTGTTCACCGGCTATTCGGCTCTGGCCACCGCGCGGGCTTTGAAATCGGTGAGCAGCGAAGGCCAGCTGCACGCCCTCGACATCTCGCCGGACTATTTGGACACGGCTGCCGGCTATTGGCGGGACGCCGGCGTGGATGACGTGATCGATCCGCGCGCCGGTCCGGCGGACGCCAGCCTTGAGGCGCTGCTCGCCGAAGGTCTGGCCGGCCGCGTCGACTTCATCTTTGTCGATGCCGACAAGACCGGATATCCGCGCTATTTCGAGCTGGCGCTGTCCCTGCTCCGTCCGGGCGGGGTGATCGCGTTCGACAATGTGTTGTGGAGTGGGTCTGTCGCCGACCCGTCGGTCACGGACGAGGATACGCAGGCGCTGCGCGCGGTCGCAATCCAGGTGCGCGACCACCCGGGCGTGGAGCCGGTTTTCACCTCCATCGGCGATGGCCTGCTGCTGGCCATGAAAGTCTAGCCTTTCGCCGCATTGCCCTGAAAGCGCGAGGGGGGTAGACCCTCGCTCAAGTTTCAACGCCTGGGACACAGGCGCGCTCTTGCCTTATTCCGGATCTGCCGGATTTCACGAGGAGAATACCATGGCTCGCAAGAAGATTGCCCTTATCGGCGCTGGCATGATTGGCGGTACGCTGGCCCATATCGCCGCGCGCGAAGAGCTGGGCGATGTGGTCCTGATGGACCTGGCCGAGGGCACCGCGAAGGGTAAGGCGCTCGACCTGTGCGAAGCGTCTCCGGTGTTCGGCAAGGACAGCCATCTGACCGGCGGTTCGGTAGAGGATTATTCCCCGATCGCAGGGGCGGACGTTTGCATCGTGACCGCCGGTGTGCCGCGCAAGCCGGGCATGAGCCGCGATGACTTGCTGGGCATTAATCTGAAAGTCATGAAGGCTGTGGGCGAAGGCATCAAAACCCATGCCCCCAATGCCTTTGTGATTTGCATCCCCAACCCGCTCGACGCCATGGTCTGGGCGCTGCGCGAGTTTTCCGGCCTGCCGCACAACAAGGTCGTCGGCATGGCGGGCGTGCTGGATGCCGCGCGCTTCCG
>JANQMI010000122.1 GCA_028280165.1 Oceanicaulis sp. | reverse complement strand
CTAAGAGCCGGTCCAGCCACGGCTTTTCAAAGAAAATGCGATGGCGATGGGCATCCCAGCCTTCAGCCTGGCGTGCATAGATATCCAGCGTGTCGCGATGGGCTTGGTCCAGGGTTTCGCGACACACCGCCATGATCAGGCCGTCGTGGCGCTTTCGTCAAAGGTCCAGCTCATCTGCTCACCCGCATGGAAGGGTACGATTTCGATGCCTGGCGCGGTAAGCAATTCGGGAATGGGTTGAGGCTTGCGGGTCAGCGTGACCGTGCCCTCATTCAGCGGCATCTGGTAGAAGCGCGGGCCGAATTCCGACGCGAAGCCTTCCAGCCGATCGATCGCGCCCATCTCCTCAAACGTCTGAGCATAGCTTTCCAGCGCATTAGGTGCTGAGAAGATGCCAGCGCAGCCGCAAGCGGCTTCCTTGTCCTTTTTCTGGTGCGGAGCGGTGTCGGTCCCGAGGAAGAATTTCGGATTACCTGATACCGCCGCCTTGCGCAGCGCCTCTTTATGATAGGCCCGCTTGGCCACTGGCAGGCAATAGGCGTGGGGGCGGATGCCGCCTTTAAACATGTCATTGCGATCGATGCGCAGATGATGCGCGGTGATGGTTGCTGCCAGAGTGTCCGGCCCGTCTTCCACGAAACGTACGGAGTCTTCGGTGGTGATGTGTTCCAAAACCACCCGAAGACGCGGGAAGGCCTTTATGGCCGGGCCGAGAATCTGCTCCAGAAACACCGCCTCTCGGTCAAAGATATCGATATCAGGTGACACCACCTCGCCATGAACGAGGAGCGGCATATCAATCTCCTGCATCTTCTCCAGCACAGGATAAATCTTCTTCACATCGGTGACGCCGGCCGCTGAATTGGTCGTGGCATTGGCCGGGTAGAGCTTGCAAGCGGTGAAGACGCCATTCTTATGCCCGTTCGTAATCTCGTTGGGATCGATGGTGTCGGTGAGATAGGCCGTCATCAGCGGTTCGAATGTCCGCCCCTCCGGGAGGGCCGCATAGATACGCTCGCGATAGGCCGCCCCCATCGCTTCGGTGGTAATCGGGGGCGACAGGTTGGGCATAACGATCGCGCGATTAAACTGGCGCGCGGTGAAGTCGGCACAGAATTTCAGCATCTCGCCGTCACGCAGGTGGATATGCCAGTCGTCGGGCTGGCGGATTGTGAGCGTCTGAACGTTGTCCGCGGGCGGGGCGATGAGCGTGTCCGTCACGAGTGCCGATCTCCATCATGAAAAATTCACAGCATGTTATATTATAACGTGCTGGAGAGGTCAGCGCAGCGTCTAAGCTGCGGTTTTCTATGCGCCGTTTTGTCCAAGTTCACTGAGAGCCGCGTGCACGGCACTGACGACCACGCTGCCTTCTCCAACCGAACTCGCCACCCGCTTAACAGAGCCTGAGCGGACATCGCCCACAGCGTAGATGCGTGGCAAGCTGGTTTCATAGGTCGTGGGCATGCGGTCAAGTGTCCAGGCCGCCCTCACAAGCTCTAGATTTCCAATATCGGCTCCAGTTTTCACAAAGCCGCGCGGATCGCGAGCGACTTCTGTCGGCAGCCAATCGGTGAAAGGCGCGGCCCCGATAAAGAGGAAGACGAAGCCCGCTTCGACCTTAAAACTCTCGCCAGGCTTTTTAATGGTGATGGCGGCCAAGCGCGGATCATCGCTGTCGGTGCAATGGGGGTGGAAGGCTTCGATCTCGGTTTCGGGGTGGAGATGGATGTTTTCCGTCTCCTCCAGACGGCGCACGAGATATTCCGACATGGTCTGACGGATATCCTTGCGCCGGTAGAGCATATGGACCGCTTTGGCTGTTTTTGACAGGAAGACGGCTCCCTGGCCGGCGGAGTTACCCGCGCCGACAATGGCCACCTCAGCCCCGCCGCACAGCTGCGCCTCTAGTGGAGACGCGCCGTAGTAAACACCAGCACCTTCGAACAGCTCCAAATTGGGAATATTCAGGCGGCGATATTGCGCGCCGCTGGCAACCACGACGGCACGGCCTTTGAGTTTTCGCCCATCCAGGGTTTCCACACAGTAGGTTTTGTCTTCCAGACAAGTCAGGGCTTTGACCTTGACCG
The DNA here is from genome assembly GCA_028280165.1 of Oceanicaulis sp. GTDB lineage: Bacteria > Pseudomonadota > Alphaproteobacteria > Caulobacterales > Maricaulaceae > Oceanicaulis. Next base: position 5,093 of record JANQMI010000122.1, on the reverse strand, counting down.
GTGCGGCCAGGCGGACGCCGAATTTCTGGGCCTGGACAGCCGCGCGATCTGCCAACTCCTGGCCTGAAACGCCGGTTGGAAAGCCCAGATAATTCTCAATCTTGGACGAGGTGCCGGCCTGGCCGCCGGGTGCCGAGCTATCCAGGGTCAGCACCGACAAGCCTTCAGAGCCGGCATAGACCGAGGCGGCCAATCCGGCGGGGCCAGCGCCCACAACGATGACGTCCGCGGCCGCGCCATCGGGCAGCAGATCAAGGCCCAGTGCGACCGCGACATCGTTGACGGTGGGCCGCTCCAGAACGCGCTCGGCCCCCAGGATCACCGCGGGCAGCTGATCATCGGAAAGCTCTTTGGCCTTCGCGATGGTTTCGCCCAGCGGGTCGGTGATGGGATCGTGATAAGTGTGCGGGATGGAGTGCTTGGTCAGAAAGTCACGCAGACCAAAGACTGATCGATCGAGCGCGGACCCCAGTACAATGACCGGGGCTTCATCGCGCGACAGGGCGAAAGCCCGGCGGGCGGTGAAGGTGCGCACGAAAATGTCCGACAGGCCGGAGTTCTCCACCAGCAAGCGCTGAAAGCTGGGATAGGGGATGTGCAGCACGTCACCGGCCACCCCCATCCTTGTGCGCGCCAGAGAGGCCTGACCGGTGAGAACGCCAATATCACCGATGAATTGACCGCGCTCCATAAAGCCCAGGCGTCGTTCGCCCTCTCGGCCGTCCACAAAGATATGGGTTTCCCCTGTCAGCGTGATCAGGCAATCGACTTGCCGGTCCCCAGGCCGGATCAAAACTTCACCTTCGTCGTGAGCCATCACCTCCCCATAGGCCATGAGCGCTTCGAGTTCGTCGTTAGAGAAGGTGTAGTTCACATCGGCAGGGGGCTTAGCCATGGGGCGCTCCAGGTCAGGACGATAGGCTTCACATATAGCGCAGGTCGCCAGCGGTGCGATGGGTAAAGCGCCAAACCGTGGTGCAAAAGACGCCCCACATCACAAAAAGCGCACATGCTGAGTTTTCCTGCGACTGGTTCTCGGAAATCGAGGCGTACCCATAAAACCCTATTGTTGAAAGGGATACATTATGGGACGTGTTTTTCTTTTTGCTTTCAGATCTTTGGCAGTTCTGACTTTGGCGGGCTGTAGTGGTGGCGGCTCCTCGGAGCTTCCCGATACCGCCCCCCTTGTTTCTGCGGGTGCGGATGTGGAGGTGGCCGAGGGCCTCACCCTCGACCTGGACGGGTCAGCGTCTGATGACAGTGGCCGCTTCACCCTGCGCTGGACGCAACGTTCAGGTCCGTCAGGCCTCTTCTCGGCCCCTGGAGCAGCCCAGTCGCAATTCATCGTTCCGCCTGTGCCCAACGATTTGGAGATTGTGCTACGGCTCACCGCCGATGATGGGGTGAACCCTCCGGTTTTTGATGAGGTGACACTCCGGGTGGCGAATGTGCGCGGCGCTATCGATGGGCCTTCACCGCAGGGCATCCCGGATAATCCGCGGGAGCGCCGAGAGCGGGCACGGGGCAATCGCACTGATGACCGGCCGGTATTCGGCAGCTTTGAAGCGCGTCGTTATGACGGGTCGAACAATAATCTTGCCAATCCCAATTGGGGCGCGACGTTTGAGCATCTGCAGCGCCTGGGTCCGCCAGATTACGGCAATGGCTATGACAGCTTGGCGGGAAGTGCGCGATCTAGCGCCCGTCAGATTTCCAATGATGTCAGCGACCAGGGCGATGCGTCCTTGCCGAACCGCTTCTCTGGGACGGATTTCGTTTGGCAGTGGGGCCAGTTCATCGACCATGATCTTGATCTGACCGACGGGGCCAATGAGGCCGCTGACATAGCGGTGCCCAGTGGTGACCCCTTCTTTGATCCCAACAGCACCGGAACGCAGGTTATCGCCTTCTCCCGCGCGCTGTTTGATCCGGCAACCGGGACGGATTCTGCCAATCCGCGAGAGCAGGAAAATGAGATCACCAGCTGGATCGATGGCTCTATGATCTATGGCTCCAGTGATGAGCGGGCGGCAGCGGTGCGACAGGGCGATACCGCTTTTTTAGCCGTCAGCACCAATAATATGCTGCCGTTCAATGAAGACAGCCTGACCAACGCAAACGGCTTCATCGTCGATCCGACCGCGCTCTTCCTGGCTGGCGATGTGCGCGCCAATGAGCAGCTGGGGCTGACTGTGATGCATACGCTTTTTGTGCGCGAGCATAATCGTACGGCAGAGCGGCTTGCGGCAGCCAACCCAGACGCGTCTGATGACGAAGTGTTTGAAGAAACCCGTCGCCGGGTCATTGGCCATATCCAGGCCATCACCTATCGCGAATGGCTGCCGGCCCTGATTGGCGAGGACGCGCTGCGGGCGGATAGGGGCTATGATGCGAGCGTTAATCCGACGATTTATAACGAGTTTTCCGTCGCTGCGTTCCGCTTGGGCCACTCCATGCTGAACACCCATTTATGGCGGCTGGACTCCACCGGCGATGAGATCGAGGACGGGCATATCGCGTTGCGTGACGCCTTCTTTTCTGGCCCTGCCGTCCTGGTGGACGAGGATGATCTTGACCCAATTCTACGCGGATTGGCGACGCAACCCCATCAGGCGATCGATACCAAGCTGGTGTCCGATGTGCGCAATTTCCTGTTTGGACAGCCGGGCAGTGGCGGATTTGATTTGGCGTCACTGAACATTCAACGTGGGCGCGACCACGCCGTCGGATCCTACAATGCCACACGCTTGGCCATGGGCCTTTCGGCGGTGAACCGGTTTGAGGATATCAGCTCTGACCAAGCCACGGTTGATGCCCTGGATCTGGCCTATGCCAGCGTCGATGATATTGATCTTTGGGTTGGCGGTTTGGCTGAGGACCCGGTGGCCGGGTCCCAGCTAGGCGAGGTCTTTCAGGCGATCCTGGTGCGCCAATTCTCGGACCTGCGCGATGGTGACCGCTTCTGGTATGAGCGCGACCTCCCTAATGCGGTGGCGGATGAAATTCGTCAGACCCGGCTATCCGACATCATCCGCCGCAACACCTCCGTTGGCAGCGAGCTTCAGGCCAATGTGTTTGAAACGCCTTAGACTTTACTTTGGTTTCGACCACTGACCTTATGGCTGCGGGCAAAACTGTCCGCAGCCATCTTGTTTTTGCCATCGTTTCAGACCACATGTGCGCTTAAGCGCAGACGAAGCGTGCGTAGAGACGGCACAGGCCGTTCAGCGCTTCGTGACGGAAGGTCATTTTTCCGGGCGTTGAGCGATGAGACGCTCCCCCATGTCGACCTGATCTGCGCAGGTCTTCCAAAACTGAAAATCCAATAAGCGCAGCTTTAGGCGTGCGCTGGAGACTGGAATGCAAGATTTCAAATCACTCGGCCTGACCGAGCCCTTGGTGCGCGCGGTGGCCGAGGCCGGCTATGACAGCCCAACCCCCATACAAGCCCAAGCCATCCCGGTCATGCTCCAGGGCGGTGATGTTATGGGTTTGGCCCAAACCGGGACCGGAAAGACCGCAGCCTTCGTCCTGCCTTTGATTGACCGGCTTGTCGCGGAAGGCAAGCAAGCCCCGGGACGGACCTGCCGCGCATTGGTGCTGGCTCCAACCCGGGAACTGGCCGCTCAGATTGGGGCCTCAATTGCGACCTACGCCAAGCATAGCCGGATTACCCATGCGGTGATCTTTGGCGGCGTGAAGCCGGGGCCCCAGATCCGCGCTCTGGCCAAGGGTGTCGATATTCTGGTGGCAACGCCAGGCCGCCTGCTTGATCATATGGGGGAGGGCAAGGCCCGCCTGGATATGACCCGCCATGTCGTGCTCGACGAAGCTGATCAGATGCTGGATCTGGGGTTCATCCCGGCGATCCGCAAACTGCTTGCTGCCGTGGCCACGCCGCGCCAGACGGTGATGTTCTCTGCCACCATGCCCAAACAGATCCGGTCCTTGGCGAATGATTTTCTCAAAGACCCCAAGACGATTTCTGTAACACCGCCATCAAAGCCGGTGGAGCGGATTGATCAAAAAGTGCTGTTCGTTGCCCAGCCCGATAAGCCCAACGCCCTGATTGATCTGATGGCCCCAGAGGCGGGTAAGCGCGCTCTGGTTTTCACGCGCACGAAACATCGGGCGGACCGGGTGGCGAAGAAGCTCGTCAGCTATGGCCACAAGGCCAACGCCATCCACGGGAATAAATCCCAGAACCAACGCGAGCGCGCGTTAAACGCGTTTAAATCCGGTGAGGCCCCCGTCCTGGTGGCCACCGACATCGCCGCTCGCGGCATTGATGTGGATGGCGTTGAGCTGGTTGTGAATTTTGAATTGCCGAACGTGTCCGAAAGCTATGTGCACCGCATTGGCCGCACTGCCCGCGCTGGCGCGTCTGGGCGCGCGATCGCGCTGTGTGCGCCTGATGAAATCTCGCTACTGCGCGATATCGAAAAACTGATGGGCCTCAGCGCCACCCCGCTCAATGACGTGCCGCCTGTGCCTGAAGGCGACGCAGCAAAGCCGAAGCCCCAAAGGCGGGGGCGGCGCAAACCCCATCGAGGTCAGGGCGGTGGCAAGGCCGGTGGTGCGCGCAATGCTGGGGGGCAGCCGGGCGGCAACAAGACGCCGCGCCGTCGCCGACCCAAGCGTGCCAGCGCGCAGGGCGGCACCGGCAACGCCTAGAGTGTCGCTGCGCGCACGCGCTCCAGCCCTGCCTGGACCACCCAGGCCCGGCCGTGAAAGCGTTCGGCGTACTCTAAGGGCGTCACGTCCAGATAGATGTGTTCGCGTTCATCCTCATGAAAACGGATCGCCTTTCGAAGGCTGGCGCGAAGCGTGGGATCAGCACCGGCCTCCAAAAGCAGGGTGACCATCTGATCGTCTTTGCGCCAGGTGAGCGCGGCCTGGGAGACGACTGCATTAAACAGCGGTGTGTGTCCGCCGAAGCCATCCTGGTCCACGTCCGCCCGGCGATTGGGGTCCGCGCCGCGGTCCAGCAGCAGTCTGGCGATCTTCGGCTCGTCAAAATCCATCGCCATGTGGAGCAGGGTAGTGCCATCCAGCGGTGTTCCATGCAGTCCCAAGGACCGGTCTTCATGGCA
>JANQMI010000237.1 GCA_028280165.1 Oceanicaulis sp. | reverse complement strand
GGCGACGCTAAACAATGCCGAGCTCTGGGCTCTGGCGCAGATCTGCAATGGGCGTCCCGCAGACTTCCGGGAGTTTGAACCGGGCTATGGCGATTTCGACTTCACGGTCGATTGCGAGCGCCGCGGTCAGTACCGGCTCGGGCCGGACTTCCTTGGCATTGCGGCCGAAGCGGCACCGGGAAAGAATCGGCTTGATGTGTCTTTCTTCGTGTTTGACGACGCGGAGGCCGATGCAGGCCAATCGATGGGCGGCCCCTGGGCTTCGCTGGACGGGCAAATCGTCCAGCAGCCCGTCGTGTTTACCGATTTTGCCTACGACTATAGCCGCGAATCGGGAGCTGCGCGGATTGAATGGGCCGGTGTCATATTCCGGGGTGAGGTTCAGGTTGGGCTTGATCAGTCCTTAAGCTGGTTCAATGCCTGCCCCGATGTGATCCCTGACGGGATGTCTATCGAGCGGGCGCAGTTTGAGGAGCGTGTGACGATCAATCTCAGCCCTTATGGCGCTCAGCTTGAAGTCATCGATAGCCAGTTTCGTGCCGATACGGTCATTCGTTTTGCACAAGGGCTGGACCCAGACGCCCAGGCAGATTTGAACCTTGTGCTCTATCCGGCCATCGAGATGTCGCTGCAAGCTCAGCGTACGCGCTTTGACCAAGCGCTGCATCTGTATTCAGCCATGGCCCCCTGCGGTGAGGAGGAAGACGAGGGCGAGGGCTCCGAAGACCAACCAACTGGGATCGATGGCTCGGGGCCTCGCTGCGAACCGCAAGGCTTGCCAACCACACTCGATTTTGACGCGGTTGAAGTTGGCGGTGACCTTGAGGCTAACCGCGTCTTTGGCTTTTCCGGTGTCGCATTTGATAGCGTTGAAATTGCCAATCGCCTGGCGCTGGTGAATGCCAGTGCTTCGGAGATTTGCGATTCGTCGATCCTGCCCTTTTCCGGGGGCGTGCGTTTCACCAATGTGTCTGCGTCGACCATCGACGCGTGTCTTGAAGTCTTTCCGGATGCGCCGCCGACCCTGTTTCAAGGTCAGCAGGGCACACTGGTTGAGGGAACCGGGTTCAACACGCTCAGTTTTGGAGCCTGGCGCAATCTGCTGACCAACCCGAAAGCGCCGTCCTTCCTCGCCCAGAGCTCTTTCAGCCACACAACATCGCCGCTCTTACTGGCGTCGAGCTATTTCGACGATAATCAGCTGGCGTTGACGGCCCGCGACACTCTGTATGAGCACGCCAAGCTGAGAACGCGAGATGCGCCTGCGTTTCTGGGGCTGCGATCGCTACACAACACGCTGCAGTATGAACCGCTGTGGACGCTTATGCCCTTTTTCGGGGTGATTATTCTGGGTGCGGTTGTCTACGGGATTGGCGCATCCTCTGACCCCATCGGGCAGCTCAGCTTTGCGAAGCGGATTTGGGTGAGCATGGATTTCACGCTTCCGATTCTACAGCTCGACCTTCGCCACGAGGCCTTGATCCCGCATGAGGGCTGGGTCAGGCATCTGATTTATGTCCAGCGCCTCGCCGGTGCCGTGCTTGCGCTATACTTTGCAGCGGTTCTGACCGTGCTAGGTCTTTAAATCTCAGAGCGGAGCGAGGCTTTTGAGTGCTGACGATCCCAAGCTGAACGATCCTCTTGTCCCACCGCCGGCGAGCCGCACCCCGCTGTTCAATGCGCCGCTGGTGGTCGTGCTGCTCAGCGCGGTGATGGTGCTGGTGCATATGGCCCGTTCGGGTGTGTTTGGGGGCCAAGGGGCTGCCGAATTCCTTGCGCTCTGGCTTGGCGTCATTCGCACGGGAACCTTCGCGACGGAGATTCCCCCCGCGCCGCTATTTGGCCTGACCCCTTACGTCCTGCATGTCTTCGTACACTTTGGCTGGCTTCATTTGATCGTGAATGTGGGGGTGTTCCTCGCGGTCGGTTCGGCGACAGCCCGCGCCTTCGGTACGAGTGTAAAAGCCACGCTGGGTTTTCTGGCTTTCTTTGTGACCTGCGCGATCGGTGGGGCTGTTCTGGCCTGGCTTGTCAGCCTGAATACCTCCAGCCTGATTGCAGGGGCATCGACGTCAATCTCAGGCCTTATTGCTGCGGCCGGCTGGGTCCGAGGGGGTAGGGCGGGCATGCTGCAGCTCGCCATGCCATGGCTGGTTTTCAATCTGGCCCTCGCCGTCATAGAGCTTTTTATCGACCAGCCGATCTCTTGGTCTGGCCATATTGGTGGCCTCTTGGTCGGAATGGTGAGCTTTCCGGTTTTCTTGGCGGTGTTCAGGGATGGACCAACACGTCAAAGGCCGCATCGACCCTTCTAATTTGGCCATTTGCCTTTGTGGTGGCATGCTTCATCCCATAACAGAATAAGAGGGAGATGGAGATGCTCGCATCCCGCATTCTGGAGGACAAAGGCTCAGAGGTCTTTTCCGTATCACCCAAAGACACTCTAGCAGAGGCTGCGCGGGCTTTAAGTGAATACCGTGTCGGGGCCGCTGTGGTGCTGGATCATGGCGGTCTGCCGGTCGGCGTGTTTTCCGAGCGCGATTTGGCCAAGGCGGTCGGCGCTGAGGGAGCTGCGGCACTGGCCAAACCGGTATCCAGTGTCATGAGCACGGGCCTGGTGACCGCGGGGCTTTCCGCGTCCGTCGATGATCTAATGGGACTCATGACCGACAAGCGTGTGCGCCACATTCTCATTGTGGAGGGCAACCAGCTGGCTGGCGTGGTGTCGATCGGCGACGTTGTGAAGCGCAAGATCGCTGCAGCAGAAACTGAAGCCGAGACCCTGAAGGCTTATATTGAAGGCGTGTAGGCGCGTCTTCGATGGGCGGCCCCAAAACTTTTTTGGCTTAAACGCACAAAAAGATGTTTTAGGGGGTTGCGCGGCGAACGGAGCAGGCATAGAAACCGCGACCTCGGCGGCGGGCACTGACCGCGGGGCGCAAACAAGACCAACGAAAACGCGGTTTTGGTGTTGCGCTTCGACGCGAATTACCCCATTATGCCGAGCCTTCCGTTTCGGACGGGTGTACCAAATCGGCGTTACGATCTGCGCCGAAGCCAAGCCTTGCGGCTTTGTTTCGGGGTTGATTTTTGTCGCTGCGGTTCAGCTGGAAGAGGCGATTGACGGCGGAGCGGGGTGCTCTTAGAGAACGCGCCTCTTCATCGTCAAGCACACCTGATTGGCGGCAACGCCAAGAGGGTTTGAGAAGGGGGCGGCCACCGACCACGCGCTCTTCAGCGCACGGTTGGCAGGGGCTGCAGACTCGGGTGTGCAAACATCTGAACGATCTGCAGAAACGCGGTTGACCAGGGAGAGCGGGATCAGTAGAGACCGCGCTCTTCGCCTTCGGGCGGCACGCCAATGTGGTTCGCCACTGAGACGCGCTGCACAAAGGCGATTGACACGGGCAGGGCGGCTCATTAGAAACCGCGCTCCCAACGCCGGGCGGCTCCAATGACGGAGCGGGTCGGCAGGTCGGTAAAGCGGGTTGCGGCCCACCTTATTTGACCGGCTCTTTGACATTGTTGGTTTTGGAAAGAGAAACGCAGGCGGCGGCGCTCTGCAGTCGGAACAGCCCATCGGGCGAGGCCGACTACTCAGAGACTAGCTTGCTTACGTTTCTCTTAAGGTGTGGGGGTTTTCAACCCTGGCAGCTTCGGCGGCCGGGACCCGAAAATCTCCGTCACTTTGAGAAAAGCTACAGCGACTTTAGTCGAATCAACCTGAGAGTTTGATTCTGGCTCAGAACGAACGCTGGCGGAAGGCTTAACACATGCAAGTCGAGCGCGCCCTTCGGGGTGAGCGGCA
>JANQMI010000231.1 GCA_028280165.1 Oceanicaulis sp. | reverse complement strand
GCTCTTGATCCTGAGCGCCCTTCGAGACGCGCTTCGCGCTCCTCAGGATGAGGATTTCATAAAGCTCCAACTTCCCTCATCCTGAGGAGGTCTGTCAGGGCCGTCTCGAAGGACGCAGGGCCTTTCCAACACTCTCTTTCCCAGCGAAAGCTGGGGTCCAGAGGCCCTCAAATGCCGCACTAAGTGGCTCTGGGCCCCGACCTGCGTCGGGGAAGAGAGCATTGTTTGACAGCCGCCTCACCCCACCTTCAGCCAGTCGCGCAGCTCCGCCAGCCATCCGGCTTTGCGGGCGATGGCTCTGCGGTGGGCCAGGTCGAGGTCGGCGATCAGGACTTCTTCGTCGGCTCCGGCTTGCGCCAACGGGCTGCCGTCCGGTCCGGCGATGACGGAGTGGCCGGCATATCGGGTCCCGTCTTCCACGCCGCAGCGATTGCTCATCGCGGCATAGACGCTGTTTTGATAGGCCATCACACCGATTTCGTTGGCGAAAAGCTGGGTGTTCTCACTCGCCAGATTACAGGCAGGCGTGGCGATGATTTCCGCCCCGGCGAGCGCGCAGGCACGCCAGCTTTCAGGGAAGTGGCGGTCATAACAGATCACCACACCCACCCGGCCAACCGCGGTGTCATAGACCTCAAACGCCTGACCGTGGGCGTAATAATCCTTCTCCCAGAAGCCATCGAACTGAGCCACATGGACCATGTCGGACACCCCCAGCGTGCGGCCGTCGGCGTCAAAAACCGGGCTGGCGTCATAGCGGGTCCCGTCCTCGGCCTGGCGATAGACATTGGCGATGGTGACCAGGCTGTGCTGGGCCGCCAGCGCGGACAGGCGCGCCAGCGCCGGGTGGTCCTCCGCCATCACATAGCGGTCGGCGATACCGGGCTGGTCCTCCGCCCGGGCCTTTGGTAAGAAGGGCGAGAGGTGAACCTCGGGGAAGATCACGATCTGGGCCCCTTTTGCCGCCGCGTCGGCCATCAGCCGCTCCGCAGTGGCCAGATTGGCCTCGATATCGGGATCCATGGCGTGTTGAAGCACGGCAAGGCGGGGCATGGCGATCTCCGGGCTGGCGGGTCTGAGTGTCGGTTCGCGCGCGAGCGTCCCCTCCCCGCCGGCCCGGCGCAAGCCCTGTTCTGCTGGCCGATCGATCACAGTTTTGCTAGGCTTTGAGTGAGGGGAAAATTTGGGGGGACTGGCCATGGGCAGGATGAGCTTTGCATCCGTGCTATCAGGCTCAGGCTTGGGCATGCTGACCTTAGGGGCTGCATTGTTCCAGTTTTATGCGCTTGGGCAATTTGGTGATGTGGATCATGTGATCGCCTTAGGGGCCGGATTTATGGGACTGGGTGGATTGATGCTGCTGGGGTCTCGCCTGCGGCGCTGAGACCGGGTCACCCCGCTAAAGCCTTTAAATCCCACCGCTTGGCGACCATCTATGATCACATGCGCGCGACCAGGGGTCGCGCGGCGGTGCGGTTTGGGTTATACGGCGCCGCAACAATTGTTTTTTCGCGCCTGCGGTCTGGCCCAACGCCCCGTGCGGTCCGGCCATATAATCCTGCGGCGCGTTGAATGTGGAGTTCAGGCATGCACCTGACCATGATGAAAACCAAGCTGCACCGGGCCGCCGTCACCCAGGCCGACCTTCATTATGAAGGCTCGATCTCGATCGACGCGGATCTTCTGGACGCAGCCGGCATCCTGCCCCACGAGCAGGTGGACGTGCTCAACATCAATACCGGCGATCGCTTTACGACCTATGCCATCACCGCGCCGCGCGGATCGAAGACCTTTGGCATTAATGGTGCGGCAGCACGCCTGGCCCAGGTGGGCGATAGGATCATCGTGGTGGCCTATGCCGCCATGGAGGCCGAAGAAGCGCGCAATTTTGAACCCACCGTCGTCCTGCTGGACGAAAACAACGACGTGGTCACCATCAATGACCAGTCCGGCACCGTGGTGGATGCGGCGTAGGCCAAGCCTGCGCTGAGTGCTCGCTGACGTCAGCGTTTGAAGCATATTTCCGCTCTTTCCCGACGAAAGTCGGGACCCAGGGATCATAAGACGCTGCGCTTGACGGCTCTGGGCCCCGGCCGGAGCCTGTCTTGAACTCGATTCAGGGCCGGGTAAGAGAAAGAATTGGTCGCAGCCCTCATCATTCGTCATTCCCCGAAAGCGGGAACCCAGAGCCATGAAACGCTGAGCCCTGTCATCTCCTGGGTCCCCGCCTGCGCGGGGATGACGATGAGAGATGCAAACGATATCTCCCCCTGTTTACGGGGGGAGTGTCCTCGAAGAGGACGAGGGAGACGGATGGTCTGAAGGTCCTTCGAGACGCGCGCCTGGCGCGCTCCTCAGGATGAGGGTGTTATCAAGCGCCTACATCCCTCCCCTTGATCGGGGTGAGGTCGCGAAGCGAACGAACGGCCATGAAATGGACGGGTGGGGTGGAGATCACAGAGCGCCGGCGCTGCCCCCACCCGACCGAAGCTTTGCTTCGCCCGTCGATCAGTTTCACTGATCCACCCCCACAAGGGGGAGGGAAAGCCCGCCCGTCCTGGATCAAGTCCGGGACACCTCCCCCGAAATCGGCCAGGCCTTTTTTGTTGCGTCCGCCCGGTGGCTCTTTCACAGTTCGAACGGTGTCTTGAGGGGAGGCCTGCATGATGATCCGCCTGATGATGGCCACGTTGAGCCTGTGCCCAGCCTTGATCACGACCGCCCTGGCTCAAGAGCCGCAATCTACCCCGCTCGCCGCCCCCGTGGCCGATCCCTGGGAGGAGGCCGCCCATCCCTTCGGCCAGGATGGCATTTCGCTGTCCGGGGCCGGGGCGGATTGGCTCTCCGGTGAGATGGCGAACGCCCAGCATGTCCTGGTTGGTGAGCAGCATGGTGTGGACGGTCTCGCCCGCCTGACCGCAGCCCTGGACGCGCAGTTCCAACCCGACGTCCTGGTGCTGGAGGCCGGCCCCTGGATCGGGCAGCGGATCACAGAGGATGGTGTGCGAGATGCCCTGGCCCTCGCGCCCTATTCCTTGGCGTTTGATTATAATGGCGACATTGCCCTGATCGAGCAGTTTCAGACCCGCACGGGGCGAGACGGAGCGGTGTGGGGCGTTGATCAGGAAGCCAACGCCATTCATCCCTATGCGTGGCTCGCGGCGGAGGCCCCGCGCGGTACAACCCGACGAGTCGCCAGAGGTTTGCATCTCAAAGCCGCCCTCGATGGAGGCGAGTATCTCAGGACCATGCACCAAGACGATTTGCATGCGCTGTGGAGGACCACAGACTCCGCACACCTGCAGACTCAACACCTTATCGATCACATCTTGCGCTTTTCCATGGAGACATTCGTCACCTGGCGATCGGGCGCGCGCGGTGAGGCCTCGGCCCGGCGCGAGCAGTATATGATGGATCGCTATGAGGCCGAGCGCGCAGCCTTCGAGACGCAGACCGGGTCTGCGCCCCGCACGCTGTTCAAAATGGGTGGCGCGCATATCCAAGAAGGCGAGGTAGGGCCGAACGGCATTATGACGCTGGGCGAGCATATTCAGCGGCGCGCCAGTGCGGACGGTGAAACCGCCCTGCATCTGGGGGTACGCGGCTATAATCCTGAAACCACATCCTATCCGATTGGCCCGCTCATCGACGGGCAGAGCCTGCTTCTGCTGGACACACAGCCCCTTCGTCAGGCGGCCGAGGCTGGCAGGCTTGCTGACCTGACAACAGACCAGCGCGCGGACATTTATGGCTATGACGCGCTGATCTATATCAACCCGCTTCAGCGCGCGAGTAAGTCTGAGATTGAAGCGCTCCAGGCCGATTTCCGCTCCGGTCTACTGACCCGTCTGGGTTGGCATTTCTGGCCCGCACCCCTCCTCTTGCTCCTGAGCCTTTGGGGGGTGGGATTGTTGGTGGCGCGCAAGCTTCGCGCGCGTGGGTCGGTCACCGCTCCCACCCTGACCCTGACTGCGGCGAGCGCGGTCACGGTCGTGATATTCGGGGCGCAGGCTTTCGCCCTCACCTCCAACGCCCCGGGCGCGGCCGGGCCAGGCCCAGCGCTCCTGGCCTTTTTAGCCCCGCTTCTCGCGATCCTCGCCCTGGCCGATACCGGCTGGCGCGGACGGACCGGCCCGAGACCGGCTTGGATCCTGGGCTTGATCTGGGCGGCGCTCCTGCTCTGGCTCGCCTTTGCCATGCATCGCTGGAATTTCGGGGCCATGCTGGGCTAATAAAAAACCGGCCCACGCAGTGGCGTGGGCCGGTCTTCCACCTCAATCCTTCAGGCGCTCTACATGTTCAGCCAGCGCTTGGCTTCCAGCCGGGCGATGGTGCGCTCGTGCACTTCATCCGGGCCATCGGCCAGGCGCAGGGTGCGGATACCGGCATAGCTGTAGGCCAGTGGGAAGTCATTGCTGACCCCGCCCCCGCCATGGACCTGGATGGCGTTGTCGATCACCTCCAAAGCGACGCGGGGTGCCGCAACCTTGATCATCGCGATTTCGCCACGCGCATGCTTATTGCCGACCGTGTCCATCATCCAGGCCGCTTTCAGGGTAAGCAGGCGCGCCATCTCGATATCGATGCGGGCCTTGGCGATGCGATGCTCCCAGATGGAGTGCTTGATCACCGGCTTGCCGAAGGCTTCGCGGCTCATGGCGCGCTTCACCAGCAGCTCCAAAGCCCGTTCAGCCGCTCCGATGGTGCGCATGCAGTGGTGAATGCGGCCCGGCCCGAGGCGGCCCTGCGCAATCTCAAACCCGCGCCCTTCACCCAAAAGCATGTTGGAGGCTGGGACCCGCACATTGTCGAGCTTGATTTCCATATGGCCGTGGGGCGCATCATCATAGCCGAACACCGGCAGGTGGCGCTCAATCGTGATGCCCTCGGCATCGGCGGGCACCAGGATCATTGATTGCTGAGAGTGAACGGCCGCGGTCGGGTCGGTTTTGCCCATCACGATATACATTTTACAGCGCGGATCGCCGGCCCCGGAGCTCCACCATTTGCGGCCATTGATGACGTATTCATCGCCATCGCGCTCGATCCGGCATTCGATATTGGTGGCGTCTGAGCTGGCCACGGCCGGCTCAGTCATCAAGAACGCCGATCGAATATCCCCAGCCAGAAGCCGCGGCAGCCATTCGGCTTGCTGCTCGGGCGTGCCATAGCGCACCAGCACTTCCATATTGCCGGTATCGGGTGCCGAGCAGTTGAAGATCTCCGACGCCCAGACCACCCGGCCCATTTCTTCGGCCAGCGGGGCATAATCCTGGTTGGACAGCCCGGCTCCCTGCTCAGAATCGGGCAGGAAGAGATTCCACAGCCCTTCGGCTTTGGCCTTGGCCTTCAGCTCTTCAATGATCGGGACCACCTGCCAGCGGTTCTCGCCCATGGCGGTGAGCTGGTCGTGATAGGTCTTCTCATTGGGATAGATGTGCGCATCCATAAAGGCCCGCACGCGGCCAAGATAATCCTTACAGAGATCGGAATACTCAAAATCCATCTCAATGCTCCTCCCCGAGAGGCTCGTTGAACCGCGAGCCATGATTTACTTCACAGCCAAGTGTAACGGTTTGAGCGCGTTTGCCACCCGTCAATCGAAGGGTTTTTCAGTGCCTCCCTGCCACCCTGGTTTTTGTCCCGGTGAAGGCTGGGGTTCATGGGGTATCAGACGTCCTGCAGGTGGCCCTGGATCCCGGCCGGTGCCGGCAAAGAGAGAGGGTAGACGGTCAAGCGCGCACGCTATGCCCTGTATTTTCAGATGACATGAGGCGATCTGCGATATAATAGGCTCAATCGGTGACCACTCTTTCCGGTAGGGAAATTTATGGATCGTATTGACGCCCTTCGCCTATTTGCCGCGGTCGCGGAATTGGAAAGCTTCACCCGAGCGGCAGAACGCCAAGGCCTGACGCCTGGGGCCGCATCCAAACAGATCGCTGCGCTGGAGGACCGGATGCAGGCCCGCCTGCTGGAACGCACGACGCGGTCTGTGCGGCTGACAGACGCCGGCCGCGCACTTCTGGATCGCATCGAGCCCTGGCTGGTGGAGTATGAGGCCATCGAAAACGGACTTGCGGCCGAGCAAGGCGCGGCCGCGGGCGTGTTACGGGTGGCCGCGCCGGTGGATTTTGGCGCGGAGCGTCTGGTCGAACCGGTAACAGCCTTCATGACCCGCTGGCCCAGCGTGGAAGTGCGTTTAGAGCTTTCAGACCGCATGGTCGATCTGGTGGACGAGGGCTATGACCTGGCCGTGCGGATTGGCCAACTGACCGATTCCTCATTGATTGCCAAACGCTTAGCCGATGCGCCGATGGCGGTGGTGGCCAGTCCCGATTATCTGGCAGGCGCTGGCGCACCGGATCATCCCCGCGCCTTGTCGGCCCATGACTGCATCATCGACCGGAATAAACCGGCCCCCAATCTGTGGCGCTTTGAACAGGGCAAGGATGCCGCCGAGGTTAAGGTCAAAGGCCGGATGAGCCTGAATGGCGCGCGCGCGGCGGTGGCGGCGGCCTGTGCTGGTGCTGGGGTGGCCTGTTCGCCGGCTTGGGCCGCTGCAGACGCGATCCGGGACGGGCGCGTGACATCGCTGCTGACAGACTGGAAGGCGGACGATCGCGATTTGTGGGCCGTGTTCCCGTCGAACCGGTATCTGGCCCACCGGGTGCGGCTGTTCGTCGATCACCTGGCCGACTGGTTCAAAGACGGGCTTTAAAACGCAAACGGCCCCGCCGGGTGTCCGGCAGGGCCATTCGCGTGACGCATTAATAAGTGTTCTAAAACAAAAAGATCGGCTTAGTCGAACAGTGCATCGATCGAATCTTGATCCATAGCCATCAGATCATCGACCGAGGCCTGATCGGTTTCCGGTCCGCCCATGGCCGGGCCATTGAGGTGAAGCTTTTCACGGCGGTCTTCTTCCGCCCGTTCTTCCTCACTGGCTTCGGCATCATGCACGCCCATGGTGGCGGCAAAGCGCGACACACGGTCTTCGATATGGCGCAGGCTTCCAACAACCTTGGACACGCGCTGGCCTGACAAATCCTGGAAGGAGCAGGCTTCGATGATCCGGCACATGGCCATATCCACTTCGCCCTTATAGCCGTCCAGATCTTCCGGCTCCAAGCTCATCAGGCGTTCGGCTTCGCCCATAATCGTGTCGGTGGCCTGTTCGGTGTCTTTAACCACCGCTTCCAGCTCCGCACCGGCAATGGGGATGCGTTGTTCTCGGATATCGTTCGGACGCAATTGCGCGATCTCGTCGCGGGTCCGGGCAATATAATCAGCGATGGCATGGAATTCGGCATGGATGGACTGGTCCAACGAGCCGAAAAACATTTGCATCGTATCGGTCAGCTGTTGGGCGAGGCGCAAGACCTCAAACAGCTGGGCATCTTTCAGATCGGCCGATTTGACCGATTGAAGGCTCTCGCGCACTCGCGCGGCAACTTCTGCTGCAGGCATGGGATTTTCCCTTCCCTCTTATCGACATTCGCGTTTGCGTGTTCCACGTCTGGTGCGAACGCCCTGTCCCCCAAGTGTCACCCGTTGACCTGGCCCACTCTTGATTGGTGGGCTGCCGGTCAGATGGGCGCGATCAGAAATCTCCGATCACGGCACTCATTTTGGCTTTCAACGTGCCAGCATTGAACGGCTTCACGATGTAGTTGTTTACACCGGCCTTCTTTGCCGCGATCACGTTCTCGGTCTTGGATTCTGCGGTCACCATGATGAAGGGCGTAGCTTTGACGCCTTCGTCGCCGCGCACTTTCTGCAACAGCTCGTAACCGGTTACCGGTTCCATATTCCAGTCAGAGATGATCAGACCGTATTTCTTTTTCTTGATCATCTCGAACGCTTCCTGACCATCGGAAGCTTCGTCCACATTCTCAAATCCGATCTGCTTGAGCAGATTCTTGATGATGCGAACCATCGTCTTGTAATCGTCCACCACCAGGATCGGCATCGACATTTCGACAGCCATAGCCCCAACTCCGTGTTGTTAGCGTCTACCACCCAAAAGGCGCTGGCCCGGACTGCTGTTCGGACCCGCGATGACACGAACGCTATACAATCGCGGTCAAAATTCGGTTAAACACCCGCGACAAGGTTTGGGGACGAGGTCCATGAGCGAGTTCGAAGGTTTTGCAATCACTGAGCTAGAAGTCGGCCAAAGCGCTGAAATCACTCGGGTTGTTGACGATGAAGCGGTACGCAAATTCGCCGAGGTGTCCGGTGACTTTAATCCGCTACACATGGATGAAGACTATGCGAAACGCTCTCCGTTTCGCGGCCGGATCGCCCATGGCGCGCTGATTGCCAGCTATATTTCCTGCGTTTTGGGCAGCCATTTGCCGGGTCCAGGCTCGATCTTTGCCGGCATGACGATGCGCTTTGAGCGCCCGGTGCGCATTGGCGACACCGTGGTGGCGCGCGCCACGGTCACCGAGGTGGATGTCAAAGCCCGCAAGGTGAAGCTGGCCTGCGTGTGCGAAGTTGACGGCGAGATCTGCATGGAAGCCGACGCCGAAGTCGTGGTGCGCAAGCGCCGCAAGCGCACTGCGTAAGTGAGCGTGCGCGTCTATCACGGCCATGACGCCTTGCCGGCTGCCGCCCGCGGCGCGGTCGTGGCCCTGGGCAATTTCGATGGCGTCCATCGCGGCCACGCTGCAGTGGTGGGCCAGGCGGTTGGCCTGGCAAAAGACCTGGACGCCCCGGCCGGGGCTGCGGTGTTCAGCCCCCATCCCCGCCGCGTCTTCGCGCCCGACGCCCCGCCCTTTGCGCTCATGAATGATGCGCAGCGGGTGCGGGCGCTGGCCGCTGAAGGCGCTGAGATCGTGCACCATATCGCGTTTAACACCGCGCTGGCCTCGATGAGCCCAGAAGACTTCGTGGAAACCGTCCTGCATCAGGGTCTGGGCTTGGCGGGTGTTGTCACCGGTGCGGACTTCTGCTTCGGCAAAGGACGGGCGGGATCGGCTTTCGACCTGCAAGAGCTGTGCGGCGCCCGCGGGATCGAAACCCGTATTGCCGAGGCGGTGGCCTCCCAGGGTGAAACGCAAAAGATTTCTTCCTCCGCTGTTCGCCATGCATTGCGCGAAGGCCAACCGGAGATCGCCGCACAGCTGCTTGGGCGGCCCTTCGCGATTGACGGCGCGGTGTTCACCGGCGATCAGCGCGGCCGCTTGCTGGGCTTTCCCACAGCCAATGTCGGTCTGGGCGATTATCTGCGGCCCGCCTTTGGGGTTTACGCTACACGGTCACGGTTGGCCGACGGCTCGGTTCTCGCTGGCGTCGCCAATCTGGGCCGGCGTCCCACCGTGGATGGCGTGTCGGAACGGTTGGAAGTTCACCTCTTCGATTTTGCCCGCGATCTCTACGGTCAGACGCTGGAGACTGAACTCGTGGCCTTCATTCGCGCTGAACAGAAATTTGACGGTCTGGACGCGCTGAAGGCCCAGATCGCCGCCGATAGCGCGCGCGCGCGTGAGTTACTCGGCGCCTAAGCGAGCCCGAACCACATCAAGATGCCGCGGAGGGCTCCCAGCGGTGGCAGCAGGATATCAAAGACCAGCCAGAGCCATTTGAGCATGAAGGCATCGCGGACCACCGCGGTGATCCAGCCAGCCAGGGCTATGACGCCCAGGCATCCTGAGCCCCAACATCCATTATCGCGTTCGACGATGATCCGTGGCATGGCCGTGAAGCTATCAGCTTGTCGCCCCGCGCTCCAGACAGAAGCGGGTGCGTCTTGTCTTTTCGCTTTCGCGGGGATGAGGAGAGGAAGGGTCTGGCAAACGCCCCCCTTCTCTTCCCCGGCGTAGGCCGGGGCCCAGAGCCCTCGAGCGCTCCGGTTTTATGATCCCTGGGTCCCGACCTACGCCGGGAAAGAGAGGGTAAGGGGTTGGCCATAACTCAAATCGTCTCCCTGCCAGCAAAAGAGACAGGATGGATTGGCGGTTACAGCGCCCGCGTCATGCAATAGCTGAAGGTGCCGTCCTCATAAGGCGCGAAGGCTGGCCCGTGGACAAAGCCATGGCGTTCATAGAGCCGGCGGGAGGCGGCAAAGCCTTCAGAGTGTCCGGTCTCTAGTCCAAGCGCGGTCAAGCCGGCATCGCGCGCGGATGTCAGGACTTGGTCCACCAGGGCCGCGCCGAGGCCCGAGCCACGCTCGGTTTCAGCCACATGAAGGGATTTCAGCTCTCCAAATGCCGCATCGCGTGTGTACAGCGCCACACATCCCACCGGTACACCCGCCCGGCGCGCGCTCCAGAAAAGGATGTCAGGGCCGGACAATTCGTTGGCATCAAACGCATAACAGCCGCCAGGCGGAGAATTGGCCTTGGTGAAGGCGTGGTGGCGGGCCAGCAGATCCAGGATGTCGGGCTTTAATGGATCATCAATGGCAATGACGACCTCACTCATGGTCAACGCTCCATCAGGCGGGCGTCGAGCCCGGCTTTCACCTGCGGCCACTCGGGCTTTAGGATCGAGAAGTAAACCGCATCGCGCCGCTCTCCGGTCCAGGTCAGCGAATGGCTGCGCAACACCCCCTCTCGCCTTGCACCCATCTTGGTCATTGCGCCTTGGGAGCGCAGATTTTGATCGCCGGTTTTCAGCTCTACCCGATCGGCACCGCAGGCAAAGGCGTGCGCCAGAAGCAGACGTTTGGCGGCAGGGTTCACATGGCTGCGGTGAAAGGCAGTGCCATACCAGGTCCAGCCGATTTCAACCCGGTTGTGGTCGGCGGCGATGGCCAAATAGCTGCTATGTCCAACATAGCGGTTCGACGCCTTGTCGAAGACCGCAAAGCAAATCTGCTGACCGGCGTCATGGCTCGCGATCATCGTCTCAAACCAGTGATCAAAGCCGTCGCCGGAGGCATTCAGGCTGGTCTGCACCCAAAGCGAGGGATCATCAGCCAGCGGCCGCAAGGGCGCGCGATGGGTCTCGTTTAATGGCTCCAAGCGCAGGATGTCGTCTTCGAGGGGGCCGGATGTGAGCTTCATAATCTCCCTGATAGCCGAGCTGGGCGCAGCCCGCTCTACACCTTTGATGTCAAAGCATTGCACGCCGACTGCGGCCGGCGAGGCTGAGGTCCAGCATTCCTTCCCCTTCACCGGGGAGTGCCGGTGGAGTTGGCGGAGGGCGCGTGCGTCCTTCGAGACGCGCTTCGCGCTCCTCAGGATGAGGACGGTTAGAGCTTGAAGACACCCTCATCGAAGAGGAGCCGGTGAAACCCGCGTCTTGAACGACCTTCAGAACAGGCCTCCACCCCGTTCTTTCCCGACACAGGTCGGGATCCAGAGATTGATTGAACGCTGCGTTTTGCGGCTCTGGGCCCCGACCTGCGTCGGGGAAGAGGAGGTTTTGAGAAACACCTCACCCCCGTCATTCCCGCGAAAGCGGGAACCCAGAGCCATGAAACGCTGCGCCCTGTGATCTCTGGGTCCCCGCTTTCGCGGGGATGACGAAGGAGAAGAGAGCGTCAGACCCGTTGAAGCCGCCTCACTCTCTTTCCCAGCGAAAGCGGGGATGCTTAGACCCTCCAGCGCTGCGCTTGATGGCTCTAGGCCCCGACCGGAGCCCACCCTGACCTCGATCTAGAGCCGGGACGGGCGGGGGAGATCAGTTGGAGACATGCACGCTGATCGCCCGCACCCTGCACCGCGAGCATCAAAAGCGCTGCATAATATAGTCAAATATAGAAAATCACGCATGCCAACCGCCCGTCCCCCCTCCCGAAGGAAGAAGTGGCGGGCGGCGGCGTCGCTTCGGGGGCATGCCATCTCTGGCGTGATCCCTTAGCTAAGCACCGGACTTTGCAGTCCGATTTCGGCCGCGTCTGGTTTTACCCGTTCGCGTCCCCGACCCCGTTTCCCTGTGCGTGCGCAGGTCATCGAGCCCGGTGTCTTGGACGTCCTTCCAGGTCCTTGCGGGCCTGGCGGTCTCGCCTCGACAAGAAAAGTAAAGCAAAAGTTAATTTTGTCGTCAAACACAAACGAATCACTTCCTGTGGACAATTTGAATGTCACAGAAAATTCAACGGTTAATCCCACAAAGAATTTTGGGTGACTGGTGAGTCAAGCCCTTAGTCGTGCATCACGGCGTTCACACTGACGAGCTCCCAATCCTGCATTTGGTCCAGATAGGCATCGAAATACGCCTTATGGGACGACCCGGTGATGATCAGAACCCGGGCCCCGGGGGCATTGCCCGCCGCTTCCACCACATTGGCCGCCATCCGCAGACCCCGGGTCTGCCACCAGGCCACATAGTGCCGGGCCACCGCACCCTCATCCGCCGTGGCTGCGGCCAGGCCGAAATCATTTTCGATCGTCATCTGCTGATAGGCCGGGCTGTTGATGAAGCGATAACCCGCGACCATGCCTTCAGCCGACCCCAGATAGCCCATGGCTTGAGCACGCATTTCATCGGTTCCGGGGATCGGGGTTTGCCAGACGCTCTGAATCACCGGTCCAAGCGTGTCGGGCGCGCGATGCTGGATAATATCGGCGGAGTGATCGTCCATCGCGTGCACCCGCTGATGACCCAGCCGCACGGCCAGGCGCACACCGATCTGGTTGTTTTCGTTTAAGGAGCTGGCAAAGCGGTCAAACACCTCAGCCAGCTCCGGGGTAACGGCGTCGGCGGCGATGCGGTCGCCTTCGTCCAGATAGGCCCATTGAACCGCCGCAGACCAGGGTTCGCCAGCGGCGAAGAAGAGGAGGGCGAACGCCCGGCGCTGCTGCACCGTTGGCGCGTTGGGAAAATCGGCGAGCGTTTGCTCCATGCTCAGCACAGCGTCCGCAAAGCGGATATCAAGCGCCTCCAGCGCCGGCGCAGGATCCCAACAATAGCGCTCGGCCACGCCGGGATGCAGCGCATCATACTGGCGCAGCGCTTCGCAGCCACGTCCATTGATGGCTTCGATGGTAATGACGTCCGGCGCGAAAGCAGCGAGCCGGTCCAGAACCAGAGACAAGTCGTCCGGATCAAAGCTGCCTTCCGGCAATTGACGCAAATGCGCCGTGCCCAGGACCAGCGCCTGCGTCGGCTCGCCCCCCAGCGGGTCTTGGACACCGGAGAAATCAATGCCGGGCGAGGCCGGCTGAAGGTTAAGCACAGCAGCGCTGAGAAGTGAAAGCATGGCGATGTCTCCCAAATTGACCAAAGTGGATCGACCTCATCCCCCGAAGGGTGCGGCCTTTTTGAGGTCTGATGCACATCGCGGTCAGATTGGATGCGCGCGCCTGGCGGGGCCCCAGGGCCATCAAACGCTGAGCTGTGCCCTCCCTGGGTCCCCGCTTTCGCGGGAATGACGAAGGTGGGGTGTCTTTAAAAAAAGCCTTCTCTTCCCCGACCCTGGATCGCGTCCAGGACAGGCTCCGGTCGGGGCCCAGAGCCATGAAATGCTGAGCCCTGTCTTCTCCTGGGTCCCGACCTGCGTCGGGAAAGAAAGGTCGGGGAGAGCCATGGTCTGAAGGTCCATCGAGACGCGGTTTTACCCGCTCCTCTTCGATGAGGATGTCTTCAAGCCCCAACCGTCCTCATCCTGAGGAGGCCGAAGGCCGTCTCGAAGGACGCACGCCCCCTCCGTCAGCTTCGCCGACACCTCCCCCGTGAACGGGGGAGGACACTGCCAGCCAGCACACACGCCGAGGGTCCCCGCGCGCGCTGGGACACAGGCAGAGAAAGGAGGGGACGTTGACGGGCTGCGGGCTTGCCCGCGTCATGCGAGTCTGGCGGCCCCGTCGACCGCCCGACACAATCTAGCAAACTGTTGACTCGCGCGCACGCCAACCGCCCGGCCTTCCCCGAAAGGGGTTGGTGACGGGCGGCGGCCCAGCGTTGGGAGTGGGCCATTGCTGGCTCAAACCCTTCGCTAAGCATCAGACATTGCTGCCTGATACAACCGAGCATCCTTGCCCCGAGGGGCTTAAGGCGCTTGGCCGCTTGGCTTCGGGAGCGCGCTGTTACCAGCGTGTCCCTCCGCCAAGTGCCGGGCATTGCTGCCTGACTTCGACCGCTCTGCCTGGCCCGAAGGTTTGGCGGTGAGTGGCCGCCCAGCGTCCAGATTTGCCATTTCTGACCAACCCTTTGCTGGGGACCGGGTATTGCTACCCGGCTTCGGTCGCCTCCGGTTTGACCCTTTGGCGGCCCCGACCCCGTGTCCTTGCGCGAGCGCTTGGTCGCGGGTCCGGATCGCTGCGTCGTTTCCCTGCCTTGCGGCGGGGTGCGTCTCGCGGCGACAAGAAAAGTAAAGCAAACGTTAATTTGACCGTCAAACCCTCCTGATTCGCTTTTTGTGGATAAGTCGAATGTCACAAAAGTTTCAAAGTCTAATCAGGTGAGCGCTTTTTGACGGTCAGATCTGAGAGGCGTTTGGGATTGCCCTCCGCCCTCAACCGTCAAGACTTTTGCCACGCGAAATTGCTTGTTCCGGCTTCAATTGGACATTGGCCTTCAAGCCTTTAGCCTCGCCCCATGTTGAAACGAGACCGCAAAGCCGACCGCATGGCGCTGCGCCGCAAGCTGGGCTTGCGCCGGCCCCGCCCGCCCCTAAAGGTCACGACCCAGCGCTGGACGCGGCGTCTGTTTGCTTATGCGTGTTTCAAATGCCGGCTGAGCTTTAAACGTCGCCCCCTCGCTGTCGGGCAAATTCACGCCTGCCCCACCTGCGGCGGTGAGACGTTCGAAATGGGCCGCTATTTCAGAGCGCCCAAGCGCACCGATTTGAAGCAATGGCGCAAGGTTCAGCTTCTATGGACTGCAGGCTATCGCTTCAATGGCCGCACAAAAGGCCCGCCCTTCCCGGCCCGTCTGAGCGAGGTGGAAGCCTTCATCCGGGACAATCCAAGGCATCCGAACCGGCTGCGTGAATATTGGGTGTGATCTCCCAAGCATTATTGTCATTCCCGCTTGTGCGGGAATGATGAGCGAAGAGTTGAGACCGTCGCACATCGACCTATCCTCCACCTCTCTCTTCCCCGGCGGAGGCCGGGGCCCAGAGCCATCAAGCACTGAGCCCTGCCATCTCCTGGATCCCGGCCTCCGCCGGGAAAGAGATGAGCTTACCGGTTCACTCTTCGTCATCCTGTATTTGATCCTGAGAGTCCTTCAAGACGCGCTTCGCGCTCCTCGCCGATGAGGATGTCATAAAGCTCCACCCCCCTCATCCTGAGGAGGCCGAAGGCCGTCTCGAAGGACGCACAAAAAACCCCGGCGCAGTCGCCTGCGCCGGGGCTTGTTTGTCCGCGATAGAGCCTGAGCCTTACGCCGCCGCCTTCTCGCTCCCGAACCGGCCGTAGAAGCTTTCGCCCTTGTCGGCCATGTCGCGCAGCAGCGCGGGGACTTCGAACGGTGCGCCGTACTGAGCCTTCAGCTCGTCGGCGCGGGCCACGAAGGCTTTCGCCCCGATGGTGTCGATGAAGCTCAGCACGCCGCCGGTATAGGGCGCGAAGCCCCAGGCCAGGATGGAGCCAACATCGGCTTCGCGCGGATCTTCGACGATATTTTCTTCCATCGTGCGGGCCGCTTCGATGGCCTGGGCGTAGAGGATGCGGTCCTTGATTTCCTCGACGCTCGGCTGCTCGTCGAGCACTTTGCCGCCGGGTGCGAACTGATCGAGCTCATCCCACAGCGTCTTGCCGTCTTCGCCATAAACGAAGAAGCCTTTGCCATTCTTCCGGCCATAGCGGCCGTGGTTGTACATGGCTTCGATGACGGTGGCGTTCGGGCCGGCAACCGCCGCCTCACCCAGGTCAGCCTTGGTCTGCTGGAGCACTTTATAGCCCAGATCGATGGCCACTTCGTCCTGCAGGGTCAGCGGGCCAACCGGCATGCCGGCCATCTTCGCGGCATTTTCGATCAGCGCCGGCTTCACGCCTTCGGTGAGCAGATACATGCCCTGCTCGATATAGCGCATCACGCAGCGATTGGCGTAGAAGCCGCGGGTGTCGGCGACAACGATCGGGGTCTTCTTGATCTTGGACACATAGTCCAGGCACAGCGAGATGGCGCGATCGCCGGTTTTCTCACCCACGATCAGCTCCACCAGCATCATCTTCTCAACCGGGGAGAAGAAGTGCACGCCAATGAAGTTGTCCGGACGCGAAGAGGCTTCGGCCAGCGAGGTGATCGGAATGGTCGAGGTGTTCGAGCCAAAGATCGCGTCAGCGGGCAGATGTTCTTCAGCCATCTTAGTGATCTTGTGCTTCAGTTCGGAGTTCTCGAACACAGCCTCGATGACCAGGTCCACGTCCTTTAGGAGCGAATAGTCAGTCGTTGCGGTGACGAGATTGGTCTTCGCATCGGCCTTGTCCTGCGTGAGCTTGCCGCGCTTCACGCCCTTGGCGAAATGCGCTGCGACATGGGCTTTGCCTTTATCAGCGGCGGCCTGGTCGACATCGATCAGGATCACTTCGATCCCCGCCTGAGCGGACACGGTGGCAATGCCATTGCCCATGAAGCCGGCTCCGATCACGGCGATCTTGTTGACCTCTTCCTTGGTCTGGCCGGCGGGGCGGCGGGCGCCCTTTTCCAGTGCCTGCTTGGACAGGAAGAGCGACCGGATCATGTTCCGGCTTTCCGGACGCATGAGGAGCTTGGTGAAGTAGCGGCTTTCAATGCGCAGACCGGCATCGATAGGTACCTGCAGGCCTTCATAGACGCAGGACAGGGTGTAGCGTTGGGCCGGATAATTGCCGTAGGTCTCTTTGAGCAGCATCGGTGACGCCCCGCCGAAGACCTGCATGCCGGCGGGGTGGTAAGGGCCACCGCCGGGGATTTTGAACTTGTCCTGATCCCAGGGCTGCTTGCCGCCCAGCGGGTCGGCTTTGACCAGCGCTTTGGCCTTTTCAACGATTTCGGCCAGCGGCGCGATGTCGTGGGCGATCCCGTTGGCTTTGGCGGCTTCGGCGTCCAGCTGCTTGCCCTGCAACATGATCGGGGCGGCATTCATCACACCGATCAGACGCGGCAGGCGCTGGGTGCCGCCACCGCCCGGCAGAACGCCGACCAGGGCTTCAGGCAGGCCCAGCTTCACGCCGGTGTCGTTGGCGACCACGCGATAGTGGCAGGCCAGGGTGACTTCAAAGCCACCGCCCAGCGCCAGGCCGTTGATCGCCGCCGCGATGGGCTTGCCGCAGGTTTCCAGATTGCGCAGGGATTGGTTCAGGCGATAGGCCACCTCAAACAGGGCTTCCTTGGCTTCCTCTTCGGACTTGCCGGCCAGAGCGCCCATGCCGCCGCCCAGCTCGGACAGGTCGGCCCCGGCACAAAAGGCTTTCTTGCCAGAGGTGATCACCGCGCCCTTGATGGCATCGTCATTGGCGATCTTCTCAACGAAATCGCCCATCTCCTGCATGACGTCATTGGACAGAACATTCATCGACACGCCGGGGCTGTCGAAGGTGATGAGGGCGATACCGTCGGCGTCGACCTCGAATTTGAAGTGGGTGTAGGTCATTTGGAGTCTTTCTCCTGATCAGGCTTGTGCTGATCGTCTTCCTGTTGCTTTTTCAGCTGCGCTTGACCGAAAACGATTGCGAAGGGCAAGCCAAGGGCGGGACCCATGGCGATCCCGATGCCCATGCCAAGAGCCAGGTTTTCGAACATCAGCCCGAACACCATGCCCATGGACATCCCCACGCCCATACCCAGCGCGATGCCGATCGGAAGGCCGAGGGTCATCGCCTTCTGGCTGTCAGACTGGGTATCCTTCGCCTCGCTCATCGCTCTTAAACGCGCTCGATAATGGTGGCTGTGCCCATGCCGCCGCCGACGCACAGCGTGGCGAGGCCGGTACCTTTGCCGGTGCGTTCCAGCTCATCCAGCAGCGTGCCGAGGATGATCGCACCGGTCGCGCCCAGCGGGTGACCCATGGCGATCGAGCCGCCATTGACATTGGTCTTGTCATGGCCGACGCCGAGATCTTCCATAAAGCGCAATACCACAGAGGCGAAGGCCTCGTTCATCTCATAGAGATCGATGTCGCCCGGCTCCATGCCAGCCTTCTTCAGCGCCTTGCGGGCCGACGGCGCAGGACCGGTCAGCATGATGGTCGGCTCAGAACCGATCGAGGCCATTGCCTTGATGCGCGCGCGTGGCTTCAGGCCGAGCTTTTCACCCATTTCCTTTGAGCCGATCAGCACGGCCGCTGCCCCATCCACGATGCCCGATGAGTTGCCGGCATGGTGCACGAAATTGATCTTTTCGATGTCCGGATAGCGCTGGATGGCCACCTTATCGAGGCCCACGAAGGCCGACAGGTCTTTGAACGACGGTTTCAGGCTGCCCAGCGACTGCATGTCGGTGCCCGGACGCATGTATTCGTCATGGTCCAGCTGGGTCAGGCCAAGCTGGTTTTTCACCGGCACGACCGACTTGTCGAAACGGCGCTCTTCCCAGGCCTTGGCGGCGCGGTTCTGGGATTCCACCGCGTAGGCGTCCACATCGGTGCGCGAATAGCCGTACTTGGTGGCGATCAGGTCAGCCGATACGCCCTGCGGGACGAAATAATGGTCAAAAGCCATTTCCGGATCGACAACCATGGCTCCGCCGTCCGAGCCCATGGGCACGCGCGACATGGATTCCACGCCGCCGCCGATGGTCATGTCGGCTTCACCGGACATCACCTTGGCGGCCGCCAGGTTCACAGCTTCCAGGCCTGAGGCGCAGAAGCGGTTGACCTGAAAGCCCGAGGCGGTCTCGGCATAGTTGGCATTAATGGCCGCCGCGCGGGCGATATCGGCACCCTGCTCACCCACCGGCGACACACAGCCCAGCACCACATCGTCGATCACCGAGGTGTCCAGATCATTGCGGTCGCGGATCGCTTCGAGCTGCTGAGTGGCCAGCTGCAGCGCGGTAATCTCGTGCAGCGTGCCGTTCTTCTTACCCTTGCCGCGCGGGGTCCGCGTGGCGTCGTAGATATAGGCTTCAGTCATTGGGGGTTCTCCCTGAAGACGCGCTTAGAGGGTGCGCGCGATGAGCAGTTTCATGATCTCGTTGGTGCCGCCATAAATCCGCTGGACGCGGGCATCGCGGAACATGCGAGCGATCGGGTATTCGTTCATATAGCCATAGCCGCCGTGCAGCTGGACGCATTCGTCGATCAGCTCGCACTGGATATCGGTGACCCAATATTTCGCCATCGAAGCGGTGGCCGCATCGAGCTGGCCCTTGATCAAAAGGTCCGAGCAATGCTGGCAGAAGACCTCAGCGATGGTCGCTTTGGTCTTCAGTTCCGCCAGCTTGAACTGGGTGTTCTGAAAATCCATCACCGCCTTGCCGAACGCCTTGCGCTCTTTGACGTAGTTGATGGTCTCGTGCAGCGCCCGCTTCATCATGCCGACGCCCTGGACCGCGATCTGCAGGCGCTCTTGCGGCAGCTGCTCCATCAGCTGGAAGAAGCCATGGCCTTCTTCATCGCCCAGACGCGCGTCGGCGGGCACCCACATGTCTTCAAAGAAGAGCTCGGCGGTGTCCTGGGACTTCATGCCGACCTTGTCGAGATTGCGGCCGCGGCGGAAGCCTTCCACCTCGTCGGTCTCCACCATGAAGAGCGTGGTGCCGCGCGCGCCCGCCTTCGGGTCGGTCTTGGCCACCACGATGATGAAATTGGCGGTTCCACCATTGGTGATGAAAGTTTTCGAGCCGTTGATGCGGTAGCCGTTACCGTCTTTCACGGCGGTGGTCTTAATGCCCTGAAGGTCGGATCCGGCCCCGGGTTCAGACATGGCAATCGCACCGACATACTCGCCGGAGACCAGCTTAGGTAAGAGCTTTTTCTTCTGCTCTTCAGAGCCATAATGCCAGACATAGGGCGCAACGATGGAGTTGTGCAGCGACGCCCCCCAGCCCTCAACACCGGCTTCGGTCGTGGCCATGTGGAAGACATAGTCGTGGGCCCAATTGCCTCCGGCCCCGCCATATTCTTCCGGGCAGGACGGAGCAAGCAGCCCGGCTTCACCGGCCTTATTCCAGATCTCGCGATCGACGATGCCTTCCTTTTCCCAGCGCTCCTGGTGGGGATGGCATTCTTTTTCCACGAAGCCGCGCACCGCATCTTCGAAGATGTTGACGTCTTCCTGATCCAGCCATTCTGGTCGAGGTACGTTGAGCACCTGTGCAGTCATGGGGTCCTCCTCCCAATGCTTTTGTCTGTTCGCCCCCCTCGTCCCTTCGGGACACTCCCCCCGAAATCGGGGGGAGACACCGGCGTTATCGCCTTCACGGTGTCCTCCCCCGCTAAGCGGGGGAGGTGTCAGCAAAGCTGACGGAGGTGGCCTTTATTCACGTCCGCCTTAAAACGCCTCAGCGTGGAGCGTCATCATGGTCTCGGCACCGTTCTGGATGCGCGCCAGGTGGGCGTCGGCATCGGGCAGCCACCATTCGACAAAGAATTTCGCGGTGACGAGCTTGCTGGCGTAGATCGGATCGGTGTCGCCTTCAGCCACCTTGGCCGCCGCCGACTTGGCCATCATCGCCCACATGTAAGCAAAGCAGGTCAGGCCAAACAGGTGCAGATAATCCGTCGAGGCCGCACCGGCATTGTCGAAATTCTCAAGGCCCTTCTCAACCAGCCAGTTGGTGCCCTGCTGCAGCTTGGCTTTCGCATCACGAAGGCCATCGACATAGAGCTTGAGGTCCGCATTGCCTTCGTTCTCGGCAATGAACTCATCCAGCTCAGCCATGAAGGTGTTGATCGGACGCATGCCGGCCATGGCTAGCTTACGGCCCACCAGGTCGAGCGCCTGAATGCCGTTCGTGCCTTCATAGATCAGCGTGATGCGGGCATCGCGCAGGGTCTGCTCCACGCCCCATTCCTGGGTGAAGCCCGAACCGCCGTGGATTTGCAGGCCGGTGGACACGCTCTCATAGCCCTTGTCGGTCAGGTAGGCTTTCACGATCGGGGTCAGCAGCGCCATGTAATCGCCCGCTTTTTCCCGGGTCGCGTCATCGGCGGCCTTATGTTCCAGATCGGCCTGCAGGCCGGTCCAGTAGGTGAAGGCGCGCGCACCTTCGACGAAGACCTTCTGGTTCATCAGCATGCGGCGCACGTCCGGGTGCACGATGATCGGGTCCGCCGGACCGTCAGGGTTTTTCGGGCCCGTCAGAGAGCGGCCCTGGATGCGGTCTTTGGCAAAGGCCAGCGAGTATTGATACGCGGTCTCGGCCAGGCTCAAACCCTGCAGGCCAACGCCCAGGCGGGCTTCATTCATCATGACGAACATGATTTTCAGGCCCTTGTTTTCCTCGCCGACGAGCCAACCGGTGGCGTCGTCATAATTCATCACGCAGGTGGCGTTGCCGTGGATGCCCATCTTCTCTTCCAGGCCGCCACACTGCAGCGTGTTGCGCTCGCCCGGCTCGCCAGCCTCGGTCGGCAGGTATTTCGGCACCACAAAGAGCGAAATGCCCTTCACGCCTTCTGGAGCGCCTTCGATGCGGGCCAGCACCAGGTGGACAATATTGCCGGACAGCTCGTGCTCACCGGCGGAAATCCAGATCTTCTGACCGGTGATTTTGTAAGAGCCATCGGCCTGCGGCACAGCCTTGGTGCGCAGCATGCCCAGATCGGTGCCACAATGGGGCTCGGTCAGGTTCATGGTGCCCGACCATTCGCCAGAGAACATTTTCGGCAGGTAGAGGTCTTTCTGCTCATCAGAGCCGCCGACAAGCAGGGCTTGCGCCGCGCCGCCGGTCAGGCCTGGATACATGCCGAAGGCCATGTTCGACGCCGACAGGATTTCCGAAAATGCCAGGTTCAGATAATGCGGCAGGCCTTGGCCACCATATTCGGTCGGGGCCGACAGCGCGGTCCAGCCTGCTTCAGTCATCTGGGTATAGGCGTCATCAAAACCGGTCGGGGTGGTCACTACGCCGTCTTTCAGCGTGCAGCCTTCGCGGTCACCCACCTTGTTGAGCGGGTAGAGCACGTTCTCACAGAACTTGCCGCCTTCTTCCAGCACCGCATCGACAATGTCGGCCGGCGCGTCGGCAAAGCTCGGCAGGTTGCCGTATTGTTGAACATTAAGCACGTCGTTGAGGACAAAGCGCTGGTCGCGAAGAGGAGCTGAATAGCTAGGCATCGGGCCGTCTCCAGGTCAGGGTCAGGTATAAGATGAGAGCAAACCGCGAAGGACAGTTTGCGTCGAGGGTTGGGTGGTCAGTTTGGTCAAAGTTTCACAGGTCATTCGCCCACTCCGGTTTCCCATTGAGTGAGACGGGCCTGGGCTAAGGCTTCAAAGGCCCGGGCCCGGCGCTTGAGGTCTTCTGGGGGCTCGCGGTCATTAAGCCGGTCTTCGAGCCAGCGCTGGCCGTTGGACAATTCAATGATCGCCTTGTCGATATCGGCGCGCTGGCGTTTTAGGACCGCAATGCGCTCAGCAAAGCGTCCAATGGAGCGCTCAAGCCCATCGCGATTGGCGCGTGCGCCAATCAGCTCGACATCGAGCATTTCCTTGATGTCTTCGAGGGAAAAGCCGACCCGCTTGCCGCGCAGGATCAACTCCAGCCGCGCCCGGTCCGCTTTGGAATACAGCCGCTTGGCCCCATCGCGGCGCGGGGACAGCAGCCCTTCCTGCTCATAGTAGCGCAGCGTGCGCGAGGTCACGTCGAAGCGCTCAGCAAGCTCGCGGATCGTGTATTCCGCTGGATGGGCCCCGTTGGTCATGCGGCGACCCTAGTGAAGTTGACGTGAACGTCAACGTAAATTTGGCTCACCATCGTTTTTCTCTTCCCCAGCGAAAGCTGGGGCCCATAGGCTCCGCGGCAGCGTTTGATCCGATGGATCCCAGCTTTCGCCGGGAAAGAGGGCGCGGGACGCGCGACAAAACAGATACCCTCTCAGACCCAGCCGCCCCTCTCCATCAAGGCGATGGGGCAGGCACCACACCCACCGCCTTGACCGCGCCGCATTCGCAGGGTCGGCTAGCGGCGAGAAATGAGGGACAGTTTTCATGCGCATGCTCGCCGCCGTGATTGCCGCCGCTGTAACAGGCACCGCTCTGGCTCAAGGCCCCCACACTCCGCCCTCCGAATACGAAGCCGCACGCGGCGCGCCCTTTGGGAGCGGCACGTCAGTGGCCTGGGACATCTTGGTGGCGTCCAGTGATGGGGCGGCCAATCTCAATCGTGTCCAGGCTGAGCTGGGCACCGACTGGGTCGCGTGGCGTGAACCCACAGGACCGGTGCAATGGGTGGACCTGGCCGAGGGCCGCATCCTGCGCCTGGAGGCTGGGACGCTGACCAATATTGCCCTGATCGCCGAAGCCCGACGGCGTCTGGATATTTATGCCGGACTGAGCCGAGCCGGCTCACTGGATGAGATCCAGTTTGGCCGAGCCGGCAGCTTTCACAGGGTTTGGCTGGAGGCAGCCATGGGCATTGCCGCGCGCTCTGAGGACGTGGTCATCACAGATACCGATTTCGGCTTTGAAGCCGTGTTTCAGAACACCACCGTGTTCAGCGCTGACTATGGCCAAACAGACGCAACGCTATGCGGCGACGCCCGGATCAGCCATGACCAGCGCGCCGCCACGCTGGCGCTGATCCGCCACGCCGTCCCGGTGCATCCTGATGCCTTTGATGCGCTGCAGGCCCGCGACACGCTACCCTGCGCCTTTTCCTACACCGTCTTTAGCCCTGACAGCCCCAATGGCCGGTTTGAGAGCTGGATTTTGCGCGACGGCAATCAGCGCCCGCTGCCTCGACCGGACAGCGCTGCGGCCGAAGCATTGCCGCAAGCCGACCTGATCGGTCCTGCAGGCCGGACCGCACTGGCCACCGTTCGTCTTGAGCCCTCCCAGCCCCCCGAACCGATCGATTTCTTCTCCGATATCCAGGCGTTGCGCGCGACCGGCGGTCTGGCCGGGGCCCCGCTGGTCCC
>JANQMI010000229.1 GCA_028280165.1 Oceanicaulis sp. | reverse complement strand
TGGAGCTGCGGCCTGGGCGGAGCTTTCAGCAACCGTAGCGGCTGGACTCGCCTCAACCTCAGCTACGGCCTCCGCCTCTGCCTCACCTTCGGCGTCGGTGTTCGCCGAATCTGGTCCCGGCGTATTCATGAAGGCGGCTTCGAGCTCGGCGAGAGACACCTCACCTGGGCGAAGCTCACGACCCAGATCCTGATCAAAGTCTGAATCGGCCACCGCTTCAGCCTGGGGCTCTGGCGCGGGCTCAGGCTCGGGTTCGGGCTCCGGTTCCGGCGTGGGGGCCGGGGCTGAGGCTTTGCCTTCAGAAAGGGCTTCGAGCTCTGCGATCAGTGCGCTGTCATCGCCAGCCGGCTCAGACCCGGTCTGCTCCAGACCGTCAAGAATGGCCTTGATCTGATCGAGCGAGCGCAGGACCACAGTCACCGCATTGCTGTCAGCGATCAGATCTCCATCGCGGAATTTGCCGAGCAGAGTTTCACCGGCGTGGGCGATGGCTTCCAGCCGCTCCAAACCCAGAAAGCCACATGTGCCTTTAATCGTGTGAAGCAGGCGAAAAATGTTATCGAGCGTTGCCCGGTCGGTCGGATCAGACTCGAACTTCACCAGTTCGACGTCGATGACGTCCAGGCTTTCAGACGTTTCGGCTAAAAATTCGCCGATCAGTTCATCCATGAAACCAGCCCCTTAATACGATACAGGCGTCTAATCACGACTGTCTCACGGGCTTGGTTAAGCAAAAGTTTGGATGCCGCGCAGGGCTTCAGTCTTTATCAGGCCGCGGCTTCTGCGCGTTGGGCCGGACCGGTGAGCGCGGTGAATTCAGCCCGCTCGTCGCCAGCAGTGGCGGAGGCCCTGCCACCTGTCTCGCGCGCCAGAAGACCCGCATAGTAAGGCTGGATTGAGCGGCCATCATAGCCGTCGGCAGGGCGTTCGCCTTCCAGGGCCCCGCGATGCCCGTCATCCAGACGAATACGCGGGCCGGCTGCCACGATGCGTAGGCGCGCACCGCCATCACCGGACGAAGTGGCCTCAATGGTGACCGTGCCGCCACGCGGAACGCTTTCCACCGCCAGCCAGATCAGGTTCAGCAGGACGCGCGCCGCAGTGCGGTCAATCGCGCCCTCATCTGTTTTCCAGACAATCTCGGGCCGGGCATCCGCGAACATCGGGCCAACCAGGGCTTTGATCTCAGCCACCGCCATTTCCCCGCCGCGCGAGCCGCCCGCTCCGAAACAGACGCGGGCATATTCCAGCTTGTTGCGGATCGAGACCGCACCCGTGCGCAACAGGTCGATGGCGTCGTCGCGCATGTCCGCGGCGCTTTCATCGTCGAGCACAGAGATAGCGGCTCCCATGGCGCTCGTCGGACCAGCGATGTCGTGGCAGACGCGTGAGCAAAGCAGGGCGGCGAGTTCAGCGGCGGTGGGAGCGTTTGTCTGGGTCATGCGCGCGACCATGGCGCGATTCTCCTAACGAGATATTGCCTGATTTGGACGCGTGAGCAGTTAGATCTCGTGGTCCACATCATCGTGACCGCTGCGCGCTGAAAAGAAGAGCAGCGCCATCAATCCGCCGCCGACCACAATCGACAGCACAACACCGAGCGCCATGGCGATATACCCGTGCGCGGAAATATCAGCCTGGCTTTCTGCACCGATATCGGTCCAGCCTGTTACGGCGAACCAAACCGCAGCGACCAGAAATCCCACAAGGATTAACACTGTGATGATCGTGGCTTTCACATTTGGCCTCTATCTTTGACGGGTCAGGAGCTTGCTTACCGGTTTGTTAAACCGTGCCTGATGAAGTACGCCCCTCTTGGCACCGCGACGCGTTGACGCCAACATGGCGAGCGGAGGGGTTTTAAACAATACACAATGCTGTGTCGGCCAAGGACATGGCGGTGAGGCAAGCTCGACGGGTCCATGTCTGGATTTAATGTTCGAATAGCTCAGGCTCAGCGGTCCCGCACGCTGGTGTTTTTCCTGTCCGTCGGGGGGGCGCTGATATTGGTCGCGCTCTTCCTGATCTCGCGCGCGACTTCGGGGTCAGAGACAATCGAGCCATCGGGCATAAATCCTGTATCGGTCCCTGTCGCCGACGTCTCCGAGTTGCCGGTTGCCGAAGCCGCGTCTGTCCCACAGTTTAGCCTTGAGCTGATGGAAGGCCGTGCGCTGATTGAAGCTGAGCACGCCCAGTTTGCAGGCGGTGAGGCCCCGTCGGTGCGCGCCTTGGAGGCGGTTGTTCGCCGAGGCCAGACCTTTGCCAGCGTGCTGGACAATGCCGGGGCAAGCCGTGTTGACGCAGCGCGTGCGATCGCGGCGCTAGAACCTTTGTTTTCGGCGCGTCGCCTGCGCGCGGGGCAGCAACTGACGATCTTCATGGAAACGCCCAGCGAAGCCGATCAAATCGCAGCGCGCTTAGACGAGACCGCTTTGCCCGAGACGTGGCTGGCTGGATTCTCTTTCCAGGCCGACGAGGAGCGCACCCTGACCGTCGCGCGTGTTGGCGACCAATTCCGGGCGCGCGAAGCGGTGCGCAATTTGGAACGCGAAGTGGTGCGCGCCAGCGGGGAGGTTCTCACTTCGCTCTACATGTCTGCCATTGAGGCGGGAGCCACTGACCGGATTGTCGGTGAGCTGGCCAATGTGCTGGGTTTTGCCGTGGATTTTCGCACTATCCAGCCCGGCGATGATTTCGACGTGGTGTTCGAGCGCTTTGTGAACCGGCGCGGTGAAACCATTCGGACTGGCGATATTCTCTATGTTGTTTTCGACGGTCGCGGCGACGCTCTGGAGTATTTCCGCTTTGTCGCACCCGATGGCGAGGTTGGCTTCTACACCGCCGAGGGTGAGAGCGCGCAGCGTCTTCTGATGAAGATGCCCATCAATGGCGCGCGCATCTCGTCCAGCTTTGGAATGCGGTTTCACCCGATCCTGGCGCGCAACCGCCCGCATAATGGCACGGATTTCGCTGCGCCGCGGGGAACCCCCATCATGGCGGCGGGGGCGGGCATTGTGGAGCGGGCCAACCGCTTTGGCAGCTTTGGAAACTATATCCGCATTCGCCACACCAATGGCTATGAGACGGCCTATGCCCATCTGCAGGGCTTCGCCCGGGGCGTGCGCGCCGGAAGCCGCGTTCAGCAGGGTCAGGTCATCGGCTATGTCGGGACCACCGGGCGCTCGACCGGTCCGCACCTTCACTATGAAGTCCATCTCAATGGTCGTCCGACCAATCCGATGGCGCTTGATCTGCCCACAGGCCGTCGATTGAGCGATGACGAGCTGGTGTTATTTGAAGCTGAACGCGACCGCATCGTGGCGATCCGTGACGGAGCACCGATGGCCCTTGCCTCAGTCGATGGGTCGGAGGGTGCCCTGCTGGCTCAAAACCCGTCGGGTCCGGCGAGCGCGGGGCGCTAGCCCTTTCGTTTCACCCGTTTAAGGGTTGCATAGCCGTCTGAGCGTGCGCTGTCGCCTGACCGCTTCGGCTTTGCCTTCGACTTGGTGGTCTTGGTTTTATGCCCGCCAGGGGCCTTTGGCTTTCCAGAGGCTTTGGAAGGCTGACCCGGTCCCTTGGGCTTGTGCGGGCCCTCACCAGACTTCGGTGCCCAATCCTTTTTGGGGCGGGTATCGGCATCCCGAGACTTGGCCTCAAAACCTTCGCCCTTGCGATTGGGTTTCTTATCTCTCGGCTTACCGTCGAACTTGCGGTCCTTGCGATCGCTGCCCTTCGATGCGGCCTTGCCGTAGGGCTTGCGCTCCGCCCGGCTGCCCGGCTTGCCCCGCGGTGCTTCGGGGGACGGGCCATCTTGCATCGGTTGACCGGCTTGGACGACCTGGACATTGGCATCGCGCTCACCGCGTGGCTGGCCGAGCGCCTCGATGAAGGTCTGCCGCTTGTCGGCGGCGATTTGGAACCGGCTCGATTTGTCTTCAATTCGGATCGCGCCGATATCTGACCCGGTGATTTGACCGATCCGGCACAGCATGGGCACCAGCCAGCGAGGTTCAGCACGCTGATGCCGGCCCAGATTGACCTCAAACCACCCGTCATCGTCAAAGTCGGATCGGTCCCGGCGCGCGGGGCGCTCTTTGCTGCGTTTGTCGCCA
>JANQMI010000115.1 GCA_028280165.1 Oceanicaulis sp. | reverse complement strand
CATCGGCACATAGGGCAGGCGCACGCCGGCATGGATGGTGAAATAGTCCACGCCCTGTTCGGCCTGCTCGATCAGCGTGTCGGCGAAAATCTCCCAGGTGAGGTCCTCGGCCACGCCGCCGACCTTTTCCAGTGCCTGATAAATCGGGACCGTGCCGATGGGCACGGGGGAATTGCGCAGGATCCATTCGCGGGTGTTGTGGATATTTTTGCCGGTGGACAAATCCATCACGGTGTCCGCCCCCCAGCGGATGGCCCAGACCATTTTGTCGACCTCCTCCTCCACCGAGGAGGCGACGGCCGAATTGCCAATATTAGCATTGATCTTCACCAGGAAATTGCGGCCGATCAGCATCGGCTCAACTTCACCATGGTTGATGTTGGCGGGCAGCACCGCGCGGCCCCGGGCGATCTCGTCGCGGACGAATTCGGGCGTAACGAATTGCGGGACCTCAGCGCCAAAGCTTTCACCATCGGCATGGCGTTCATCGGCCCCTGGCAAGGCGCGGGCCCGGCCCAGATTCTCGCGCTCAGCCGCAAAGATCATTTCATCGGTAATGATCCCGGCGCGGGCATATTCCAGCTGGGTGACGGGCGCTTTGCCGATGCCGCGCAACGGCCGATGGCGCACCGGAAACTCGCGCGCCAGATACTTGCCGGTGGCCCCGCCATTATCCAGCGGGCTTTGCTCGCGGCCCTCATATTCTTCAACGCCGCCGCGCGCGGTGACCCAGGCTTTGCGGGTTTGCGGCAGGCCGGATTCGACGTCGATGGTCTGATCGGGATCGGTATAGGGACCGGAGCAGTCATAGACCCGCACTGCGGGCTCCATGGCCGTTGGGTGGAGCTCAATCTCCCGATGCGGCACGTTCAGATGCGGCGCATCCTTGGGGTTGGTGTAAACCCGCGACGAGCCCGCCAAAGGCCCGGTGGTCACTTCAGGGGTGGGGAATTCGGCCTGATTACGGGGCTTGTTCATACTTTCAATCCTAGGAAGGACGTGTCTGTGACGTCGATTGGCAATTGCGAGAGAAGCGCGCGGGCGTCAGGTATGGCCAGCATCGTGGCATTGCGCGGCAGGGTGGGATAGCCCCAGCTTTGGCGGGCCGAGCCTTTTTGAATCGGTTGATTGATCAAGACTGCCGAACCTGTTCGGCCGAACACCTGGACCCGCTTGAGGTCTTCAAACCGATAAATCGCCTCGCCGCCGGGCAATCCAGCGCGTTGGATAATGAAGCGGTCAGCCAGAGCCAGATAGCGCGCACCCAGGTCCCGGCTCAGCATAACCGCCGTGAAGGGCAGGCTAAACAGAACCAGGGCGGCGAACACGCAGCAAAAACCGAGCCCGGCCCAGGTCACCGCTCTGAGCACCGGCGAGGTGCCCGATTGTGGACCCAGATCACCATGCGCCAGAAAACCCAACGTGACGATGACAGCAAAAACGACGAAAAGGACGCGGCTAAAGACATCCGTAGTGAAGTTGATGATCAGGTTTGATCGCCTTGGCGTCACCGCCCAAACAAGATCGTCACGCTCGACAGTATCGTGTGTCGCCATCAGTCCCTTGCTCCATCCCGACGCCGGCATGACCCGGATCCGGTCCTAAGGGTGAAGTCTCAGCCCCTTGCGTCAGCGCAGGACACCCCTTGGAACGTTGAAATGACAGGATGGACTGAGGCGCTGCTGGAGGCAAGATGGCGCGGATTGGATTAGTCAGCGCGCGACCGGAAGTCTGCGAGCGTGCGCTGAAACACCGACAACGCGCCCGCTGGATCGGCGAGGCCTACGATGCGGACAATCTCGTTTGGACTCTGGAGGCCCACCGTCAGGCCCGAGCCCTCCAGCCGAAACCCGGTTACGCGCGCAAGATCGAAGACTTGAGGCGTGGTCTCGGACCTGTGCAGCGCGAGCAGCCGCTCATGGGTCAACAAATAGTCGAAATCCATCCGCTCGCCTCGGCTCAGCATAGTCCAGTCCTGGACGACGGCGGCGACCGCAATCGGAACCGCAATCAGCGCAATCACGATCATGATGAGCTGGTGATGCTTCAACTCCGGGATCATCTGGCGAAAGAAGGTTGGGTCTATGGCGAGCGCGACCGCACAGACCGCAACGAATACAAGGCATAGCGTCCCGTAAGCGTTCTGGCGGATATAGCGCCACCTGGCCACCGGACGCATCCGGGGGCGGGTCGGATTAAACCGGTCGACCCAAACCACGCGCTCATCGGCCTCAATGAAGCTATCGATGGCCCGTCTTGGCCTTGAGTTGCCAGACCCAAACACACCTAAAGCCCCAGCTCTGCGCGCAGCTTTTTCGTGAGCTTCGCCGCCACAAGGGCATGGCTGGCCTCGATATGACCTTTGAGCTCCTCGGTGGACACGCTGGAGCGGTCAAAGCACTGAATCCACAGCATGCCGCGGCTGGCCAGATAGGGGGCTGGTCGGCAGCCTTCGGCGTCGCGCAGCACCTCAAAGACGATGTCAGAGCATTTAAAGCTCACCGACATCACGTCCTCCTGGCCATCTTTGGCCCAACCGCCCACGGCGAAGACCTTGCCCCCGACCTTCCAAACATGACTTCCGCCCCATTGAACCACATGGGTGGTCGCCTTCAGCGACCGGCAAAAACTCTGATAGTCGTCCAGCGTCATACCCAGAGGTGTGCCGTCAATCTGTCCTTGAAGCAAGCGGCGAGCTTTGTTCGATCTGGAATTGTGCTCTAACCTATATTTGAGAGATTTATTTAAGAGGTACAATTATGGTGACTGACACGCCCGAAACGATAGGGGCCGCTTCACCCCCGCATGGCGCTTCGGCCCGGCAACAGGCCTGGCACGCCGTTCAGCTGGGGGCTCAACCGCTTTGGCAAACGGCCCACCAATGGACGGTCGCCGCGCTCCTGGTCGGTTGCATTGTGATTGGATGTTACACCCTTCTGCTGACCTGGCCGCTCACTCAAAACAACGCCAAGGTCAATTTTGAAGGCAATTGCGAGAATCGGGAAAGCCAGTTTCACTGGTATGACCGTCAGATTTATGGGCTGGTCCTTGAACCCTGTGAGGTCGAAGAAACAAATCCTGAGCGCACCGGTGACGCCAATGCGCCAGCAGCGCAGGACGACACACTGGAAAACCAGGACACCGCGTCTAACGCCTTAGATCTGCCAGGCTCAGCCGACCTTGAGGACACCGCCTTAAACCTGCAAGGCGATGAGGCGGACCTGTCGGCGGCGGCACAACCAGCGCAGCGTCCCGACCCTGCCCTCGACGACAATGCCCAGACCAATTCATCACCCGTGACGAAACCTGCGAAACCCTCAGCCCAAGGCTCGGGTGATGACGCGGAAGACACCCAAGAAGAAAAAGAGCTCAAGGCTTTTGCCGCCTCGCGGCAGCCCAATGCGCTTTTCGTCGCCGTGCTGGCGGCTGGTTTGACCGGTGGCGCGGTCTATTCGCTGCGCAGTCATACCATCCATGTCGCCCGCCACAGTCATAATCCCAGCTGGGGTTTGTGGAATCTCACGCGGCCCTTCCTGGGTGCCGCGCTCGCCGTCTTCCTGTTTTTCCTGATCCGAGCCGGCTTCGTTCAAAACAGCGGCAGCGGATCGGGAGCCTTGCGACCGGAAGGCTTTATTGCGCTTGGCGGGCTTGTTGGCCTGTTCTCCGACCAGGCCTGGGCCCGCATGCGCATTATTGCCGAAAGCGTGTTTTCACCGCGTGAAGCTGAAACCCGGGCACAGGCTCACTCACACGATCGTCCGGGCTCTGCACAGGGTCCCGGCGGGAATGACGGCCCCACTTCGCCAACACCGGACAGCCCGCCCGCGCAGGGCGGTGAGGAGGTTCGAAGACCGGAAAGCTAGGTTCGACCAAGCCTAGCCGAGCTCGTCCAGGACTTCGCGATATGCCCAATCCAGCCACGGGCCAAGCGCGGCGACATCATCAGCATCAACCGTTGGCCCGCACCAAATCCGCAGGCCAGCGGGCGCTTTGGGGTGCGGAATGACGTCAAAGGCGGCTTCTTCACGATCCAGCAGCGCGCCCATTTTCCGCGACACCGCCCAGCGCTCGGCTTCGGACTTATTGGCCAGCTCGGCACCGGCAAAAACCAGCGTGGGCGACGTGATCGAACGCACGGCCGGGTCCTGGGCGAGCCAGTCAATCCAGCTGGTCTGTTCGACCCAGCGCGCCAACGCCGCAAAATTTGCTTCGGTGCGGGCCACAAGGCCGGAAATGCCGCCCTCGCGCGCGGCCCATTTCAGCGCATCGAGATAGTCCTCTGTGGCCATCAGCGAAGGCGTGTTGATGGTGGATCCTTCATAGAGCGCGGCATCGGCTTCGCCGGCTTCGAACAGCTGCAGGATGCGCGGCACCGGCCAGCTGGGACGAAATTCACGCAAACGCTGGCGCGCCCGGGGTGAGAAAATAGCCACGCCGTGCTGAGCTTCCCCGCCCATGCATTTCTGCCAGCTGAACGTCGTCACATCGAGCTTGTCCCAAGGCAGGGCCATGCCAAAGGCGGCACTGGTCGCGTCACACAGGGTCAAGCCTGCGCGATCCTGCGCGATCCAGTCTCCATCGGGCAGGCTCACCCCGGCCGAGGTCGCATTCCAGGTGAAGACGACATCATTTTTGGCAAAGTCGGCTTTCGAATAATCCGGGGCCTGGCCGAAAGGCGCTTCGTAACAGGACAGGCCCGTGGGCTTCAGCTCATCGCGCAGATCCACTGTCCAGCGGCGGCCAAATTCATCACAGGAAAACACATCGACGCCGCGCGCGCCGATCATCGACCACAGCGCGCCTTCCATAGCCCCGGTGTCAGACGCCGGCAGGATGGCTACGGTATAGTCGCTTGGGCATTCCAGCACCGCTTTCGTGCGTTCCAGAGCTTCAGCCAAGCGCGCCTTGGGCGTCCCGCCGCGATGGGTTCGGCCAAGCGGGGCTCCGGCCAGCGCCGACCACTCCCAACCCGGCCGCTTCTTAGTGGGGCCGGAGGAAAAGCGCGGATCAGCAGGGCGGACGGGGGGCTTGGGTCGGGTCATGGCTCGCACTCAAACGACTCAGGGAATAAGGGCTCAAACTCAGACCGCCAGCGTTAGGCCCTTGGCCGCAAGGGGTCAATCACGATGACGGGGTCGGGGTGTCCAGAGCCGCGTCGCGGGTTGACGGGGTCGCAGCACAGGCCTACCGCGGAGGCCATGAGCACTTCATCCTGGCGCGGCTTGTTCGACCTGCCCCGCGACATCGCCTATTTCAACGCTGCCCAGATCGGCCCGATGCCCCGCAGGGGCGTCGAAGCG
Source organism: Oceanicaulis sp. (assembly GCA_028280165.1). GTDB lineage: Bacteria > Pseudomonadota > Alphaproteobacteria > Caulobacterales > Maricaulaceae > Oceanicaulis. The sequence continues at coordinate 13,273 of JANQMI010000115.1, read as the reverse complement.
GGCAAAGCGGCCTTTGAAGCCAAGGCCCGGCCGTGGACGCGCTCGGTGCCCGATAACTTCTTTCAGGGGCCAGAAGATGTCCGAAGCTGTGCGGCGCACCTGTTTCACGCTGATGCTGACGCGATTGCCCTTGTCCCGGCAGCAAGCTACGGCCTGGCCGTTGCAGCGCGGAATCTAAAGCTTGAAGCCGGTCAGGACATCTTGGTTCTGGCCGATCAATTCCCCTCCAATGTCTACACCTGGCGCACAATGGCTGAGCGCGATGGGGCGAACCTTCGCACCCTGTCACGCGATCAGGGCCAGAGCTGGACCGAAACGCTCCTGACCGCCATCGGCCCGAAGACCGGCCTTGTGGCCTGTGGGGCCCTGAACTGGATTGATGGCGGCCGCATTGACCTTGCAAGCGTGGGTGAGGCGGTCCGAGCCGTTGGCGGTGCGCTGGTTCTGGACCTGACTCAGTCGTTGGGTGTGATGGATTTTGATGTGCGCGACGTCCAGCCCGACTTTGCGGTGGCGGCGGGGTATAAATGGCTCTTGGGGCCCTACACGCTTGGCTATCTCTATGTTGCGCCCCGGCATCAGGATCGACAGCCGCTGGAAGAAAACTGGATCAATCGCGCAGGATCAGAAGACTTCAGCCAGCTGATCAATTATCGCGATGACTATCAGACGGGTGCCCGACGCTTTGATATGGGCGAGCGGTCCAATCATCAGCTGGTGCCGGCAGCCCTGGAATCGCTGAACGTGTTGGAAGAGATCGGCGTCCATGAAGCGTCCAACCATATCGCCGGCATCAACCAGGCTCTGATCGAAGCCGCTGCGCCCTTCGGGCTGCGCGCCGATATTCCAGACCGCGCGCCGCACTATCTCTCGCTTGGCCTTCCCAGCGACGCGCCCGCCGATCTGGCTCAGCAGCTGGACCAGCGCGGTGTGAAAGTCTCTCAACGCGGGCCCCGTCTGCGGGTGAGCCCGCACATCTATTCCGACGACCAAGACATTGCCCGATTTGCCGACGCGTTGAAGGCGGTTCTGTCATGACCCCACAGAATCCGGGCGTGAAAGGCTGGGGCGGGCTCAGCGCTCTGGCGATCCTGTGGGGCGGCGCGTTTGCCGTCATCACTGTGGCGGTCGATAGCGTGCCGCCCAGCCTGGTTGCGTTCGGGCGTCTCACCCTGGCGGCCATGCTGCTGACCGTCTGGACCTATTATCAAGGCCGCCCGCTGCCGTCTTTGACCGATCGGCGCTGGCTCTGGTTCGCGGGGCTCGGCCTATTTGGCAATACCCTGCCCTTCACCCTCATTGCGATTGGTCAGCAACAGGTGCCGTCCGGCGTGGCGGGCATTTTGATGGGTATGACCCCGCTCGCCATCATCATGGCGGCCCATTTCGTCCTGCCTAACGAACGCCTGACGCCCAATAAGGCCGCCGGATTCCTGATCGGGTTTTCCGGCATTGTGATGTTGATGGGGCCCAGCGCGCTTGAAGGGCTTTTGTCCACCAGCTTCCTCTACCAGGCGCTGATCTTCGGCGGCACGCTGTGCTACGCCACTAATGCCATTATGTATCAGGCCGCGCCAGAGACCCCGCCCACGGCGGTCGCAGCCGGTAGCCTGATTTGTGCCGCAGTGCTCGCCCTGCCGTTGGCGATCTACGATCTGGCCGGCGGCGCGACCCTTGCTCCGAGCTGGGGATCTGTTGCCGCCGTGGTGGCGCTGGGCCTGTTTCCCACTGCGCTGGCCACGATCATTTATATGGGCATTGCCCGCAAAGTCGGCGCAGCCTTTATTGCCATGATCAATTATGCGGTCCCTGTCGTCGCGGCCCTGCTTGGCGTGGCCTTAGGCGAAGATCTGGGCCCCATGGCCTGGTTGGCGCTGGCTGTCATCCTGCTGGGAATCTTTGTGGCCCGTCGCACGCCGAAAAAGACCTAAGCGCCACCGCTCAGCGGCCAGCCATGATTGACCGGGCCTGAGCCTTCTCCAAATCCTGGAGCTCGGCGAATGGCTTCATGCAGATAGTCGCCAGCGTCTTCTACCGCGCGATCCAGGGGCGCTCCCTGAGCCATCAGCGCCGCAATCGCGCTCGCCAGCGTACAGCCCGTGCCATGGGTTTGACGTGTGCGGATGCGCGGACGGGTGAACAGGCGCACGCCGTTTCGGGTCGCCAGCACGTCGATGATGACGTCACCGTCCAGATGTCCGCCTTTCACCAGCGCAGCCCGCGCGCCCATCTCCAACAGCATTTCCGCAGCGGCCTGCTGGCTGTCCATGTCCTCGATCGTTCCTCCGGTAAGCGCTTCGGCCTCCGGCGCATTGGGCGTGATCAGAGCTGCGCGAGGCAAAAGCGCGTCACGGACCGTCGCGACGGCGTCCTCGTCAATCAGACGATCCCCTGATGTCGCCACCATGACCGGGTCGACCACCAAAGGGACCAGCGGGCCCCCATGGGCATCAAGGGCCTTGATCACCGTCTCTATCACGTCAGAGGTCGCCAGCATTCCGGTCTTGATCGCATCGGCCCCAATATCGCTGAGGACCGCGTCGATTTGACCGGCAATGATCTGAGAGGGAACCGGGTGGACTGCACTGACCCCTTTGGTGTTCTGAACCGTGATGGCGGTAATGGCCGTCGCGGCATAACCGCCCAGCGCCGTCACCGCCTTGATATCGGCCTGAATGCCCGCCCCGCCGGAGCTATCTGAGCCGGCAATGGTCAGGACCCGCCCCTGGGGGCGCTGGTCTTCGGTCTGTTCGGCTGCACTCATCGCCGGTCTCCATGACATTTCCTGCGCGGAGCTAGCGCGGACACGCGGGCTTGAAAAGAGATTTATGGCGTTCGCCCGCGCATTGGCGTCGCTACTGAGACGGGGCGTCGCATTGGCAGATTAAGTCCATAGGCCCAGTGTGGATTTCGTTCGATGCGTTGCGTTCAATCAAGATGAAGGACATCGCCATGAACCGTAAACACCGCAAAACCCTCCATGCCCTGTTTGCCCACCCGGAGCCGGCCAATCTGTCCCCGATTGATGTGGAGCACGTTCTGGAAGAGTTAGGCGCTCAGCTGAAAGAACGCTCCGGTGCCAAATTCTGCGCCACGCTGAACGGGCATTCGGCCAATTTTCACCATGCCCACCATTCGCTGCCGAAAGACGAAGTGCGCCAGATTCGCGGCTTTCTGAAGGATGCCGGGATTGACCCTGCGCGCGACTACCCGCTTTAGCGGGTTGCTTCAGCGGGCGTGCGTTCAGAGAGCCGCTTATAGCGGACGACGCCGAGAGCCAGACAGATCTGAGCGGCGTAATAGGTGATCCAGATGGCCGCGCCGACCAGATCGATATGGCCATAGGTGATCGACAAACCGCGGAACCACCCCATCGCAATCAGCGAATCTGAGGTCACGAAAAGGATCGCGCCCATGGCAATCAGGCGCGGCCCTTTGACCAAGCCGGCCAGCACCGCCATCGCCAGAATAATGATCAGGTAGGCCGTCACCGGCGCGCGCAGCGCACCAAGACCGGGGCTGAGCCACCAATACATGGCGGCTCCAAACACGGCCAGCGCGAGGGCAAGAACAAGGCCGTCCCGCCGAAAGCCGGATTTCAGAATGATCAACGCAAAGATCGCGATATAGGCGATATGAGCAGCGGCGAAGAAGGCGATCCCGGTTTCGCGCGCCGGCGGCACAATGCCCAGCGCGTAGTCGCCGGCTGCCGAAAACAGCAGAGCAAACGACAGAAGCGTCGCTCTGGAAAATGCGGCATAGCCTGCCAGCAACACCACAGAGAGCGCTTTAACCACGGCCATGCCGGCGGTCCCGCCCAGCAAAATCGCCATCACCAAATACCCGATAGCGGTGATCGCCCCGACCCATAAATAGATCGGCGCGGCCCAATCCGGGATTAGCGGTTCGGTGTCCTTATAGCGATCCGTGGCGCTCATCGTGATGACCCATTGAATGCGGCGGAACTTTTGTCTGACGGCTAATCAGGCTATGCGGCGCAGATGGACTTGAACACCCACCGCCTGCAGGCAGGCCAGAACAGACGTGCGTCAAATGAAGATAATCACCGCCCTTTTTGCCGCTTTCGTGTTGCCCGCAATGGCCATCGCGCAGGACAGCCCTCTGCCCTCCCCGCTCCAGGATCTGCTGGTCGCGGCGGCGGATGAGGCTGAATCGCCACGCTTTGAATCCGCGGTTGAGCTTCTGGCGCTGACCCAACCCGCCGATGCGATCATCGCCGGGGCGGGCGCAATCTCGGCAGATTATGCGCACCAGGCCCGCGCCGTCTTGGGTGTCACCGCGGCCCCCGCCACGCCGGAGGCCGCACCCATCCCGGAACCGTCTCACAGGGCCGCAGGTTGGCGCACGGTGCCACGGCGCGCAGTTCATACACTGGCCAACGGAAGCTCCGACCTTTGGTCCGGGCATGTCCGCGCAGGCTTTCGCCAGGACAGCGGCAATTCCGATCAGCTGGATTACACCTTCGCGCTCGCTCTGGAACGCGACCTGTCGGTCTGGGGATTTCAAGGCAGCGTCGATTATGGCTATTCCGAAGTGGGCGGCGCGGTGGGCCGTGATGCGTTGAATGCCCGAGCCCAGCTTGATCGCGAAGTCGGCGAGCGCTGGACGGTGTTCACGGGCAGCCGCTATGAGCAAGATGCTCTGTCCGGCTTTGACTGGCGTGCTCAAATCGATGCCGGTTTCGGCTATCGCATCTTATTGGGGGATGTGCGCACCTGGCGGGTTCAGCTCGGTCCAGCGATCCGCTTTGGCGAACCGGTCAATGACGATTTGCGCACCGATGCGGGCGGCGAATTCAGTTCTGACTTCGACTGGCAGATCAGTGAAACGCTGTTGTTGACCGCCGACAGCCAGATTCTGGTGACCGACCAGTCGCGCTTCGAGCAGACCGTGGCAATGCAAACCCGCCTAGGCGAGGTGTGGGCGCTACAACTGGCCCATCGCTACAGCAATGAATTTGACCCTGAGCCTGGCTTTGAAGCGGAGAACACGCGCACCGACATCTCGGTCGTGCGGGAGTTCTAACGGCCTATTTCTTGATCGGGGTCAGCGGCTCCGGCTTACCTGGACCGCGCGGGCGTCCAATCTGACCGCTGGCAAAGGCGTCAACCTGATTGACCCATCGCCCAGACAGCGCTGCGATATAAATCATCGGCCCGTTTGGATTGGAGCGAAAATTGGAATCGGTCGCGACGATGGACCATTGATCACCGCGCTGCACCATGAAGGGGGAGCCGGAATCCCCGCGCGTGGTATCGCAATCATGCGACATCGTGTTGTCGCGATTAAACGCCAGGATCCGACAATCCTCATTGCCAGAAAGCTGAGTGCCTGTGTCCCAGGAATAACCGGCCTGCCAGAGCCGTTCACGACGCGCCGCGCGCGCGCCGTCGCGGGACAGGTCCAGCACGCCAACATAGCCCAGCTCATCGCCCAAGGGGCGGTCGATCCGCAATAGGGCCCAATCGGTCCCATCCAGATCATCAGAATTGCTGAAGCGCTGCTCATTCCAGTCGCGGTCCAGAAGGAAGTCCACCACGCGCGCGGTCCGGGCTCCTCCAGGCAGGCCGGCACCGGTCCGGAAAGTGCCGCGCTCGCGCACGCGATTGTCTTCCGAAATACAGTGCGCCGCCGTCGACAACACGTTCGGCGCGATCAATGTCGCGGTACAGGTGCCGCCACTATCAAACTCCACATAGCCAATGACGCTCCATGGGAAAGTGCCGGTATCCATCATCACCCGGTCATCACGGCCAAAGAAGTGGTCGTTGATGGTGAGTGGACGCTCACGGGTTGAACAATCGGTTCGGTCGGTGCGCGCTTCGCATTGTCCATTGCCGCGGCCGGGCTCCTCGCACACGCCGTTAAAGGCTGTCTCACAGCTATCATTTTGAAAGCGCAGATGGACCACATCGCCACAATCGGTGAGATCAGTGCCTTGGGTGCAAGCGCCAGTGCCAAAGCCCGGCTCATCGCACTCGCCATCGCGGGCCCACTGGCAGCTGTCGTCTTCGATACCGTTCATGATGCGATAGCAATCAGACCGGTCGGTGCCCGATGCGCAGGCTCCGGTCCCAACACCAGGCTCATCACACTCCCCATCATTGGCCCATTGGCAGCTATCATTGCCGCCGCCCGAACCACGCGGGGGCTTGGAGACCTGTTGGAGCAGCCGTGTGTAGTCGCGTGCGCTGGGCGTGGCATCGGCGAATCCTTGAGGGATTTGCAACTCCCCTTCGGTCTCAGGCGCTGCGAAAGCCGCATTCTGAGAGGCCCCCAGGCTCAAGACTAATGCCGTCAGCACTGCACCGATCATGAAATTTTCCCTCAAAAACAAAAACCGAATGGACAAAGGCTAACGCCAACACTTCGGTTCGCCAAACGCTTTGCCGGTGTCGGCCCTGTGTGGCGCCGTGACGCAATTGCCACACACGCATTCCATCGTGCATATTCACTAAATCGCCTCAGCGACCTCCCCTCAGGTTCGCTTTTTCAAGGCGGTAATGCTGAATTCACTTCCCCAGAGTGAGTGTAATTCAGGCCCAGCAGCGGTTATTAGCCAACCCCAACTGGCCCCAACCGTTGCCACTCCCGAGAACCGCCGACGCATTTTCGTTGGCGGTTTTCTTTTGGGGCATTCTTGATCTTCTTCAACTGCGTACCGGCGGCGTGACGATCACACCGTTAGCTGTCAGCGTGGCTCCTACACGCTTCGCCATTCCCACCCAGGCGGTATTGACCAGGGTATTGCAAGCGCCTTTACCCCTCGCGGCCCAACTCCAGCGCCCTGCGATCCCCACCCCACCCGTCAGCTTCGCTGACACCCTCCCCTTCAAGGGGAGGGAAGCCGTTGTATCGTACTCAAGATTGGCACCCGTCCCTCCCCCTCGTGGGGAGGGTGAGCAGGCCGAAGGCCTGGTCGGGTGGAGGCAGCGCCGGCACCGGCACCACTCTCTCTTTCCCAGCGAAAGCTCGGATCCATGGGGAAGAGATGAGACGTTCAATGAGAACGCGACCGCCCATCCCGAGCCCCGGCGAGGGCTGACGGACCATCATCCCTCCATTCATCTTCCTGAATGCGATAGCCAGTGAGCATTCAGCCGGGCCCCGTCAATCTGATCCCACAGCCGCTGGATCGTCCTGCGGATAACAGACACAGAAAGGCGTGAGCCATGACCCTTATTGCCAAACTGGCTGCAGCCGCTGGTCTCGCAGCGATCAGCCTGACCGCCCTGCCCGCAGCGGCCGAAGCCCAGCGCTACGGCGGACACCACCACGGGCGCTGGAATGGACCAGAAGGCCATTTCCTGGTGTATGCGCGAGCGTGCCCGGACCTGCGTGAAGACCGCCGGGACCGCCGGATTGATGAGGGATGGCGTGACCGACGCGAGGACCGGCGTGATGCCCGGGTCATCGACTGTCCCAACCGGGCCTGGGAATATGTCCCCACCCGCCGCGAACTGCGCCAGGGTCGAACCGGTGACCGCCTGCGCCCGGGTGTGGCCTATCTGGATCGACGCGCCGGTGGGTATTTCGCCGAAACCCGTTGGGGCCCGGTTCCGGTCTATGTGGTGCGTGGGCGTGGACATCGCGCAGAACGCCGGGGCTACCGCCACCGTGACCATCGCCGCGACCGGCATCGCGGTTACCGCCACTAAGCTCAGGGCTTGAGCCAATGCAGAGCGCGGACTGGTCTCCAGTCCGCGCTTTTTGCTTTAGCGGTCCTGGCCAAACACCGCCTCGGGGTCGGGGACCACCGAGCTGGACACCGCATAAGCCCGGTCCACAAGCTCCGTGCGTCCGAAAGAGACTTCTTGCTCGCTCCGGCTCATGTGAGACACGACCGCAATTATGGCCCAGTCCTGGCCCCGGCGGACTAGGAGCGGCGACCCGCTATCCCCCACCACCGTGTCACAGTTATGGCCAATGAGCCCGGAGGCCCGAAACTCCAACAAGCGGCAGTCCGTGCTGCCGGACAGATTGGTGCCGGTATCGCCGGAATAACCGGCCTGCCAGACCCGCTCCAGCCGCGGATCTTCGCCAAACAGCGTGCGCGCCGCAAACCCACCCAGGACCAGCAGCCCGAGAATGGCGAGGACCTGAAGACCGCGGCGTTCAACGCCCTTCAATGCAAAGGAGGCGATAAAAGTGATCACGGCCAGCGCAATGAAGCTGATCAAATCCCGGCGTAAAGGGCGGTTATCACTGACCGCTTCAACGCGCAGATAGCCAACGTCCGCGCCAACTGGGGTGTCGAGCTTTAACAGCGCCCAGTCCGAATTCTCCCGAAAGAAACGACGCACGTCAGGGTCATCACGGACGGTGTCCAACACGTGCCCATCAAGAATCCGCGCCCGCGCGGGGCCTTCCACACGGCCCCGGGCGGTGATGAATTCACCCGCCGTCACCAGCGCGCCATAGTGAACAATGCAATGGGCCGCGGTCAGGACGACATCATCGGAAATCAGCACACCGGTACAGCTCGACCCCGTATCGAAATACAGCTCCCCAATTGCCCTCCAGGGCCAGGCCGAAGTGTCGAAAAGCTGACGGTCGTCATAGCCAAAAAAGGTGGCGACCGGCGTATAGCCCATCTCTCGACCCTCGCAGTCCGCGTAGTCACCGCCGAGCGGACATAGCCCCGTGCCGCCCGGTCGCCGCTCATCGCATCGATTGTTGAACGCCAGGTCACAGGCATTGGGAGCCAGGCGGTCGGACGTCGCTGCCGGTACCGTGTTCTGCGCCTGAGCGCCCATCGCCAGAATGACGCCCCACATCAGACCGACCAGCAAGCTCATCCCTCCTGTCGACAGATGGCGTGCGATCATGCGGGCTGCTCCTTTTAGGGCCCAGCCTAGAGCTGGATCGATCCCTTCAGATAGGCCCGCGCTTGCCCAATCAAAGCAACCCGGCCATTTCCCGGGGCTTCAACCTGTAGAGCCCCGGGTCGCAGACCGATCTGGCGAGCGGTCATGGCGGTCTTGCCAAACCGCTTGGCCCAGTAGGGCGCGAGCGTGCAATGCGCTGACCCCGTCACAGGGTCTTCGTCAATGCCCGCATCGGGACAGAAAAACCGCGACACGAAATCGCTGCTCCGGCCCGCTGCGGTCGCCAGCACATTGATGCCCGTACGCTTCAAACCACCAAAATCCGGTGTCAGAGCGGCCACCACCGCCTCATCGGCGTACACGAACATCTGGTAGCGCGAGCCATGAATCTGTTCGACTTCGAAAGCCTGGTCGGGCACCTGGCCCATCGCGGCGACGGCGTCCGGATCTGCAGTGGCGGTTTCGAACGCGACTTCAGGAAAATCCATGATCAGATATCCATCGGTGCGCTGGCGGACCGTCAAACGCCCTGACGCAGTATCAAAGCGTGCGACTTCACCTTGGACAGCTTGAGCGTCAAACAGGGTTGCTGCTGCCGCCAACGTGGCGTGACCACATAGATCGACCTCGCAGCCCGGCGTGAACCAACGCAGCGACCACAGATCCGCTTCGTCTTTGGCGATCAGATACGCGGTTTCAGACAGATTGTTGGATTGCGCTAACCCCAGCAGATCGGCGTCAGAAAGCTCTGTCTCCAACCGGCAGACACCCGCTGGATTGCCGCTATGGGGCGTATCGCCATCGGGAAAGGCGTGGCGCTCTTCATACGGGATTTCGATCATGGCTCAGAGGCTTTGCTGCGTGGGAACACGGTCACGGACATCTGCACCGGCGCTGCGAAGGGGCTCCAAATAATCGACCAGATCTTGAGGGGTCTGGTCGCGGGCGGTCCGCCAGTGATCGCAAGTCGCGCGATTGACCACCTCACCAGCCGCGGTGATCACCAGGACCGTCGGCGCGCCAGGCAAGCCTTCTGTAAAGCCGAGCCGCGCAACCACATCCTGATTAATATCATAGCGCCCTATCGACCCGACCACGATTTCAAAACTGTCGCCGAGATAGGCTTCAATTGGTGGGATCGCCATCATGCCGGCCAGCACGCGGCAATCGGGACACCACGCGCCGCCCAGCTTGACCAGGACCCGCTTGCCCGAAATTGCGGCGCGCTTGAACGCCTCGTCGAGCGCGGCCTGGACATCAAGATCGTGATCATACGGGTGTTCGATCTCTTCAAATGCGGTGCCGGCAAGGTCAGATGGCGTCGTCATGATATCCTCGTGCAGCAGCAAGGCTTCAGACCTAATGGCTTGCCGGTATCGATTCCAGGACTTGAAGTGCGATCGCCATCAACTCAGCTTCATATCGGGTAAAGCCTGATACCGGATTGCGCGACAGATCACCGTCTGGATCCACACCCGTGACGAAAAAGGCCACCGTGGCGTTCTGATCGGCTATGGCCCAGGCCCCGCCATAGAGGCCGTAGGCTTCTCCGGCATGGCCCACAAAACCAAGCTCCGGATGGCTTTCGACCTGACCGGGCAATAGCACTTGTGGACCGGGGCCGTAGGCGCGCACACCGGGCACTTCATCTCCAGTCCAGACCGGGTCGGCAAGCGCCTCGCCCATGCCGCCGGGCAAGAAAGCCGCGGCCAGGACCGCCAGGTCTTCAACGCTGGCCCGCAAACCGCCCTGGGGGGAGTAGAGGGTGCCGTTGTCGAAGCGTTGCCGCGCCGTTATGCGCACATCACCCTCCGTCGCCTCCCGACGGAAAATGGCTGGGCCGGTATCCTGAAGGGTTTCAATCCCATCAACCTGGGTTGCCCAGGCACCGTCAAAACGACGGTAAAGCGTGGCACCGCCCTGACGCTTGGATTGGCTGACCCCCGACCAGTTAAATCCAGCGTCCAGGCCAAGAGGGGTCAGGACCGATGCTGTGGCCAGCCGATCGAAGCGCACTTGGGCGGCCCGCTCCATAACCTGGGCGGCGATCCCGTAATTGATATTGGCATAGGTCCAACCCTGCCCGGGCGGATAGGGACACCGCGCCTCCTCGGTCAGCAGGCCCTCAAGTGTTTCGCCAAACGCCGCCCAATAGACCTCAGGGTCACAAATCCCGCTGGTGTGAGACAGCAGCGACGTCAGCGTCACCGGCGCGCCGCCGGGCTGGACCGGCAAGTCAAAGCCCAGCACGTCGGTGATGTCCGCGTCCATGTCGACGGTGCCATCATTGGACAGGCTCAGCGCGGTCAACGCTGTTGCGAGCTTGGAGATGGATGCCGCCCGAACCGGAGACTGCGGCGTCAGCGGACGTCGCGGCGTGACGCCGTCTTCATCAAAGGTCGCGATGCCCACGGCATGGGACCAGACGATTTCGCCGTCCCGCCACACCGCCACCGCTGCACCGGGCACGGCCTGTGGCTCATCGCCTTGACCGCTCAGCAAAGCCTGCATGCGGGTCATCGGCTCAGGCCCCTCAGCTGTATTGTCGGTGCAGGCGGTCAGCAGGCTGACCGTCAGGGTCAAGGCGAGGGCGCGGATCATATGATGGCTCATGGCTCACAAAGGTTGGGCAACTGACTGTAGGCCAACTTCACCGATTAGGGCAGGTGCAGCCCAGGCAGGCCGCCCTGCCCCATGGGGAGCCAGAGGAGTTCCCTTTCCTCTCTCTTCCCCTACGCAGGTCGGGATCCAGAGCCGTGAAACGCCGCGCTTCATGATCTGGATCCCAAATCAAGTTTGGGAAAGAGAGGGGTGAGGAATTTCCATATGCCCCTGTCCCGGCCGAGCGGAGCGAAGAGCCGGGATCCCATGAAAGCGCAAAGCGATTTCGCTCAGGCGCTGTCAGGGGATCCCGGATCGCCTGCGGCGTCCGGGACAGGGATGAAGCAAAACTGGCGTTTACCCCCCCAATTTAGGCCCCTGCCAAGGCCGCCAACCTCGCATAGACGCCTTCGCCCTGGGCGGCGAGTTCGTCATGGGTGCCTTGTTCTACGATGCGTCCATTCTCAAACACGAGAATACGATCGGCATCTCGGATGGTCGACAGGCGGTGGGCAATGACGATGGCGGTCTTGCCTGCGGTGATGTCAGCCATGGCCTCCTGAATATGACGCTCGGTCTCATTGTCGAGCGAGCTGGTCGCTTCATCGAAAATCAGGATCGGAGCGTCGGCCAGGACCGCCCGGGCAATGGCGACGCGCTGACGCTCCCCACCCGACAGCTTCACGCCTCGCTCACCGACCAGAGTGTCATAGCCCTGGGGCAGCTTCAGAATGAAGTCATGTGCGCGGGCGCGCCTGGCGGCATCGATCACCTCGTCGTCCGTCGCCTCAGGACGGGCGTAGGCGATATTTTCCCGAATGGTCCGGTGGAACAGCGCCGGGTCTTGAGGCACTAACGCGATGGCACGTCTCAGAGTTGCCTGGCTAACCTCACGCACATCCTGACCGTCAATGCGGATGGCCCCGTCATCAATGTCATAAAGACGCTGGACCAGCTTCACGAAGGTCGACTTGCCTGAGCCTGTCGGTCCGACCAGCGCAACCTTCTCGCCTGCCTCAATCTGAAGGCTGAAGCCCTCATAGAGCGGGCGCGCCTGACCGGCATAGGTGAAGCGTACGTCGTCGAATGCGATCTCACCGGACACCGGCGCGAAGGCCGGCGCGTTCGGTGCATCGGCGATCTGAGCGCTCATTTTGGCGTAGGCCGCAATGTCCTGGATCTCATCGAGGCCGCGCTGGACATTTTGCACCTCTTCACCGAAGCGGCGCATATAGCCAGCCATCATCAGGAAGGCGGTGATACCAAAGACCACGTCACCGGCACTTGCCTGCCCTTCTGTCCACAGATTCACCAAGAGACCGGCCAAGCCCGCCTGCAACGCCAGCACGGCGATGATCTGAACCAGCCAGCTGTTCACAAAGCGCATCCAGGTCTTCTTGGTTTCGGTGCGCCAGTGCCAAGCCAGCGTATGGAAACGCGCGTCCTCACGAGTTTCAGCGCCGAAGCTTTTGACCGTCGCAACACCAGAAATGGCATCAGACACCGCGCCCCCCAGCTCGGAATCCACGGCGTTAGAAATGAGGTTTTGAGGGCGGATATAATTGTTGGCCAGAAGGACCGAGACCACCATGAAGACCGCGGTCACCGACAAGGCATACACCCCGACCCAGAACCAGGTGAACAGCATGTAGACACCCAGCCCCACCATCACGCTGACCGACGGGATCAAGCCCAACCAAAGCGTGGCGGTGACGGTGTCATAAGCCCACATGCCGCGGGTGATCCGCCGCACAATCGAGCCGGCAAAGGTATTGGCGTGCCAGTCGGCTGAAAAGCGCTGAACCGTGGCGAAGGCTTCAGTA
>JANQMI010000105.1 GCA_028280165.1 Oceanicaulis sp. | reverse complement strand
AGGCGCTCAACGCCCAACGCCGCGCCCGAGGCGAGGACGAGATCACCGCTCCGGTCTTCATGAAGCAAGCACGGGAAGCGGCCGCAAAATTAGGCATTTCCAACGATATGTTGAAGCGCCCTGTGAATGTTGGATTCTCCGGCGGTGAGAAGAAGCGCATGGAGATTTTCCAGGCGCTGATGCTGGAACCGAAGCTTCTGATCCTGGATGAAACCGACTCTGGTCTCGACATCGACGCGCTCAAGGTGGTGGCCGAAGGCGTGAATGCGCTGCGCGCGCCGGACCGTTCCATGTTGGTCATCACCCACTATCAGCGTCTGCTGGACTATTTGAAGCCTGACGTCGTCCATGTGATGGCGGCAGGCCGCATCCAGGCCTCCGGCGGCCCAGAGCTGGCGCTGGAGCTGGAGCGTGAGGGCTATGACAAATATGTGGGAGCGGCAGCGTAATGACGGCTCCTGTTCGCCTGTCTGCCTTTGAGGATGCCCTGGCTGCAGCGCTGCCCGCGGGAAGTCTGCGCGCGGAGCTCACGTCCAATGGCTTGCCGCACCGCCGGGTGGAGGCGTGGAAGTGGACGGATCTGAAGACCGTTCTGTCACGCTTTCCCACCGAGGCCGGCGAGATTCTTCTCAATGCCTCCCGTGACCCGGACGCCGTGGCGAAGCTCGAGCGCGAGCCGTCGATGATTATGCCGCGCCTGGCGGCCGCTCTGGGCGGGGATTGCGCGGTGTTTGAAGCCCGCGATGGCGAAACCCTGACGCTGGACTTCACCGCGACCGGTGCCGGCCATCGCATCGTTGCGATTGTCGTGCCGGCGGGCGTTGAAGCGGTCTTGCACGAGACCTACACCGCGATCGAAGGCGCATTTGCCAATATCGCGGTGAATATCACTGTGGCGGAGGGCGCAAAGCTGACGCGTGTGATCGAGCAGAATGAAGCCCCGGGGGCGGCACTCGTGGTCACGTCCGGCTTGTCCCTGGCTCCTAATGCTGAGATAGGTCAAACGACGCTGGGTTTTGGCGCGAAGCTGGCACGCCTGGAGACCCATGTGCTGCACAGCGGTGAAGGCGCGGCTCTGTCCATGAATGGGGCTTATGTGCTGGATGAGGGTCTGCATCTCGACCAAACCTCGCTGGTGCGCCATGCCGGTCCCCATGGGCAGACCGAAGAATTGTTCAAAGGCGCGGTGGCCAAGGGCGGTCGTGGGGTCTTTCAGGGCAAAATCCATGTGGACCGAGCCGCTCAGAAAACCGACGCTCAGATGCAGCATCGCGGGCTTCTGCTCGATGATGGCGCGGAGATCGACGCCAAGCCCGAGCTTGAGATCTACGCCGATGATGTGGTGTGCGCCCACGGCAATGCGCTGGGGGCCATTGATGAAGATGCGCTGTTCTACATGCGTCAGCGCGGCCTGGATGAAGTGACCGCTCGGGCCATGCTGACCCGCAGCTTCCTGGCTGAACCGATTGAAAAGCTGAACCATGACGGTCTTCGTGATGCGCTGCTGGACCGCTTGAGCGATCGATTGGAGAGCGTGTAGCGATGACGGCCCACACCAAAACTGTGGCGGCGTTTGATGTTGAGGCGCTGCGCGCGCAATTCCCGATCCTGTCGCGGCAGGTGAATGGTCATCCGCTGGTCTATTTGGACAATGCCGCCTCCGCCCAGAAGCCCGAGGCGGTGATCGACGCGGTCGCGAATGTCTGGCGCACCTCCTATGCCAATGTGCATCGCGGCCTGCACACCCTGGCCAATGAAGCCACCGAAGCCTTCGAAGCCACGCGCACCAAGGCGGCAGAGTTTCTGGGCGCAGCCTCGGCCTGCACCATTGTCTTCACCAAAGGGGCAACCGAGGGCATCAATCTGATCGCGTCGAGCTTCGGGCAGGAGCTCGAGGCCGGTGACGAGATCATCCTGTCTCAGATGGAGCACCACTCCAATATCGTGCCCTGGCACTTCCTGCGCGAGCGCAAGGGGGTGGTGATTAAGTGGATCCCCGTCACCGAAGACGGTGGGCTGGATATGGAGGCTTACCAGCAGCTCTTCACCGACCGCACCAAGCTGGTCAGCGTGGTGCATATGTCCAATGTGCTGGGCACCGCCAATCCGGCTCAGGAGCTGACCCGCATTGCCCATGAGCACGGGGCGGCGATCCTGTTCGACGGGACCCAGGCGGCAGTCCACATGCCGGTAGATGTCGCTGAGATTGGCTGTGATTTCTACGTCTTCACCGGCCATAAGCTCTATGGCCCGAACGGAGCCGGCGTGCTGTATGCTGCCGGCGACTGGCTGGACCGCCTCGCGCCCTATCAAGGCGGTGGCGAAATGATTGCCGAGGTGAGCGAAGACAGCGTCGTCTACGCCGATGTGCCGCACAAGTTTGAAGCCGGAACGCCCGCCATTGCCGACGTGATCGGCCTGGGGGCCGCGATTGACTGGGTCAATGGGCTCGATCGTATGGCGGCGCTGACCCATGAACGCGCGCTCCTGGATCGTGCTGAAGCCGGGCTTGCGGAGATTGAGGGCATCCGCCTGTTTGGGCGGACCCAGGATAAGGGGGCCATCGCCAGCTTCCTGATTGACGGGGCGCATCCTCATGATCTGGCGCAATTGATGGATAAATATGGCGTCGCGGTTCGAGCCGGCCATCACTGTGCGCATCCGCTGATGAAGCGCTATGGCGTTGTGGGCACGGTGCGCGCCAGTTTCGCGCCCTACAACACGATTGAGGAAGTGGATGCCTTCCTCGCGGCCTTGCATAAGGCCAAGAGCTTTCTCATCTAAGGGGACATGATGGCTGACGATTCCAACATGCCTGAGCGCGACGTGATTGACCTGGGCAGCTCTGCGTCCGGTGCGCCGGAGGGTGAGGCGAAGGCTGAGACCAAAAGCCGTGATCCCGATCTGCCGCCCGCTGAAATCGAACGCATCACCCATGATGTGATTGCTGCGCTGAAGACCGTGCATGATCCGGAAATCCCCGCCGATATTTACGAGCTTGGCCTGATCTACCAGGTCGATCTGGAGGCCGAAGGCGTCATGAAAGTCGAAATGACGCTCACCGCACCGGGCTGCCCGGTGGCGGGGGAAATGCCTGTCTGGGTGAAAGATGCCTGTGAAACCGTTGACGGGGTCGAACGCGCAGATGTGACTCTGACTTTTGATCCGCCGTGGACGCCCGACCGGATGTCGGACGAAGCCCGGCTGATGTTGAATATGCTTTAAGGAGCGGTGCCATGAGCCGTCCTCGTCCCAAAGCCCTGACCCTGACCGAAGCGGCCGCTGAGCGTGTGAAAGCGCTGATGGCGGACAAGGGAGCCGGATATCTGCGTCTCGGCGTTAAAAACGGCGGGTGCGCCGGCATGGAATATGTCATGGATTATGTCGAAGAGCCCGATGGGCTCGACGAGCGTGTTGCGGACCAGGGCGTCGAAATTGTCATTGATGCCAAGTCCTTGCTGTTTTTGCTGGGCACGCAGCTCGACTACGAAATCACGCCGCTGCATGCCAAATTCGTGTTCAGAAATCCGAATGAATCCGATGCCTGTGGTTGCGGTGAAAGCGTGACGCTGACCCCGGCAAAACTCGAAATTTGATAAGCTGTTGAAGCAAGTGGGTGAAAGCCTTGCTTTGAGTGCTGATATCGGCAGATTGCCTTGCCAGACTGTGTGATTTCGGGGGCACTGCCGTGAAGCTCTATATCTCCAATACCTCGCCATATGCCCGCAAATGCCGGACGCTGATCATCGAGAAGGGATTGGAGAGCCGCGTCCAGATCGAAGAGACGCTGCCGCTGGACAATCCGGATGCGCTGCAGGCGCTCAATCCGCTTGGCAAGGTTCCGGCTCTGGAACGCGAGCGCGGCCCCGCACTGATGGATTCGCCGCTGATCTGCGAATATCTCGACACGCTCAATGACGAACACTGGATCCCAACCTCAGGTGAAAGCCGCGTCCTGGTCCTGCGCCAGCAGGCACTCGCCGATGGGATGATCGATCTGACCATTGGTCGGCGCATTGAGATGATGCGTGAGGACACTCTGAAATGGGAGTTCTGGACCGATCGCTGGGCGGCGGGCATTGAGCGCACGCTCACGGCTTTGGATGCTGAACGCAGCCAGTTTGAACGGTCTGTCGACCTGGGTGCGCTGTCGATTGCTGTGGCGTTGGGGTATCTGGATCTGCGCTATGCAGGCCTTGACTGGCGTGGCCGTTGGCCAGAC
>JANQMI010000180.1 GCA_028280165.1 Oceanicaulis sp. | reverse complement strand
TCCATGGTCCCTGGATCCCGGCCTTCGCCGGGAAAGAGATTGGGTTCGCCAATGGGTGTCCTCCCCCGTTCACGGGGGAGGTGCCCCTGAAAGGGGCGGAGGGGGCATTGCAACGTCGCAAAGCCCCCCTCGTCCTCTTCGAGGACACTCCCCCCGCAAGCAGGGGAAGATAACGGTTGCCCCACCCCATTCTCTCTTTCCCGACGAAAGTCGGGACCCAGAGATCATGAAACGCTGCATTCAACGGCTCTGGGCCCCGGCCTGCGCCGGGGAAGAGAAGGGGTGGATTATGTCGATGCGGCGGTCGAGGCTGAGGTGGCTGCGGTGGTGGCGGCGATAATCATCGCGGTTTGCGCTGCGATCACGGCCGCCATGGCGGCCAGCTGTCCGCCTTCAGGCAATTTGCGGTCCTGAATGTAGAGCAGGTGCGCCAGGCGCAATCGGGCCGAAGCGGTTGAGGAAATCGAGCGCGGCAGGCGTTCGCGGATCGCGGCGATCGCTTCCAGGTCCGACGGATCCAGGTCCTGGGCCGCCCACTCCATCAACATGGACCGGTCCACTTTCCAGCGGATCGTCTTATGGCCCTTTTTGGCGTCGAGAAGCGCTTCATACCGGCGCAGCACGGTGCGGGGTTCGGCTTGCATCAGCGCACACAGGCGCGCGCCTTCATGCTTGTGGCTGCGCGACTTGCGATGGGATTGGAACACCTCCACGGCGCGCTCGCGCGCCTGCTTAACCAGGCGCGGATCGTCGCCGCGGGCTGCGTGAAAGGCCGCAAACGTGTCAGTAATCGAGGGGCTGGCCCGCCACCAGGGTGGCACCAGGGCCTGCTTCATGGCGTAGAAGCGATCCACCGTCGTGACCTCTTCGGACGCCAGGCACAAGACCAGAGCGGCCCGCGATCCACCCGCATGCAGGCCGCCGGTTTTGCTGTCGCTGCGCGCTGCGCGCAAAGCCTCGCGCGCTTGGGCAAAGCGCTCCATCGAAACGCCATTATGGGTCATCAGCGCGGCATAAATCCAACGCAACGAGCCCGAAGGGGCCGAGTGGCGGCCCACCACATCGGTGAAAGCCGCATGGCGCTCGCGCGTCGCCTCTACCAGCTGAGGCCCCTCACCATCAGCCGGCACCAGAGCGGAGGCGGCAAACCAGGCCGGTAATTTGTCCGGGCGGGGTCGCGCCTCGCGCAAGGCATCAAACAGGGCTTTCAGACGGGCAAGACGGGTCTCAATATCCAAATCAGGGCTCCTCAATGACTAATCCCTTGAGGGTAGACGATTTAGCCCTTGGGGTGTGTGAAATCGCAGTAGGCTTGCCATTACCTGGATCCCAGCTTTCGCTGGGAATGAGAGGGTGGGGATTCAAAGGGCACCTCGCGACTCACTCTCCCTTTTTCTTCTCTTTCCCAAACTTGATTTGGGATCCATAGATCATCAGGCGGCGCGTCTCTGAGTCTGGATCCCAGCTTTCGCTGGGAAAGAGGGGAGGAGTAAGGTTTCCTCGTCACCCTCGGATCCATTGCGGGGTCGCCCCTTCGAGGAGGGTGTGAATAATCGCCAACCTCCCTCATCCTGAGGTGCTTTTCGAAAGAAAAGCCTCGAAGGACGCACTATCATCTTCTCCATGCGCCACACGAAGCTGCCTGCCCTTCCCGACCGTTTTGAAGCCTGGTTCGCGTCGCGCGGCTGGGCTCCGCGCGCGCATCAGCGTGAGATGGTTGCGGCCGCGAAGGCCGGAGACGATGCGCTGCTCATCGCGCCGACCGGGGGTGGAAAGACGCTGGGCGGCTTTCTGCCCAGCCTGATCGAGCTGGCCGACATCGCGCAGGAGGGGGGGAAATCACGCCCCCACCGGCTCCATACCCTTTACATTTCACCGCTGAAGGCCCTGTCCCAGGACGTGGCCCGCAATCTGGTGGCCCCAGTTGAAGAAATGGGGCTCGACCTGCGCATCGAGACCCGCACGGGCGACACCCCGCAATCCAAACGCCAGCGTCAGCGCCAGAGCCCGCCAGACATCTTGCTGACCACGCCCGAACAGCTGGCGCTGTTCTGCGCCCAGGCCAATGGTGCGGCCTTTTTTGAGCATGTGTCCACCGTGATTGTCGATGAAGTGCACGCGCTGGCCTCCGGCAAGCGGGGCGATTTGCTGTCGCTGGGCCTGGCGACCCTTTCGACCTATGCGCCCCAGGCCCGCAGGGTGGGCTTGTCCGCGACGGTCAAGGATGAGAGGGGCCATGCGCGCTGGCTGACCCGGCAGAGGGGCGAGGCCTCCCGCTTTGCCCGGATCGTGCGCGGCGCAGCGGGCGCAGACCCCGAAGTCTCGATCCTGTCCCCAAAGGAGCGCGTGCCATGGGCGGGTCACACAGGACGCCATGCCCTGCCCCAAGTCTATGATCTGATCAAAACCGCGAAGACCGCCCTGGTTTTCGTCAACACGCGCGCACAGGCTGAATTCACATTCCAGATGCTCTGGTCGATGAATGAGGACCATCTGCCGATTGCGCTGCACCACGGCTCGCTGTCGGCCGAGCAGCGGCGCAAGGTGGAAAGCGCCATGGCCGCGGGTAAGCTCAAGGCCGTGGTGTGCACCTCCACCCTCGATCTGGGAATTGACTGGGGCGATGTGGACTTGGTGATCCAGATGGGGGCCCCGAAAGGGTCATCGCGCCTGCTCCAACGTTTGGGGCGCGCCAATCACCGCCTGGACGCCCCGAGCCGCGCCATCCTCGCCCCCACCAACCGGTTTGAACATTTGGAATGCCAGGCTGCACGCGACGCGGTGGCCGAGCGGATGCTGGATGGAGAACCGCTGCGCGCCGGCGCGCTGGATGCGCTGGCGCAGCATGTGATGGGCCGAGCCTGCGGTGAACCCTTTGACGCCGATGCCCTCTTCGCTGAAATCGGCCAGGCCGCGCCCTATGCCGAGCTGACCCGGGAGATGTTTGACCGGGTCCTGGAATTTGTCGCCTCAGGCGGTTATGCGCTGGGCAGCTATGACCGGTTCAAGCGGATCGTTCAGGGCAAAGATGGGCTCTGGCGCGCGCGCAATCGCGACACCGCCCAGCGCCATCGCATGAATGTGGGCGTCATCATCGAAAGCCCGATGCTGGATGTGCGGCTAGTACGAGGCGGGAAGAAAGGGCGCGACGCGGTTTCCTCCCCCGTTTACGGGGGGGCGAGCGGTGAAGCCGATCGACGAGCCGAAGGGAGCGGAGGGGGCAAACCCTTGCGTCCGGATTACTCCCTCGCCGCGCTTTCGCGAGGCCTGGCACCCCCCTCCGTTCGCTCCGCGAACACCTCCCCCGCAAGCGGGGGAGGACATCAAAGCCGCACTCAGAAAAAACTCCAGCGCGCCGGAGGCCCCCGCCTGGGTCAGGTCGAAGAATGGTTCGCCGACCAGCTGTCGCCCGGCGACACCTTCCTGTTTGCCGGACAGATGCTGCGCTTTGAAGGGGTTCAGGAGATGGACTGCCTGGTGTCCCGTTCGTCCGCTGAAGACCCCAAAGTGCCCAGCTGGCAGGGCGGGAAATTTCCGTTATCCACCTATCTGGCCGCCCGGGTCCGCGAAATGGTGCACAATCCGGACAGCTGGGACGCCCTGCCCCAACAGGTGCGCGACTGGCTGGCCATGCAGAAGCTGAAATCACGGCTGCCCGCGCCGAACCGGCTCTTGGTGGAGACCTTCCCCCGCGCGGCGAAGCATTATCTGGTCTGCTATCCGTTTGAAGGACGGCTGGCGCACCAGACGCTGGGCATGCTGCTCACCCGCCGGCTTGAGCGCCTGGGCAAGAAGCCGCTGGGCTTTGTGGCCAATGAATACGCGCTGTCGGTCTGGGGACTGTCGGACATGGCAGATGTGGACATGGCCAAGCTCTTCTCAGAAGAGATGATGGGCGACGACCTGGACGCCTGGCTGGCCGAGAGCGATTTGATGAAGCGCACATTCCGAAACTGCGCCGTGATCGCCGGCCTGATCGAACGGCGCTTTCCCGGTCAGGAAAAGTCTGGCCGCCAGGTCAATTTCTCTGCCGACCTGATCTATAATGTGCTGCGCGAGCACGAGCCCGATCACATCCTGATGAAGGCCGCCTGGGCCGACGCCGCAACGGGCCTTCTCGACGTGCGACGCCTGTCTGATGCCCTGGCCCGCATCGCCGGAGAGATCGATCATGAGGCGCTGAAACAGGTCAGCCCGCTGGCCGTTCCCGTCATGATGGAAATCGGACGCGAGGCCGTCCACGGCGAAGCTCGCGATGCGCTTCTGGAAGAAGCCAGCTGCGACTTGATCGCCGAGGCTATGGGTTAGTCTTCTGCCGTAATCGCACGCATGCGCTTGTGACCCTCGCGCGCGCGCACCCGCTCCAGCCAGCCATGGACTGGTGAGTCTTTGGGTAAGCCACCACGTTCTTCGGCCGCCTCCAGCTGAAAGCCCATCATGATGTCCGCCGCCGAGAAATCCTCGCCGGCGAAATAAGGCCGCGCCTCCAGGCAGGCCTCGATCGCGCCCAGCGCCTTTTCACGTTCGCCAGCCATGTATTGGCTCAGCAGCGAGTCTTCGAGGCCGGTTGCCGACAGATAGGTATTCATCAGGAAGGGCAGGAACACCGCGCCCTCGGCCCCATGCAGCCACTCATAGAAGGTGGCCCGATTGGCCGCTTTGGGTTCGGGATGCAGCCGGTAGTCCGGATCAAAATGCTCTAGGAGATAGAGCGCGATCGCCCCAGACTCCGCGATCACTTGACCGTCATGGACCAGCAGCGGGGCTTTACCCATGGGATGGATATCGCCCAGCGCCGCCGGTGCCAGATTGATCTGAGGGTCGCGCTTGTGGCGCACCAGCTCATAATCCACGCCCAGCTCTTCTAAAAGCCAGATCAGCCGTTCAGACCGCGAGCGGTTGAGATGGTGTAGGACTAGGCTCATGGCTCAGATCTCCCCTAACCGTCTTAGACTTAGCCCGCACCCGGCAGGGTGTAGCCCACCGAAGCCCCGGGGCCGAGCGGCAGATCTAAGAAGACCCAGCCCATGGCCATAATCATCCCGCCAACCAGCAGATACAGCGAGTACGGGATCATCGATGCGGTCAGCGAGCCAATGCCAAACTCCGGCACCCAGCGGCGCGCAAACACCAGCACCAGCGGGAAGTAGACCATGAGCGGCGTGATGATGTTGGTCGCGCTATCGCCCACCCGATAGGCCGCCGTGGCCATTTCCGGGCTGAGGCCGACAAACATCAGCATGGGCACCAATACTGGCGCGAGCAGGCCCCATTTGGCACTGGCCGAGCCCACGAAGAGATTCAGCAGGCCGGTGAAGATCACGATGATGCCGATCAGAATCCAGCTGGGCAGCCCGGATTGCTGGATCGCATTCGCGCCATGGATTGCCGAAATCAGACCCAGATTGGAGATGTTGAAGAGCAGAACGAAATAGGCCGCAAAGAAGGACAGCACCAGATAATAGCCCATATCCTTCATGGCCCCGGTCATCATCTCCACCACATCGCGGTGGTTGGAGATCGTCCCGGCGGCTCGGCCATAGGCCACGCCGGCAAACACGAACAGGATCATGAACCCAGCAACCAGAGAGCCGAAGAAGGGGCTCAAGGCCACAGCGACGCTGGCGTCCGGGTTCGGCGTGCCATCAGGCAGCAGCATCGCAGCTTCGTTGAAGAGCGGCGCATTGCCATTGTAGAGACTGAGCGCGCCAAACGAGACCAGCTCGACCAGGTCAACGGTCAGGGCAAGCCACACAAAGGAGACCGCTAGGACCGCCAGGCCGGCATTGACCAGACCCTTTTTCTGACCGGCGGTCAGCGGGGCGTTGGGGTCGTCATCGCTATGGTCTGATCCGGCGACCGCGCCCCCCGTCCACTTGCCCAGACGGCGTTCGATAATAATGTCTGTCACGAACCAGATGATGGGCAGGTAGAGCACCGTCATCGCCGCGATGAAATACCAGTTCCCGGTGATATTCATCGTCCAGGTGGGCTCAGCAGTCTGCGCCGCTGCCTGGGTCAGGCCGAACAGCAGCGCATCCAGCTGACCCGGTAGGAGGTTGGCCGAAAATCCGCCAGACACACCAGCGAACGCGGCGGTAATTCCGGCCACGGGGTGACGTCCGGCCGCAGCATAAAGCACACCGGCCAGCGGGATCAGCACCACATAGGCCGCGTCCGCCGCCAAATTGCCCATCATGGCCGCCAGCGCGACCACCGGCGTCAGAAGCATTGTCGGGGCATTACGGACCGCAGCGCGCAGGGCTGAGCCAAACAAGCCAGCGCGTTCCGCCACACCAGCCCCCAGCATCACCACAAGGACAAATCCCAGCGGATAGAAGCCGGTGAAAATGCTCGGCATATTCACCAGCATGCGCTCGATATTGTCCGAGGCCAGAGCACTGGATGCGGACAGGACGATGGGGTTACCGGCCTCATCCACGCTGACCGGGTGTTGAGCCGAAACGCCGGACCAAGCGGCCAGCGCAGACACGATCACCATGATGATGATGAGGTAGAAGAAGATGAAGGCCGGGTCAGGCAGTTTATTGCCCGCCCGTTCAATCATGCCGAGTATTCCGGTTTGATGGTCCTGCTTGTCGCTGGCCGCGTTCGACTCGCTCATGGCGCACCCCTCGTCAGTAGTCTTGATGGGCCGGCCCCCGTCCCGAAGCGCCGGTTGTCTTTCTTTGATCTAGGCTTAGCGCGCCCGCTTCAGCAAAAAAAGCCCACAAGCTGTGGGGCTATTTCGATCTCTTGCAGGGACAATCCGGGACATTTGCATCCCGCACGCCTAAATCTGGCTGCGTCATGGACCGCTTCGCCCGCCTTCTCGACCGCCTGTCGCTCACCCCACAGCGCAATGCCAAGCTTGCACTGATCGCCGAGCATTTTGCAGCGGTGCCGGACCCAGACCGTGGATTGGCGCTGGCGGCCTTGACCGGAGGGTTGGAGTT
>JANQMI010000131.1 GCA_028280165.1 Oceanicaulis sp. | reverse complement strand
TCGCCCCGCTGCGCTGGCTGAAACGCGTGCTGGGGTGGAGCGACAGCCGGTAGAAACGGCTGAGGATGAGGGGGAAGAGGACGAGGCTCAGCGTGATGTGATCGTCGTGACGGGGACGAATATTCGGGGGATCGCGCCTGATTCGTCACCATCCTTTGTGTTCACGCGAGAGGATATTGATATCTCTGGCACGAGCACGCTGTCGGAGTTCATACAGACATTGCCTCAAAGCTTTGGGGGTGGCGCGCAGGCGAGTATTGTTTCGCTTCCTGGTGACAGCGCTGCTGGACAGAACACGGTCGCTGGCTCCAGCGTTAATCTTCGCGGGACTGGGTCGGGGGCGACCCTTGTTTTGCTGAACGGTAAACGTATTGCGCCCTCCGGTGATCGAGGTGGATTTGTCGATATTTCGCTGATTCCGTTATCGGCGATTGAGCGTATTGAAATCATTACGGACGGCGCATCAGCGATCTATGGGGCGGACGCGGTTGGTGGTGTGGTCAACATTGTGCTTCGCGACGACTATGTTGGAGCTGAGGCTTTTGCAGGGATCGGCTCAGACTCCGGCGGCGACGTCATAGAGTATCGTGCAGGTGCAAGTGTCGGGCGCACGTGGCGTAGCGGCAGCTTGATCGCCTCCTATGAGTTTTCTGATCGCGGCGAGCTAGACGTTGTAGACAGGGCGTTTGCTTCTGAGTCACTTACGCCGAACACGTTGCTTCCGCAGGCGGAAGTGCACAGCGGGCTCGTATCTGTTTCGCAAGACATCGGAAGTCGCCTTTCGCTCCAGGCTGAAGCCACCTATGCAGAAAGAATGTCGGATTCTCGATTTCGAGCGAGCCGAACGTTGCTTAGTGAAAGTCAAACCGAGGTAAGACAGTCCGGTCTTTCTGTTCAGGCTATCATGGATGTAAGCGATGATTGGCAAGTGGCCTCGACGGCAAGCTATAGCAGCTATTATGGGGTTGTCGCGACCAATCGATTGGAGCCTAGTCCACGAGATTTATTGTCACAAAGGACGTCTGACACTTTAGCGTTCAGCGCCAGGGCTGATGGGCCGCTTTTCAGCTTGCCAGGTGGAACCGTCCTAGCGGCGATCGGAGCGGAGTATCGCGAGGAGTATTTCAAGCTTTATTCGCCGCTTTCAAACAACGTTTCTCGTATCGATGAGCGAGACATCTCGAGTGTCTACGCGGAAGTGTTTGTCCCTATCGTCGGTGAGGAAAACAGAGTCCCGGGTATCCGTCGTCTGGAGGTGACGCTCGCAAGCCGCCAGGATAGCTACAGCGATTTTGGCGACGCGTTCACGCCCAAACTTGGCGTGGTTTGGGCACCCACTGATGAGGTGTTGGTCCGCTCAACTTATGGCGAGTCCTTTAACGCACCAAACTTAGGCACGACTGGTAGTGGTGTCGGAGGCTCAATTGCATTTAACGTACCTAATCCTGCCTCACAGACCGGGACGTCGCTCGCTATTATCGATTTGCGGGGACCAGACCTGGATCCCGAGGAATCTACGTCTTGGACAGTGGGTGTTGACTATAGTCGTCAATTTGGCGGTGGGCAGCTACAAAGCTCAATGACTTGGTACGACATCAGCTATGTTGACCGTATTGGTAGCCCAGGGAGCTTTTTAACCTATTTACTTAATCCTGAAGTGTTCGCGCCTATTATTACGTTCAACCCGGATCCGAATTTAGTATCCACAATTGTCAATGATCCGGGTACTAATTTTACCAATGCTTCCGGTGGGGCTTGGACCGCTCCAGGGGACGAAGATGTCCTGCTTGACGCTCGGATCACCAATCTCGCATCGCAGGACACAAGCGGTATCGACTTCAATCTGAACTACGAGATAAGTCCTGAAATTGGCGACCTAAGTTTTGATCTTGGTGTGGCCTATATTTTCGAGCAAAATCAGAGCATTACGTCAACATCGCCTGCTCTGGATGTGATCGATACAATCTTTCGGCCCGTGGATTTTAAGCTTCGCGGTGGCGCAACTTGGACGCTAGAGCATTGGACCCTCGCGGGCTTTGTCAATCACGTTGACAGCTACACCGATAACCGTGAGCTCAACGGGCCGGGCGATGTCGAGGTGGATGCCTGGACAACCTTCGATCTGAATTTGGCTTACAGGAGCGGTGGCGGACACCAGAGCACTCTATTGAACGACGTAAGAGTGGCTCTGAGCGTACGAAATCTGTTCAACGAGGATCCGCCGTTTATTGAAGGCGCTGCAGACACCAACGGACGACGCGCGGGTTATGACCCCGCCAATGCCGATCCACTTGGACGCTTCGTGACGCTTACGCTCACCAAGGAGTGGTAGAGCCCAAAGCTTCTCCGGCCCGTCGAGCATGTCTCGATGGGCCGGACCGTCGTACGTGAATCCCAAAAAGACTGAAAGCTGTAGATAATGACTCAACCTATCACTCGAACGTCGCTGCAAGCCGCAGCAGTACTGATTTGCTGTTCGGCAAGTTTTCTGTTCGGTGAATCAGCGCATGCGAGCCAATTGGGCGGTCGCGAGCGCTTCCAAATGGAGGAGACAAGACCGCCAGCTTCCTGTCTGGCCCATGTGTCTAGACAGTATTCCTCGCCAGTTGAAGACGGCACGCAAAGGCCTTTGAATATTGATGACTTCTTCTCTCTCCAAGAGATCGGTGGCCCTGAGATCTCGCCAACTTCACGTTTTGATATGGCTGCGTTCAGTGTGTCGCCTGATGGTCAGTCTATAGCCTTTCAGATGCGGTGCCAGGATGTCGAGCAAAACGCGTATAGCGTGGGTTGGTACACCCTGGACCTTCAGGTATCTGACGCTGAGCCTGTATTTATCGGAGATGGCGGCGACCCATCCTTATTCTGGGGGCGTCAAGGTCACCGCATATCGGGATACTGGAATGGAGTAGAGCCGCATTGGTCGCCGACTGGAGATTGGGTTGCGTATCTTCGTTCGGATGGTGTGACAACCCAAGTCTGGCGCAGCCGCGCGGATGGAACACGTTCTGAGCAGGTGACCCGCAGTGAAGCGGACGTTGAGGCATTTTACTGGTCAGATGAAGGCGATGAGATTTGGTATGAGACTGACGCGCCTCGTGCTGAGCGAGAGGCGTTTATTGATGCCCAATGGCGTGGCGGTGTCTGGACTGATAATGCGGAAATGTTTCCGGTAAGCGGAACCTTACGAGAGCAGCCCTATCAAGCTAATGGTGGCCGCCCATCGCTTTGGGTGAAAGATCTCGCTTCCGGTGCTGAGCGTTCGGCGAACGAAGGCGAGATTGAGACCCACTTTTCAAGCCGACAAGTTGTTGTTCGTGAGCTGTTCGCGGCAACTTATCGCGACCGGATAAATCCTGATCGTCCAGGGAGTCGTGCTTATACGCTTTCAACGGATGGGAACCACGCAGCGTGGATCGAGAGTGTAGACGTGAGCGTCGGTGAGAATTTAATGAGAACAGAATCCGAAATATTCGTTCAGGACGTTACGGGTGACACGTCACCAATCTCCTGTACTCATGAGGTTTGTGATACTTTCATATCGGCTGGTCTCATTTGGAACCGCGGAGTCGATGAGCTGATTTTTGCTCGTTTCGAGAGTGCCGATGTCCCCCGTATTGCATTTTATGCATGGAACTTCGCTCAAGATTCTATCCGCAAAATCTATGAAGAGGGTAGTGTCAATGTGATCGGCTGCGATGCGGCTCGTGATTCACTAATCTGTATTGCAAATCGCGTAAATCGCCCTCGCGCCTTTGTTGAAATTAACCTTCAGTCCGGGGTTGTGTCAGACGTCTATGATCCAAACCCATGGGTTGAGGGCCTTGCGCTCGGCGACGTGGAGCGCATGCATTGGCAGAACGAGTACGGTATTGTCGCGCGTGGCTGGCTTGTGAAGCCGGTCGGTTTTCAACTTGGTCAGCGATACCCGCTCGTGATTGTGCAATACAATGCCGCGCTCTGTTTCAGTGGGGGAACGGGGGCGGATCACCCTGCACAGCTTTATGCGGCGCATGGGATCATGGTGCTATGCATGTCCCAACCCTCGCCACGCCCGCCGAATGAGATGGGAGAGGGCGGTGACACTTATGAAAGGCGCGACAGTGTTCTGAACTCGTGGGAGAGTGCAATTGAGGTATTGGATGAGCGAGGAATGATTGATCCAGACCGGGTCGGTATTACAGGGTTCAGCATGGGTGCTGACAATCTCCACTATGGGCTCCATCGGACCAATGCATTTAATGCCGCCACCTCAGCTTACCTAACTTGGTCACCGGTGGGCTATTACCTCGTTGCCAGAGGGTCGAAGGGGCGAGAGGCATTCCGTCAGCGTGGTATGCAGGGGCTAGAAGGCTCGACGTATCAAAACATGTCTTTGGGCCTGAATGCCGAGCGTGTGAACGCTCCGATCCTCGTGCAAGTCTCTGACGCCGAACGTCTCAACACCACAGTTGAATACGTTATGCTTCAAGACGGCGGTGTGCCGATCGACATGTACGTCTTTAGGAATGAGTACCACACCAAGTGGTGGCCTCAGAACCGCTATGGGGCAATTCAACGGTCTCTGGCCTGGATGCGTTTCTGGCTCCAAGGTGAAGTGGATCCTAGCACGATGAGCGAGGAGCAATTCGAACGCTGGCAGGGGCTATGCGAGCAGCATATTGCCCGACTCGCGGCCTCGGATGACCCCGTGCTTCAGGCGCGAGCCGAAAACCAGCCCTGTGCCAGCGTCTCGGCTGAAGTGCATTGACGGCGCGAGCGGGTTCTGCCCCAGTGTTTGGACCTTCCCGCCCGTCTCAAATGGGCCTCCTACCTCGCTCCACTCGTGTCAAATCCGCGGTGGAGCGAGTGCCAATTCGCCTCAACCCCCACCGCAGTTATCCGCCCCTGGCCCTTTTGCGCGTATACTCACCGTCCGCGCGTTGACACCGTCCTGGCCTGCGGCCTGACGAGCCCCCGCTCCAAAGCCTCACCGTGGTAAGCGTGATAGTGGTAAGAGCCAAAAGCGCGGGGGGTGAGAGGACTCCGCTGGCGCGGGGAAACCGGGGAGGGGGCGGACAACGGTCTGGCCCGCCCAGACCGCTATCATGGCCTTCAGGCCTTACTCGATAAAGGCGCGCACATCGAGGGCGAGCTGTTCGATGGAGGGCTGGTGCAGATACATCATGTGACCGGCCGGGTAATAGGTCAGGGTGATGCGGTCCTGATCATAATATCCCGGGCGCTGGAAGGTCATCTCGGTGGCAAAGAAGGGGGTGGCCAGGTCATAGATTCCGTTGGTGGCCAGAACCCGCAAATCCTGGTTCTGGCGCATGGCGCGCTCCAGCCAGGGCGAGACGTTGACATAGGCGTTTTCACCGCCGGCCGGTCCGGCATCCCAATTCCACTGACGCACACCACCCAGCGTGGTGTAGGGATCGGTGATCTCCACGCCCAGATGGCGGGTGAAATAATCCAGCATTGACGCGGTATACGCCCCGTCAATGCCATAGCCAGACGGATCGCCTTCCGGGCTATCGGCAATGCCGGTGGGCTCGACCCCGGTGAAGCGGCTGTCGAACCGGCCCACCGACACGCCGCGATCGCGCAGGATTTCGGTGCGGAACTGGGACAGGGTCACGCGAAACTCAGACCGGTCCAGGAAGCGCTCAGACAGGCCGGTCAGCGCTGAATACCGGGCGATGATGGCGGTGCGATCGGCCTCGGCCAAGGTGTGGCCGCGCACCAGGGCGGGCAGGAGGTCATCGACCGCGAAATCGCGGGCGTCCTGTAGAAAGGCGTCATAGTCATTATTCCAGGCCGACCGGTCCACGGTCTGGTGATACCAGCCGGTGGCGGCATAGCCGGGAAACAGGCCCACATGGCCGATATCATTGCCCGGCGCGGTGTGGTCGAGGCTGAAATCAAGCACGACGGAGACGAGCACAACGCCATTGATCGAAACATCATTCCAGCCGGCTTCCAGCTGGCGCATCAGCGCGCCGATCCGGGTGGTGCCATAGCTTTCGCCGATCAGGTATTTCGGCGAATTCCAACGCCGGTTTTCCGCCAGCCAGCGGCGGATGAATTGCGCGATCGAGCGGGCATCTTCATCGACGCCCCAGAACATCTCTGCCGGATCGGTGTCTCCCAAGGCGCGCGACCAGCCGGTGCCCACCGGATCGATGAAGACCATGTCGGATTCGTCAATCAGGCTTTCTGGATTTTCGCGAATGTCGAAGGGGGCCGCGCCATCATCTTCGGCATCGGAGGGCAGGACGACACGCTTAGGACCAAAGACGCCCATATGCAGCCACAAAGAGGCTGACCCTGGGCCGCCATTGAAGATGAAGGCGACGGGCCGGGTTGTGGGGTCTTCGACCCCTTCGCGCAAATAGGTGGTCGAGAAGATGGCCGCGGTCGGCTCTCCTTCGTCGTCGCGCAGGAAGGTCTCACCGGCGATCACGCGATAGCGGATGCGTTCGCCATCTGCCGTAATCTGAGCGCGTGTCTCCCAGCTGCGCGGTTCAGGTGTTTCGTGATCGTCAGCAAGGCTGGCTGACGCCAGAAGACCTGCCGCGGTCAGGGCGGCGAAGGCGGTGCGAAGCATATGGTTCTCCCCGAGGCTTTTTGTGAGGCGGCATAACACCGCCCCATCCTGCGGGGGTCAATGGGCGCGTGCGGGCGAAGTCGCCTAGCGCTCGCCCTTCATGGAGGCGGGGACCGCGGCGGTCAGCATCGACAGCACAATCGCGATGATGATGCGGGCGATCATTGTGAAGAAGAGCAGCAGGATGGCACCTTCTTCAATTAGCAGGTCGAGCCAGACACGATAGCGGGCCGGGATGTCCGGTTGGACAATAACCGCTTCGATCTCCTTGGCGCGCTGAACCAGCCAGTCGAGCGCTTCGGGCCACAGAATCCCAAGGCCGATCAGCATGATGTAGGACAGCACAAACGACAGAAAGATCGTGAATGTGGCATTGGTGGTGCGCGCAAGAATGCGACCCATCATGGTATTTCCCCCTCCAAATGCTGGCTCGGCAGCCCCTGATGCTTGCCAGCGTCTGAAACCTATCAGGCTTTTTTGTGGCTGTCCGCCTCAGGCCAGCTTGCGGCTTTATTCGATGCGCGTGACCCGGGCCAGCGAGCGGTCTGGCGTCCAGTCATTGGTCAGAATGCCTTGGCCGATGCGAAGGTCGATCCAAGGCGCACAGACCTCGTATTCGTCTTCATAGGGCTTGCGGATCAACATGCACAGCGAGCGGCCGTCATAGCTCCAGCTGCCGCGCGCGCCCCGGCTATCCTCATACCGGCCATTCGTCCGGAACTGTGCCGTGTAGCGCTCATTGGCGGTATCGACCGCATAAGCGCGGTTCTCCGGCCCCAAAGCTTGAGCACGGGCCTCGCCGCTGCCACACGCAATCACAATCAGAAGCGCACAAAAACCAATCCAGGCTGGCACACGCATCACGGCCAATCCCCCGTCGAAACACTTGATCGCGGGGTGCGCAAGAAGCGGGCCAGCGCTTCAGGTTTTGTTAGTGTTTGCGTCCGGTGTGGTGTCGCAGCGTGTCATAAGGGCAGGCTGACCCGGGCTCTGAGACCACCAAGGGGAGAGTCTTCAAGGTGTAGCTCCCCGCCATGTCCGCGGATGGTATCCCGCGCGATGGCCAGGCCCAGTCCGACGCCTGTGCGATTGGCATTGCGAGCTTCATCCAGGCGTGAGAACGGCCGAAAGGCTTCGTCGCGATCTTCGGCCGGGATGCCTGGACCATTGTCATCCACAAAGATTTGGACCCGGCCACGCGCTTCGATCAAGGTCAGCGTTACCGCATCGGCATGGGCCGCGGCATTGGAGACAAGATTGGAAAAGGCCCGCTTCAGCGCCCCTTCACGGCCAAGCACACTGACCCCTTCGGCCAACTCCAGCTGAAGGTCGACACCCAGGCGGGCCGCGTCATCGGCGAGAGTCTCGCAAAGCAAGGTCAGATCAACCGGGGCCTGTTCCTCGCCTGCCTGGCCTCGGGCGAAGGCGAGATATTCTTCCAGCGCGCTCTCCATGTCTGCCAAATCACGCTGTGCGGCTTCGCGTTCCTCGCTTTGGGGCATGAGCGCCAGTTGAAGCCGCAGACGGGTCAGGGGCGTGCGTAGGTCATGGCTGACATCTGCAAGTAATTGCGTGCGCTGTTCCAGCTGGCGTTTCAAGCGCGCGCGCATATCCAGAAAGGCATGCGCGGCCTGGCGCACTTCACGGGCACCGGCCGGTTTGAAGCGGTCGGCATCCTGACCGCGCCCAAAGGCGTCGGCGGCTTCAGCCAGCTGCCGGATCGGTTTGACTTGATTGCGGATGAAAATCACGGCCACCGCAGTGAGAAGGGCACTGGCTCCAAACAGCCAGAGCACGAAGATATGGCCCGTTGTCGCAAATACCCGGTCACGCACAGCGATGAAGCGTAGAACGCCGCCATCCACTTCAACCCGGATATCCACATATTCAGGGTAGCGCGTGGTATCAAACCAGAAATCCCGATCGAGCCTTGAAGTTAGCGAGCGCCGGAGTGTGCGGTCCAGGACTCGGAAGAAGGCCGACCGGCGAGACGTGGGTAGGGCATCATTGGCGCGAAAATCCACGCTCAAACCGATTGTGTCGAACACCGATTGGGCTGTGGTATCAAAATCCGCCGCGCCTTCACGCTCATAGAGATCGACGACCATGGCGATATCTCCGGCCACGCTCTCCGACAGGCGCGCGGTGGTGGTTTGCCAGTGCTGTTCGAAAAACGCCCAGGTCACGGCAGCCTGCATCAGGGCGACCGGCAGCACGATAATCAGCAGCGAGCGCTGAAAGAGCCCCTTGGGCATGTAGCGTTTGATGCCGAGCCGCATCGCGTCAGCCTGCCGGTCGGCCAAATTCCGGCTGGGCGATCAGCTTATAGCCTTCACCACGCACGGTCTGGATGTGGATGGGGGCCTTGGGATCGGTTTCGATTTTGCGCCGTAGCCGGGTGATTTGAACATCGACGGCGCGCTCACCGGATTCGCCTGCGGCCCGTTCTGCCAGAGCCGCGCGTGAGACCGTCTCGCCGGGTTTGGTGGCCAGGGCACTCAGTAGCGCGGCTTCCCCTCCAGTTAGACGCACAGGCTGTCCGTCATGCTCCAGCTGCGACCCGATCAGATCATAACGCCAGTTCCCGAACCGCACCGCGTCCGGGCCGTGCATTTGCGGCAGGCTTCGGCGCAGGATGGCCTGCACACGCAAAATCAGCTCTTCAGGTTCAAAGGGCTTGGCCAGATAATCGTCGGCTCCCAGCGACAAACCCTTGATCCGGTCTTCCGGCTCTCCACGGGCGGTGAGCAGGAGAATGGGCGTTTGGCCGTCCTCGCGCAGCCTTGAGGTCACTTCAAATCCGTCCAGGCCCGGCATCATGACGTCTAGAATGACCAGATCGAATTGCATCTGGTCGGCGAGCTTCAGCGCAGCTTCACCGTCCGAGGCGGTGCTCACCCGCAAATCCCGCTCTCGCAGAAAGCGGGCAAGCAAATCACGGATGCGGTCATCGTCGTCAACGACGAGGATATGGTGGGTCCGATCAGCCATGGGTGTGATTTTTCACCCCTTTGGCGTTTTGGTGCAATGGCAGGGATGATTATTCGCCCGCGTCCTCGCTTTCGGCATCCGCGGCAGCAGCGGCTTCCAGAGCTGCGAGCACATCAGCCCGGGTCGGCGTCAGACCGCCATCGGGGTAGGAGCAATTGCCGATATCTTCGAACGGTGAGTGGTTGGATGGATCTTCAGCCCCCAACCAACGATAGGCCTCAACCAGGCTGGTATAGGGATTTCGCGGATCGGCACCGCTCAGATCGCCTTCCCACAGCTCGAAATGCAAATGAATAGACGTATTACGAGCCACCGGCAGGGAGGTGCTGCTGACATCGGACAAAAAGCCGATCGGGTCGCCTGCCTCAACTTCAACCCATTCGCCCGGTTCCAGATCAATGATGAGCGGTCGGTCGACGTGGAAGTAGCGATAAACCATGCCGTCATCGCCAAATAAATCGACGGAGAAGGCGGACAGGGTGCGTAATTGTCCCCCTGTGGTCGCGACAATCACCTGATTATGCCAGCAAGCGCCTGGACGAATGTCGATGCCACGATGGCCAATTCCTTCCGGGCAGCGAGCATTGGATTGAGACCGGATTTCGCAGAAATTGTCTTGCCAGGGGTAGGCGAAGTTGGACGCTGTGTTTTCCGGCCCGGACGGACGGGGATATTTGACGCTGTCAATATCGCCCACATGGGGGTAAAAGTCCCAGCTCCAGATCGGATTGAAGATTTGCGAATTGGAGTAGGCAGGACCATCCAGGACCGGAAAGCGCATGTCTGGTGCGATCACGGCGGGATCCTCGATACCGATATCGGCCTGAATGTGCACCGTGCCATCGATCAGGTCTCCAGGCGGCAGATGCTCGAAGTCGAGCGGTTCCGGCTCCGGCTCAGGCTCGGGTTCTGGTTCTGGTTCTGGTTCTGGTTCAATCGGTTCCTGAACTGGATCCGTCGGGGTCGGGTCGGGCTCCACCGGCTCAGGGTCGGGCTGGATAGAATCGGAGTCCTCAATGGGCAGCGGCGATGGAGGCGATGCTGCGCCGACGCCAGCCAGGTCCGCCCCAAATAGGGCGAGCATGGCCAGAGCAGCCGCGCTGGGCATTCCGGCACCGAGGCGGGCGGGCAAGTTCATTGCCGATCCTCCTCTGGCGGAATGAACAAGAAGAGGCGGTCCAAGAGCGCGTCCAGTTCTACCGGATTGTTACAAGGGGGCTCTTCGGTTCGGCCGTCGGCGGGAGTCGCGACCCCTTCACATGTTATGCGGACTGCGTAGGCTACGCCGTAGAGGTTGAAGCTGGCGAACGCTCCGTCATACCCGCTGCCGCTCTGCAGTGTGCCGACATTGCGCTCACCATAGGCCGAGGGGCTTGCCAGACGTGTGCCGGTAATTACCGCTTCGCCAAGCTCGGTCGGCAGGATCAGGTGGTAGAAATCGGGCCGGCCCATGAAAGCAACGCCGTCTGCCAGCGCTCCGCGCGGATTTTCGCTCTCGAAGGCTCCCAATGGGGCTAGGATTGGCACCGACACATCGTCGGCGCGTCCAAGGGCGGTTGGGATCGAGATTTGCAGATTGACGTCGGCGCGCTGGCGCTGGGCCGCCTGTTCAGCCGCCTCATAATCAATCGCCATGCGAATGCGCCGGGCCACGGGGTAGAGTGAGTTCTCACGCGTCCCACCTTCACGGATCACCTCAGCCTCGCGCTGTAGGCCGGGACCGAGGTCGCGCGTGTCGTCCAACATGGGATCAAGCCCGCCTGTTCGAGGCCCCTGATCATCCAGCGGCGTTGATCCGCGATTATCGGCGAAACGCAAGTCATCGATCAGGATCGGCGCATTCACCGGCGCGCCATTGGCGTTGAAAGCCCGGATGATGACGTAGTCGAACTCCGTCGCTGTCACAGCGCCCGGGGGTGTGGTGGCCACTGTTGCGGTCTGGCGCTGTTGGCCATTAAGGGTCAGCTGAACCCAGTTTTCACCCACCACATATTCAGGCGAAACCGCTTGTTGGGCCTGGACCAGGATATCACCATTGCCCCACCCTTCGATTTGGAAGACTTCTGCGCGGACATCACGGGTCCAGTCCGGTGCCGCCGCCACGGTGACGGCGAAGACCGGTTGGGCGAAATCAATGCGCAGCACGCCATCCACATCGCGCAGGGCATGGCCCCCGCTGGGCGAACCGCCTGCACAATCGCGGCTACCATCCCGGCACAGAACAACCTCTGGGGTCTGGCGGTCGCCCAGGCCAAAGCGGACCCCGCCGGCGACCTCTTCATAGGTCCGGGAAATGTTGGTGCCGTTCGAAACGACAGGATCGGTGCTGCGGTTGAAGTTTACCCAGCCAATCCAGGGACCGTTATCCGCGCGGCTTTCATACCCGCCCGGATCGGCAAATTGCTGAGCGGTTTGAACTTGAGTGAGTTGTCGATCGCGAGCCTGAAGCCGGGTCGGATCAATCTGAAGCTCTTGCGGAACGGTTCTAAGGCGCTCTGGGTCAATGCGTGCAGGCGTCTGGGCAGCCGCAGGCGCGGCCGCCACAAGGCACATGAATACGACGATCCCCTTACCTGTCCTGGCCATGGCCTGGACCTTTCAAGCACGTCCCCTACAGCCAATAACCATAGCGCGCTTGTGCCTTTGCCACAACGAAAAGCTGGTCGGCTCGCGCTCAGCCTTGAGCGTCTATGATCTCGCCGGAGCGAGTTTCACTGGGGTGGCAAAGGTTTGCGAAGACTGGCGCGATATCGTCCGGATGAGGGAGCGACATCGGGTCTTCGCCTGGGGCTGCCTGAGCGCGCATCCGGGTTCGCACGGTGCCCGGATTGACCAGATTGGCTTTGACCGACC
Source organism: Oceanicaulis sp. (assembly GCA_028280165.1). Classification (GTDB taxonomy): domain Bacteria; phylum Pseudomonadota; class Alphaproteobacteria; order Caulobacterales; family Maricaulaceae; genus Oceanicaulis. The sequence continues at coordinate 4,669 of JANQMI010000131.1, read as the reverse complement.
CGCCGGATAATTCCTCAGCCCATGCCATGACGAGATTATCAAGGCCGGCTTTGGACGCGCCATAGGCAGCCCAATAGGCCTTAGCGCGCCGGCTGCCGACGCCAGACGTGGTGAAGACGGCGCGGCCCGCATCGGACTCGCGCAGCAGGGGTTCGAAGGCTCGAATGAAGCGCGCGGGTGCGATCAGATTGATGGACAAAACCTGGTTCCACACCTTCGCCGACAGCTGTGCCGTCGGCGTCAACATGCCCAATACGCCGGCATTAACCACTAGGGCGTCCAGCTTGCCCCAGCGCCCGGCAACGACATCGGCAAGCTTTTCAATCCCGTCAGGCGTCTGAAGGTCCATCGGTACAATGGTGCACGCGCCGCCGGCTTGGCGAATTTCATCGTCCAGATCTTCAAGACCACCCTGGGTGCGCGCCACGGCGATCACGTGGGCCCCTTCAGCGGCGAGTTTTTTACAGATGGCATAGCCCAGTCCGCGCGAAGCGCCGGTTACAAGCGCCACGCGGCCGGTCATCGGCTGTGTTTCGGTCATGCGTCTACCAGAAGTGAAAGCTGTTGGTCCTTGTTTGAACGCGCGCGATCGCGGTCCACAAGGGCGGTGGGATAGTCGCCGGTGAAATAATGATCGGCGAGTTGCGGATAGTCAGGATTGCGCGCTTCGTTGCGGACCGCCCAGTACAAGCCTTCTACGGACAAGAATCCGAGGCTGTCTGCGTCCAGCATGGCCGCCATCTGCTCGGGTTGATGGCTGGCCGCCATCAGCTCTTCGCGCATGGGCATATCAATGCCATAGAAGTCTGGGTGAGTGATCGGCGGGCAGGCCGAGCGGAAATGAACTTCTTTCGCGCCAGCTTCGCGCACCATTTTCACAATCTTCTTCGATGTCGTGCCGCGCACGACGCTGTCGTCAACCAGCAAGACCCGCTTGCCGCGAAGCGCGGCTGGGTTCGCGGAGTGCTTGCGACGCACGCCAAGGTCACGCTTGGCTTGGGTGGGTTGAATGAAGGTGCGGCCGACAAAGTGAGAGCGGATGATTCCCAGATCGAAGGGCTTGCCAATTTCTTCCGCAAAGCCGAGGGCGGCCGCCATTCCGGAATCGGGGACAGGGACCACGACGTCAATATCAGCCGGAGTTTCTTGGGCAAGCCGGATCCCCATCCGCTTGCGCGCTTCATAAACCGAAATGCCGTCGATAATGGAATCAGGACGGGCGAAATAGATGTATTCAAAGGCGCACGGGCGCGCAGGCACATCCGGTCCGAAGCGTTTTGAGGTGATGCCATCGTCGGACACGATAACCACTTCGCCTGGCTCGACCTCACGTACGAATTCTGCGCCAATCATATCGAGCGCACAGGTTTCGCTGGCGAAGATGATCGCGTCATCCAGCTTACCCATCACCAGCGGGCGGATACCCAGCGGGTCGCGCGCACCGATCAGCAAGTCATTGGTCATCGCCACCAAAGCAAATGCACCCTGGACTTGGGCCAGCGCCGCGATCAAGCGATTGGCCGCTTTGGCTTTTTTAGACCGGGCCGCGAGCTGCAAGATAACTTCGGTGTCCGAAGTCGATTGGAAAATGGCCCCGCCATGGACCAGCTCTTCGCGCAAGGCTCGGGCATTGGTCAGATTGCCGTTGTGGGCAAGCGCGACACCACCCCCGCGCACATCGGCATAGAGCGGCTGAACATTGCGCAGGACCGGGGCCCCGGAGGTTGAATAGCGGACATGGCCAATCGCCATGGGACCCGCCAATGAATTCATGCGTTCGGGGTCGGTGAAGTGTTCGCCCACCAGCCCCAAATGGCGCTCTGAGTGGAAGCGGCCTTCGTGATAGCTGGTGATGCCGCAGGCTTCCTGGCCGCGATGTTGAAGCGCGTGGAGGCCAAAGGCGACCAGGACCGCAGCTTCATTGGCCCCGCGCACCCCGAACACGCCACATTCCTCTTGGGGGCGATCGGTTGCCGGATCGTAGGTGAGGGTCATCGCACTCATTGGCCGTCTTCCTCGTTGATGCGCTCAAGCTCGCGCGCAATCGGGTCATCGGGTTGGCGGGCGACCCAGCTGCCATCCGGGGCCAGGGTCTGTAGGAGTTGAGCGCTGGCATTGGCCAGCGGATATAGCCGAGCGCCGGTCATCCAGCTCGGGTTGGACATGGTGTTTTTGATCACCAAAACAAGAAGACCCAGCAGCACGAGGCCGCGCACCAGCCCGAACACAAAGCCGAGCGTGCGATCAATGACGGTGACGTCTTCGCCACTCTTCACATTCTTCTGCAGGGAGCTGGTCACAAAGCTGACCGCCAGATAGACGAGAATAAAGACCGCCACCATGGCCACAATGTTGGCGATGAGCCCGGAGCCCACGACATCGAGAAGCAGGCTGGCGAAGACCGGACGGGTCCAAAGCGCGGCCAACGCGGCAGCGACAAAGGCGGTTACGGTCAGGGCTTCGCGCACAAAACCGCGCATCAGGGCCATCACACCGGAAATGAAAAGGACGCCGAGGGCAAAGAGGTCAAATCCGATCAAGCTTTGGTCCATACCGTTTTGATCCTTTCCTCGCCCGGGGCGTCGTCAGGCTGCGTCTTGGCCCAATCGACGGACCAAGGCCTGGACGGTGTCGATTGGGGTAATGGCCATGCCAGCCAGCTCTGCGCCGCTCGGGGTCAGCGCTTTGGTAAAGCCAAGCTTGTGGGCTTCTTTCAGACGCGCATCCGCACGCCCCACCGGGCGCACGTCTCCGGACAGCGAAATCTCGCCGAAGGCGGCGCAATCGCTCGGAAGCGGGGTATCGAGATAAGAAGAGATCAAAGCTGCCGCCACCGCCAAGTCCGCTGCGGGTTCGCCAATCTTCAGCCCGCCCGCGACGTTCAAATATACGTCACGCCCGCCAAAGCCAAGCCCGCAACGCGCTTCCAGCACGGCTAGAACCATCGCCAAACGTCCATTGTCCCAGCCCACCACGGCGCGGCGGGGCGTGCCAAAGGCGGCGGGAGCCACAAGCGCCTGAATTTCAGTCAAAACCGGGCGCGTTCCCTCCATGCCGGCAAACACGGCGGCCCCAGATGCATCCTCGCCCCTGCCATCCAGGAAGAGGGCGGAGGGATTGGCCACCTCTTGCAGGCCGGCATCGGCCATCTCAAACACGCCAATTTCATCGGTGGGACCGAAGCGGTTCTTTACCGCGCGCAGGATGCGGAATTGGTGGGAGCGTTCGCCTTCGAAATAAAGCACCGCATCGACCATGTGTTCCACAACGCGAGGCCCGGCGATCTGTCCATCCTTGGTGACGTGGCCCACTAGGATGACCGCCGTATTGCGCTTTTTGGCAAACCGCACCAGCTCCTGCGCGCAGGCGCGCACTTGGGCCACGGTGCCCGGTGCTGCGGCCAGTTGATCGGACCAGAGTGTCTGAACGGAGTCGATCACGGCAATGTCCGGCGACTCTTTTTTCAGCCCGTCCAGGATCACTTCCAGCGAGGTTTCTGCGGCCAGGGCCACGGGGGCATCAGCCAGACCTAAGCGCCGCGCCCGGCGGCGCACCTGATCGGCGGCCTCTTCGCCGGAGACATAAACGGCCTTGGCCCCCGCCAGCGCAAGCCGGGCCACGGCTTGAAGCAGCAAGGTCGACTTACCGATTCCGGGATCGCCACCGACCAGCACGGCTGATCCTGGGACAAGGCCCCCACCGGCGACACGATCGAGCTCCGCCAACCCGGTTTCAAATCGGCTGGGGTCTTCGGTTTCACTGCCCAGATCCACCAAGTCCAGCTTGGACCGACGCCCGGACCGCGCCGGACCGGCCTTCGCGCCTCCGCCCAGCGGAGCCGACGCGGCGCTTTCTTCCACAAGCGTGTTCCAAGACCCGCAGTCCGAACACTGGCCCGCCCACTTGGCGTGGACGGCACCGCAAGACTGGCAGACATAGACCGTGGACGGTTTGGGCATGGGTGGAGGCGCTCGCAAATTCTGAGCGCGAAACATAGAGAGATTCGGGCCGAGGGTGGCGCGGGTATGTAGCGCTGAGGGCGGCGGGGGGCTGCCCCTCGCCCTGACACGCCATGCCTGCGCGTCCGGGAGCCTGAGAAAAGGCGTGAATGTGCACTCATATTGGACAAGACCACGGTGAGAATCGACATGAGGGCGGGAATGGTGAGTGAGCGTTCACTCATTCTTACTCGTTCGGTTTTTTCTGTCGTTGCGGATCTGGTGCTGAGTGGCTGTGGTGCTGAATTGACGCTGCCTCTGAGGGTGACGGGAGCGAGCTGAGTTTAACCGGGTACCCGCTCCACCCCTGGTCCAATCCCGGTAAGCAGTTCATAGGGCAGGGTGCCGGCCTCGACGGCGAGCGCATCGAGGTCTTCGCCGAAGAAGGCGACGCTTTCACCGACTTGGGCGACGGTACCCGCTTCCGTGACGTCCAGCACGGTCAGATCCATGGAGATTCGCCCGAGGATGGGCGCTTTGACCCCGCCGATCCGCGCCCAGCCTTTGCCGGAGAGCGACCGGGGCAGGCCATCGGCATAGCCCGCCGCAACCGTTGCGTGCCGCAGCAAAGCGTAGGAAAGCCTTTTATGAGCCGGGCCGAGGGTAGACGTACGTATGCGACGCCCACACGCGTATATTATTCGTGCACGACGAACGCCCACGTATCCAGG
>JANQMI010000123.1 GCA_028280165.1 Oceanicaulis sp. | reverse complement strand
AAGATCGCTTTGAACGATGACGCCACGGCGCGCAGCATAGGCGGCTGCGGTCTCGCCGCGCCCCTCTTCAATGAAGACGTCGTACATGACCGATTCATCGTCGATCGACCGGGCGTAAAACGTCACGTCCGCACCCAGAGGAATGAACTCGCCCTCTCGCATAAAGCTTGCCGCGACATCGGTGCGAATCTCAAACAAGAGCTCGCGCATTTCCCGGAAGCTGGCCGGCTGAATGAACAGATTAACCACCAGGTTTGCGAGTGTGACCCACAGCGCCAGGCGTAGCAGCGGGCTTAAGCGCTCACGGCGGCTCATGCCGGCGGCCGCGCCGACAGTCAGTTCCGAATCGCCCACCAGCCGGTTCAGGCCGATGGCACAGGCGATAAAAACCGCGACCGGTAAAAGCAGGGCAATGACCTGAGGCATGGCCAGCAGGGTGATCCACAGGAAGATCAAAGCGGTCTCGCCGCGTTCTGCGAGCAAATCCAGATTGGTAAGCGATTGGGTCAGGATCGCCAGACCGCTCAGCGCAGCAATTGTGGCCAGGAAGGGCCACAACAATTGGCGGAACATGTAGCGCTGAAAAAGGGTCATAAAGGGCGTAGCAAATTCAGTTGGGTGGAGATGCGACTTCTAACGCGGGTTTCGATGCGATACCACTGCCGCGTCATATCGGTTTACCGCCGCGCGATCAGCCAAGCTGCTCGTGCGCCAGCGCCCCTGAAAGGACTACGATGAAAATCAGCTTCGCTTCCGCCGCCAGCGGTGACGCCATTGCCGTCCCCGCCTACGCCGACGCCATTCTGTCCGACGCCGCAAAGGCGTTGGATGATGCCACCGGCGGTGCGCTGACCCGTGCGATCAAAGCCTCACGCTTTGACGGGGGTGCAGGAGAAACATTGGAAATTACCGCGCCGTCCGGTGTGGAGGCGACCCGTATTGTGCTTTTGGGCCTTGGAAAGCCCGGCGACGTGACCGCCAGCACGGTTGAGAAGGCATCCGCTTCGCTGGCCAAGGCGCTGCTGACCTCTGGCGCTGAAACCCTGTCCATCACCGTTGATGGCGACGATGGGGAGACCGCAGCTCGGGCGGCCATGGGGGCCCATCTGGCGGCCTATCGCTTCGACAAATACCGCACCAAGCTGTCGGACAGCAAAAAGCCGTCGCTGAAGGCCATTGAAGTCGTGTCCGGTGACGTCGACGCCGCCAAGGCCGCCTGGGCCAGCTGGGGACCGGTCGCTGAGGGCACGCAGTTGGCCCGCGATCTGGTCATGGAAGTGCCAAACGTGCTTGGGCCGGAAGAGTATGCCCGCCGTTGTAAGACACTGACCGAGCTCGGAATCGAAGTCGAAGTGCTCGGCGAGAAGGAAATGACCAAGCTGGGCATGGGCGCGCTTCTGGGCGTGGGCCAGGGCTCCGTTCAGGAAAGCCAGCTCGTCGTTATGAAGTGGAATGGCGGCAATCAAGGCGACAAGCCGATCTGTTTTGTCGGCAAGGGCGTGACTTTCGACACCGGGGGCATCTCATTGAAGCCGGGTGCTGGCATGGATGAGATGAAGGGCGATATGGGCGGCTCTGCAGCCGTGGTCGGCCTGATGGCCGCGCTGGCGGGCCGTAAGGCGAAAGCCAATGTGGTCGGGATTGTCGGCCTGGTGGAGAACATGCCAGACGGCAATGCCCAGCGCCCGGGCGATGTTGTCACCTCCATGTCCGGTCAGACCATCGAAATCCTGAACACCGATGCTGAAGGCCGCCTGGTTCTGGCCGATGCGCTCTGGTACGCGCAGAAGGAATTCGATCCGGAGTTCATTATCGATCTTGCTACGCTGACTGGCGCGATCCTGATCTCTCTGGGTCAGGAACATGCGGGTATCTTCTCAAATAATGACGAGCTGGCTGGCCGTCTCTTCGACGCTGGCAAGGCGTCGGACGAAACGGTGTGGCGTCTGCCGCTGGGACCTGAATATGATCGCCAGATCGACAGCCCCGTCGCTGATATGAAGAATTTGGGCGAAGGCCGCAACGCAGGCTCGATCACCGCCGCACAATTCCTTCAGCGCTTTGTCAATGAAAAGCCCTGGGTACACATCGACATCGCTGGCGTCGGCATGAACGGTAAGTCCAAGGATCCGCGCCAGCCGCTGTTTGGCACCGGCTTTGGCGTGCGGCTTCTGGACCGCCTGGTCCGAGACCATTACGAGGGCTAGCCGGCTTTCGGCGAGTTCCCAGTTGCTCTTTCCCGGCGACGGCCGGGACCCAGGAGATGACGGGGCTCAGGGCTTGATGGCTCTGGGCCCCGGACGGGGTTTACCCTGAACTCGATTCAGGGCCTGGGAAGAAAGAGGACAAGCTTAAGGGGCAAAAGTGCCTGAACTCTGGTTCTACCACTTAGAGCGCACGCGCATCGACGATGCGCTCCCCGAGCTATTGCTAAAGCTTCAGTCGCGGGGCGGGCGTGCGGTGGTGACGAGCCCTGAAGAGGGTCGGCTCGCCCATCTGGACCAGCATTTATGGACGTTCCGCGATGACAGCTTCCTGCCCCATGGGCTGGCCAGCGGGCCGCTGCCGGAGGACCAGCCCATCCTGCTGAGCGAAACCGCTGATAAGCTCAATCAGGCCAGCATGTTGTTTTGTCTCGATGGAGCTGACCCGGGTGAACTGGACGGCTGGGAACGGGTCGTCGTGATGTTTGAAGCTAGCGATGAAACCACGCTTGCGAAGGCCCGCGCCTTGTGGTCGCGCTACAAAGAGTCAGATATCCTTCGAAGTTATTGGAAACAGAACGAGCAGGGCCGATGGGAAAAGCAGGGCTGACACATGCCGCCAAATGGGTACTCATTACGGGCGTGATGGCCCTGACAGGGGCCTGTACGACGCCGGGTTCTGGCCCCAGTGATCTGGCACCGAACCCGCCTGCTTCACCGCCGACGGAAGAGGGCTGTGCGGCAAACGCCTATCAGCATTTCGTGGGCCAGCGCATTGGCGAAATCCATATCGAAAGCCTGCCAGCTCCGCTGCGCATCTACGCGACCACCGATATGATCACCATGGACTACCGCATGGAGCGGATGAATATCGTCACCACACCTGAGGGCGTGGTGGTTGAGGTGAAGTGCGGGTGAGGGCTTAACCGGCCTGCGCCTTTGCGGTCTCCAGCGCGTCTTCGGCTTCCAGCCAGGCCATTTCCGCTGCGTCGATCAGCGCCACACAGCGCGCCCGCTTCTTGGTGAGGTCAGCCGCTAGCGTTGGGTCTTTTTCCCACAGGCCCTCTACCGCCAGGCCTGTATCGATCTTCTCCAAAACGCCCTTCAGACGTTCAATCTCGCGCTCCTGCTTTTCAGCCTCGGCCCGGAGCGGTTTGAGCTTTTCGCGAGCCGCCGCAGCATTGCGGCGTTGTTCGGTTCGTTGCCCTCCGGCGGGTTTCGACTTGTCCTTCGCGCGCGCCTCGCCCTGTAGCAGTTCGCGGCGATAGTCATCGAGATCGCCGGTATAGGGCTTCACCGTGCCTTCCTCAGCGATCCACAGCCGATCCACGCAGGTTTCAATCAGGCTGCGGTCGTGGCTGATCAGGATGACGGCACCCGGGAAGGCGTTAATCGCATCGGTCAACGCTGCTCGGCTGTCGATATCCAGGTGGTTTGTCGGCTCGTCGAGGATCAGCAGATGCGCCCCATCAAAGGTGATGAGATTCATCAAAAGACGGGCCTTCTCTCCGCCTGACAGCTTTGCGGCCGGGGTTTCCTGACGGTCGGCAGGTAGACCAAAGCGCGCCAGGCGTGCGCGGCGTTCAGCCTCGGTATTGTCTTCCATACGCTCTAGCACGTGGGAGTAGGCCGAATGCTTTGGCGATAGCGCGTCGATCTGATGCTGAGCGAAATGGGCAACATGGGCCTTTTTATGCATGCCCATGCGCCCGGACGTCACTTTTAACGCGCCGGTGAGGAGCTTGGCGAAGGTCGACTTGCCTGCACCATTGCGGCCTAGAAGGCCAATCCGGTCGTCCACATCAATATTGAGGTTGAGCCCTGACAGAATGGGCTTGCCCTCTTCATAACCCGTTGCGGCGTCATCAAAGCGCACCAGCGGATTGCCCATACGCCGCTCAGCACCTGGAAACTCGAATGGAGCCACCGGATCTTCCACGATTGTGGCGATGGGCTGCATCTTCTCCAGGCGTTTGACCCGGCTTTGGGCTTGTTTGGCTTTGCTGGCTTTGGCCTTGAAGCGATCGACAAAGCCTTGAAGGCGGCGGCGCTCGTCTTCCTGGCGCTCAATCATCTTCATCTGAAGGCGCTGGCGTTCGGCGAGCTGGCGCTGGAACTGGTCGAATCCGCCGTCCCAAACGGTGAGTTTTAAATCTTTCAGGTGCGCGATGGCATGCACGCTGGCGTTCAATAACTCCCGATCGTGGGAGACAACGAGTGCCGCGCCCGGAAATTTCGCCAAATGTGTCTCCAGCCAGATCGCGCCTTCGACATCGAGATAATTGGTTGGCTCGTCCAGCAACAGCAGATCAGGGTTGGCAAACAGCGTCGCCGCCATGGCCACCCGCATCCGCCAGCCTCCGGAGAAATCCGCACAAGCCCTGGCCTGATCGGAGGTGCTGAACCCAAGACCGTTGAGAATTGCACCGGCGCGCGCTTCGGCGGAATGGGCATCTATATCGGCGAGCCGGGTCTGGATTTCGGCGATGCGATGGGGGTCCATGGCGGTCTCGGATTCCGCGAGCAGCGCGGCGCGTTCCTGATCGGCCGCCAGGACATAATCCATCACCGAGGTGGGGCCGGCCGGGGCTTCCTGCTCAACGGTTCCTACACGGGCACCGGGCTGGACCCGGACCTCGCCATCATCGGCAGACAAATCCCCGAGAATGAGCCGGAACAGCGTGGATTTGCCCGTCCCGTTGCGCCCGACCAGACCCATGCGGGTTTTAGCCGGCACGTAGAGCGTCGCCTGATCAAACAGCATCCGGCCTTCGATGCGATGGGTGAGGTCGTTGATATGCAGCATGGGATGAAGCGCCTAACCGTTGGGGCGTTGGCTCGCAAGGGCTCAAATGCGACAGCGCGCAGAACAGCTTGCTGAATTGACAGATACTGGAAAGAAAACCGGAAGGCAGGCAACGTTAGGTCAGGGCCTTAAATCGTCTCAAAGGACACCTCCCCATGAAACTTCTCCTCTCTGTGATGGCTGCTTGTTGGATGGCACTTTCAGAGCCCATGCCTTCGGATCTGGATGTCACCGCTCACTATCAGACCGCTGAAGGTCACAGCTTTAGCCAGGGTCAGCGCACGCGCATTGATGATATCCTCGCTCAGAGTGCCGCATATATCGCTCGAGATTTCCCTGCGTACTCGGGCGATATCACGGTTCAAGTTGTGCCGATCGTGCGCCCAATTGTCGATAAGCTCGGTGGGGTTACGGGGCGGGCTGATCGTCCCGGCGGTATCGTGATCGAAGTCTCCACCACCTTCGACGGCGGTATGAGCGGTGCGATTGAGGCCGGTCTGCTGCGCACCGCGACCCATGAAATGCATCACCTGGTCCGGGGCTGGACAATCGAGGACAATAAATTTGGACCGGGTATCGCGATCGCGACGGCCAATGAGGGCCTTGCTGAGATTTATTCAGAACGGATCGCCGGTCCGGCAAATAGCTATAGCGTGCTTGATGATGCGACTTTCACCGCCTGGGCTGAGGAAATACTCGCTTTGCCGGTTCACGCCAGCTATGGCGACTGGATGTTCTCTCACCCCGACGGACGTGAAGCGATCGGTTACCGCGTAGGGGCGGAGTTGGTGCGTCGCGCCATGGCCAATTCAGGGCTGTCCATCATCGAGATCACCGAGCGCAGCCCGCAGGAAATCTGGGAGCTTGCAGGTTTCACCTGGCTTGAGTGAGTGACGGTTTAGCGGCCATGGCTTTTCAAGCTGGAAAGCTGTGGCTATAAGCCGCCGCAAATTCACCGCCGCGCTCAGCGGCAGAACGAGGAACCTCCCCATGGCTCTCCAGCGCACTTTCTCCATTATCAAGCCCGACGCGACCGCCCGTAATCTCACCGGTGCCATCAACGCCAAGATCGAAGAAGCCGGCCTGCGCATCATCGCTCAAAAGCGTATTCGTCTGTCGCGTGAGCAGGCCGAAGGCTTTTACGCGGTCCACAAAGAACGCCCATTCTTCAATGATCTGGTTGAATTCATGATCTCTGGCCCGGTGGTGGTGCAAGCCCTGGAAGGCGAAGATGCCATCACCAAGTATCGCGACGTCATGGGGGCCACCAACCCTGAAGACGCCGCTCCAGGCACGATCCGCAAAGAATTCGCTGAGAGCATTGAAGCCAACTCCGTGCACGGCTCCGACGCTCCAGAAACGGCCGCTGAAGAAATTCCCTTCTTCTTCTCTGACGACGAGATCGTCGGCTAAGCGAAAGTCCATTGCTGCAATGACAAACCCCGGCGCAAACGCGCCGGGGTTTTTTGTTTAAACCAAACACATGCTCTTTCCCTGCGAGGGCAGGGTGCAGAGCTTTCTAACGCAGCGTTTGATCATCTCTAGCTTCCCGCCTTCGGGGCAATGACGAGGAGGGGTATGACCTCGCTACCCCTCAATTATCGCCACCAGACGTTCCAGCCTGACATCACGCGTCCCGCTCATGGGTGGCACCTCGATTTCAATGTCAGGGGTCAGAACGTGCAGGCGCTCGTCTCCGTTGGGACGGATGATGTGCGCTTTGGGGTAGCCGATCTGCAGGCCTGAATGGGGCAGGTAAAAATGCTCCATCGCGCCAAACATGCTGGCCATATCGGTGGTCGCCTCACCCACAACAAGGCCCATGCCATAGTCTTGAATGATGGTCCCTACCGATACCGCATTGGAGTAGCTTGCGCGATTGATGAGGGCGTAGACCTCGCCATCAAAGCGACGAGGGTGTGGGTCGGTATAGTCTATCTCGTAGAGCACGATGTCTCCGTTCGGCGCACGTGAGAACAGCTCGGCAAATTCGCCTGAAATGCCATAATCCTCCTCGCGACGCCCTTCCAGACGCGCCGCGTTTGATGCTGTTGTTTGCTCGCTCACGCGCATTCGGAATTCGGAGTAGAAGCGAAACGGCTCATCGGCAAACCAGGCCAGCACCGGATCGGAGTAGGAGCGATCGCCCCCTGGATTGTCTCGTAAATCCAAGATCAGATGATCCGCACCGGCCTCCAAAAAATCTTCAAAGGCGGCGTCGATGAAGCCGACATAGGCCCGTGTGGCATCCGGATCAAAGGCTTCTGCCGTGGTGGTTGCGTCGATATTGTAAAACGGACCGGGACGCAGATAGGCGATCGTCTCAGTGAGCATTTCGGCATGACGACCTGAAAGATCAGGGCCCGCGTCGGCCACAGGCTGATCGGTATAGCTTGCCCAGTCCAGGGCGTTGAGGACGACTTCGCGATGACCGTCCGGGCCATTGACTTCAATGCGATAGGCGGGCGTGTCGGCGTATTCAATCCACATTAAATAGGGCGAGATGCGCTCAAACATGGAGTAAGCCAGCTCGGGTGTTTCCGCCGAGATATTGCGGGTTACGCGCGCCAACCACACGGCGTTGTGTTCGCCATTAATCGCGAGGATTTCATCGCCGGGTTCAACAGGTGACCCTTCTGGAGCTCCGGTGACAATCACCGCGCCATTGCGAATCCGAAAATCAAGCGGGAAGACCCGGCCTCCGGCTTCGAGATGTTCGCTCCAGCCTGGATTCAGTCCTTCCACGCGCGCATGACCATTCCGGACCAGCGCTGTGAATCGTTGAAAGTCTCGATGGAGGTCGTTGATGGACACGGGGCCATCAAGGGTCTCCATGAGGCGCGTGAATTGATCGTCGAGCATGGCCGGTGAGGCGGACGCGTATACGTCATAGTGCGCTTCCTGCAGGCCTTGATAGAGCGCTTGCAAGTCTTCGCGGGCCTGTTCAGCGCTCAGCATTTGAGCGGACGCAGGCGCGATGACAATGGAGGCAGCCGCTGCGGCGGTGAGGGCAGATTTCAGCATCATGATTGAGGACTCCGGGGAGATTTTATGAAATGCCAGGCCGTTTGCTCGCCAGGCACCTTCTCTATCGCCCCATGGGGCTCTAGATTGGAATGACCGCGGGATCCTGATTGCCTGACCTTTTCATCTCTTGTTCTAAAGCGCTGAATTAATGACTGCTTCTTCCTTCAATCTTGGCGCTTTCCGAATTGATCCTGAGGTCAACCGACTCACCAAGAATGATCAGGTCATCGAGATTGAGCCCCAGGTCATGGACTTGCTGGTGCTGTTTTCTAGACATCCCGGCGAGGTTTTACCAAAGGCAGAGATTGCGGCCGCGATCTGGGGAGGACAGGCGGTCAATGATGATGCCTTGACCCGCACGTTGTGGAAGCTTCGCCAGGCTTTGGGCGATGACGCGAAAGCTCCTCGCTTCATCGAAACGGTCCCCAAGCGCGGTTATCGCCTGATTGCCAGTGTCGCGAGGGGTGATGGCGGGACGGCCAGACAGGCATCCAGGCAGGACGCGCCTGGGGTCGCTCGCATGCCTGTGGAGCTGACCGTGGTGGGCGGCGTTCTTCTTGTCGCGATCATCGCTCTTTTTGCACTGCCCCTATTTCGCGGTGCACCTGCGCCGGAACCCCTGTTGCAAACAGGCTCTGTGGAGCGCGAGCTTATGCTCCAGCGGGCGGATGCGTTCTACGCCCAGTATACGCGGGCAGAAAACGAAGCCGCCCTGCGGCTTTATGAAACCGTACTTGCCGGCCATCGCGATGATGCTCGGGCGCTGGCGGGGGTTGCTAATGCGCTCGTTCAACGCACGCTGCGCTTTGAAGGTCCTGATGGGCAGGTGGCCAATCGAACCACGCTCACACAGGCGCTTGAGTCTGGATGGCTTGATTCCGAAGAGGCGCGGCCCAGCCTGGAGCGCGCGCGGGCCTTTGCGGAGCAGGCGACACAGGCTGATCCCGGCGATGCGCGGGCCTGGCGAGCGTTGGGCTTGGCCCTGTCCACGCTTCACGAGTTTGATGCGGCTGAGATTGCCTATAACCGAGCGCTGGTCATTGAACCCTATGAATGGGGCGCTTTAGTCAATCTGTCTGAAATCACCCAGGACAGGGCGCGCGCAATTGCCTATCTGGAGCAGGCCTATGAGGCGATGACCGTCCGATTTGCTGAAGACGCCGTCCTTGTCCGGGACTGGCAGTTCCGGATTGGTCTGTCCATCGCGCAGCAACGCCTGGACGCCGGAGACCATGTGGGTGCGGAACGCTGGTATCGCCGTGTGCTCAGCGACTATCCGCTGGAGCCTTATGCCGTGCGCGGTTTGGCGGACCTGCTGCGCAATGGCGGTGACACGTTGGGGGCTGATGCCCTGTGCGAGGATTTGCTGCGCCGGACGGGGCAGGCGTGTGAGCGGGCTACAGATCCTTGATCGGGCGACCTAGTCCTCGCTTCTCGGCCGACGACGGGTCGCCTTGATCGCGCTTTTCCTGGCTTTTGCGTCCTTCTGACGCTGGACGGAGGCTAGGCTCGGGCGGGATGTTTTGCGCGGTTTGGGCGCGGTGAGGGCGCGCTCGACCATCGCCCGCAAGCGTTCTCGCACATTTTGGCGATTGCGCTCCCGCGAGCGGTCCCGATCCGCCAGAAGGACAATCCAGCCGTCCTTGGTCAGGCGCGAACCGGCAAGCCGTGCCAGACGCGTCTTCACACTCGGGTCCAAGTCGCTGGCCGCCAGATTGAAGCGCAATTGAACGGCGGTCTCCGCCTTATTCACGTGCTGGCCTCCCGGTCCGGAGGCGCGGGCATGGCGCTCTTCAAGGAGGGCTTCATCAATACTGACGGTCTGAGTAATTCGCATAGGAGGGATGTGGGCGATTGATGCGCGCCTGTCACCCCTGTTTTAGCCCGTCAGGCTAAACGCTCGAAGGATTGCTAAGGATGGCGTCGGTGCTGGGCGCGCTGTCGCGATCCAGGCGGACCCGGCCTGCCGTGACCCGGGCCCGGTTCTCAGCGACCAGTTTTAAGCAGGCCGGGTAGAGCTTGTGCTCCGCAACAAGAACTCGATCGGCCAGCGTCTGCTTGGTATCGCCGGCGAGCACCGGCACAGCGGCCTGGCCAATGATCGGACCTTCATCCATCTCAGGGCGCACATAGTGCACGGTCGCGCCGTGAACACGCACGCCGCTTTCCAGCGCCCGCTCATGGGTATGCACGCCCTTAAAAGCAGGCAGCAGCGAGGGGTGAATATTGATCAAGCGGTCTTTCCACTTGTCCACAAACCAGGGCGTGAGGATGCGCATAAAGCCGGCCAAGGCGACGAATTCCACGCCGTCCTCGCGCAGCTTTGCGTCCAGCTCGCGCTCAAAATCCTCGCGCTCTTCATACAGCGTGTGATCAATAAAGGCGGCTTTCACGCCAGCTTTGCGCGCTTTTTCCAGGCCTGGAGCTCCAGCTTTGTTGGCGATCACGCTGATGATTTCAGCCGGGTAGGCCGCATCGGCCGCCGCATCCAGCAGCGCCTGCAAATTGGTCCCCTTGCCTGAAATGAGCACGCCGGTTTTCAAGCGTTTCATGGTCTTCAGGCCGCCTTCAATGCGCCAATAACGCTGGCCGTCTCGCCGGCCGCATTCAGGGCTTCAACGACTGAATCCGCGTCATGGGGTGAGACGGCCGCGATCATGCCGATGCCGCAATTAAACGTCCTGCGCATTTCAGCCTCTGCGATCTGCCCAGCCTGCTGCAGCCAGGTGAAGACATCGGGGCGCTCAAAGGCGTCATAGTCCACGGCGAATGTCAGCGCTTTGGGAAGCATGCGGGGTGTGTTTTCCGTCATGCCACCGCCAGTGATGTGCGCCAGACCCTTAATCTGACCGGCGCGAATAAGGGGCATCAGGGCTTTGACATAGATTCGGGTTGGGGTGAGCAGCGCTTGCCCCAGCGGTTTGGACGGATCGAAGGGGGCCGGCGCGTCGAAGCCCAGGCCAGCATGGTCGGCCACACGGCGGATCAGCGAGTAGCCATTGGAGTGCGGGCCTGAGCTTGCCAGCCCCACCAGCACGTCACCGGCCTGCATCTGGTCATGCTTGGGCAGAAGCGACCCGCGCTCCGCGGCCCCAACCACAAAGCCTGCGAGGTCAAAATCATCGCCGGTATACATGCCCGGCATTTCAGCGGTTTCGCCGCCAATCAGCGCACAGCCGGATTGGCGGCAGCCCTCGGCAATACCGGCGACGATGTCTGCGCCTTTGGCCGGGTCGAGCTTGCCGGTGGCAAAATAGTCCAGAAAGAAAAGCGGCTCAGCGCCTTGGGCCAGAATGTCGTTGACGCACATGGCCACCAGATCAATCCCGACCGTCTCAAAAATGCCCGTAGCAATGGCCAGCTTCAGCTTGGTGCCCACGCCGTCAGTGCCTGAGATCAGAATCGGATCGGTAAATCCAGCCGCTTTGAGATCAAACGCGCCGCCAAAGCCGCCCAGGCCGGTATCGGCACCGGGGCGTGCGGTGGATTTGGCCAGCGGCTTGATGGCGCGCACCAGCGCGTCACCTGCGTCGATATCCACGCCTGCGCCTGCATAGGTTAGACCTTCGCTTGAGTTTTCTGCGCCCACCGATCGCTCCACCTGCCCAGATTGCGGTTGCCTGTCTTCATAGCGGTGATGCATAGCCTTGTTAAACCCTTCGTGCGAGCCCGTCGGGCGCCCGGCGGGGCTTCACCCGGCGCGGCGAAATCGTATAGTCAGACAAAATCGACCTAAGGGCCGGCGAGGATATCGAAGATGGTGCTTCAGACTTACGCACAACGCCTTTGGGGCGTCGTCACTGTGGGGGTCGCCGCAGCGATGCTGACGGGCGCAAGCCTGGCTCAACCCTTCACGGTGAAAAACGTTCAGATCGATGCCACGGCTGACAGTGCCTTTGAAGCGCAGCGCCAGGCCATGTCGGATGGGCAGCTGCGCGCGGCCCTGATTCTCATCGAGCGTCTGACGCTGCCTGAAGACCGCTTTGAGTTTGACCCTGAGATCGTCACGTCTGATGTCGCAGCGCAGCTGATTGCCGGCCTGCAGATTGCTAATGAGCAGCGATCAGCGACGCGCTATCGCGGTGAGTTGACCATTGAGTTCGATCGCCGCGCTGTGGGTCAGTTCTTTGACACCCAGCAGATACCCTATGTGGAAAGCCCGGCTTCGCCGGTGTTGGCCATTGCGGTTTCTGATGAGGGGGCCGGCCCCACTCTTTCCGGGGCCTGGGCAAGGGCCTGGGCCAATGGCGGGTTTGAGACGTCACTGACGCCTTTTGCCGCTTACAATGATGCTCAGGCCCAAGGCGCGATTTCGGTGAGCCAGGCACTCACCATGAATGAATCGGCGCTTGAGCGCGTCGCACGCCTCTACGGTGTGCAAACGGTCGCCGTTGTGACAGCCCGTGAAGGTGCAGGCGCAGTGCGCACCGGTGGCAATCTTATCCGCTTCACCGACCAGGGTGCGGTCGTTGAGCCTTTGCCAAGTGTGGCGGCTCGGGGTGGATTTGCCGAAGCCGCGCGGCGCTTCGTCACTGAGCGGGAAGACGTCTGGAAGCGCGAAGCGGTTGTGCGCGACACCGAAGAAGCTGAGCTGGCGATCACCGTGCTTTATGGCTCGCTGCGCGAATGGCGGCGGCTACAAAGCGCAGTTGCCGGCGCGGCCCTCGTCCAGGACGCTCGATTGGATGCTCTGTCTCGCCGGGGCGCAGTGATGACGTTGGTCCATCGCGGCAGCCTGGACCAGGTCAGTGCGGAACTGGCCGCACGTGGCGCGATGCTTGAGGAGGACGCTGATCTGGGCTGGACGGTGCGCAGCCGCCGATGACAGCCACTCAGCTCGCGCTCGATCTGGCTTTGGACCCAGACTATAGCGAAGATGCCTATTGCGTCACTGAAGCCAATTCGGCGGCCCATCGCATTGTGATGCGCTGGCCACGCTGGCGGTATGGCCATCTGCTCTTGATTGGACCGCCCGGCAGCGGGAAGACTCATCTGGCGAAGATTTGGGCGAACCGCGCCAAAGCGTCACGCCTTGATCCGATTGAGCTGACGAACGGCCTGAGCGACATCCAGCGCGGCGCGGCCGTGCTTTTAGAGGACATCCACACCGGTGTGGATGAAGATGGGTTGTTTCACTTGCTCAATCGCGCCGCGGGCGATGCGGGTGTGACGGTCTTGATGACGGCCGCGAAGCCGGTTGCGGACTGGCCGGTAGGCTTGCCGGACCTGGCCTCCAGGCTCGCAGCTGCGGAAACTGCGGTGCTGCATGAGCCGGACGACGCCCTGTTGCGCCAGGTCATGGAGAAACTGCTTCGGGATCGACGCACGCCCATCACGGCCGGTGTGCTTGAATACTTGCTGACACGCATGGATCGATCGGTGGATTATGCCCGCGCGTTGGTGGCTTGGCTTGACCGCGAAGCCCTTGCTCGAAAAGGCCCAGTCACGCGCACCCTTGCGCGAGAGGGTCTGGCCGCATTATCCAGCGAGTAGCGCTAAATCACCCACTGCGGTGCCAAAGAGGAGCCTTTGATGACGGATGCTGCTGAAATCAAGACGGACGCATCCGCTCTGCTGACCTCGCCGGAGCGGTTTCTGAACCGCGAACTGTCCTGGCTGCAGTTTAACTGGCGTGTGCTGGATGAGGCCCGAAACCCACTCCACCCACCCCTGGAGCGTTTGCGCTTTCTATCAATCTCAGCAAGCAATCTTGATGAGTTCTACATGGTGCGGGTGGCGGGCCTGCGGGCGCAAGTTCGCAATGGTGTCGACCGCCCGGGTCTGGATGGCCTGACCCAGACCGAGCAGCTGGAAGCCATTCGCGCCGAAGTGGCCGCATTGATGGATGCCCAACAGGCGTGTTGGGAGGATGTGCGTGCGCTCTTGGAGACGCAGTCCATCACCCTGCTTGATGCTGATGAGCTTTCGCCGAAAGACAAAGCCTGGCTGCGCGATGATTTCCTGGCGCACACGCTGCCGGTGATTACACCGCTGGCGATCGATCCGGCTCACCCATTTCCCTTCATTCCCAATCTAGGCTTTGCGCTGGCGCTGAAGCTGAAGCGGCGTGATGGGGGTAAGCCCCTGAATGCGCTGTTGCCCCTGCCGGCCGGTGTGAAGCGTTTTATCGAAATCCCGACCGAGGCCCGAGACAGCAAAGGCCGCCCGGTGAAGCGCTTTATTGCGCTTGAAACCATTCTCACACTCTTCGTCGATGCCCTGTTTCCTGGGTATGAAGTCTTGGGGCAGGGGGCCTTCCGGATCATTCGTGACAGCGATATCGAGATCGAGGAAGAAGCTGAAGACCTTGTTCGCGAGTTTGAACAGCTCCTTAAACAACGTCGGCGCGGTGTTCTGGTGCGTTTGAAGATCGAAGCGTCCATGCCGGAGGATTTGCGCCGCTTCATTATCCAACAGCTCCAAGCCGAGCGTCAGGATACCCAGCTTGTCGATGGTCTATTGGGACTGGCACAGCTGTCTCAGCTCATTCCCGATGACCGTAAGGAGCTGGAGTTCGAGCCCTATGAGCCGCGTTTTCCTGAACGCATCAAGGAGATGGGGGGAGGTGTGTTCGCGGCGATCCGGGCTAAGGACCTGATCGTCCACCATCCTTATGAGAGCTTTGACGTTGTGGTGGAGTTTCTGCGCCAAGCCGCAGCGGATCCCGATGTCATTGCGATTAAGCAGACGCTTTATCGCACATCGAAGAATTCGCCCATCGTTGCAGCGCTCATTGAAGCGGCTGAGGCGGGTAAGAATGTCACCGCCCTGGTGGAGCTGAAGGCTCGTTTTGATGAGGAAGCAAATTTAAAATGGGCGCGCGATTTAGAGCGCGCTGGCGTGCAGGTCGTCTATGGCTTCATCGAGTATAAGACCCATGCCAAGATTTCGTTGGTGGTTCGCCGTGAAGAGGGAGACCTGAAGACTTATGCTCACTTCGGCACGGGCAATTACCACCCCATCACCGCGCGCATTTACACTGACTTATCGCTGTTCACCGCTGATCCGGCTTTTGGCCGCGATGCCGGCCGGGTGTTCAACTATGTGACCGGCTATGCGCGGCCTCAAGGGCTGGAAAAGCTGGTTATCAGTCCAATCAACCTGATCGACGTGATTTTGGAGAAGATTGATCGCGAGATTGCCAATGCCAAGGCGGATAAACCATCCGGGATCTGGCTGAAGCTGAACTCGCTGGTTCACCCGGTCGTGATCGACAAGCTCTACGAGGCCAGTGGAGCCGGTGTGCGCTGTCAGCTGGTGATCCGCGGCATTTGCTGTTTGCGCCCTGGCGTTCCCGGCCTGTCTGACAATATCGAAGTGAAATCCATCGTCGGGCGCTTTTTAGAGCACTCGCGCATTGCCTGCTTTGCCAATGGGGCTTCCATGCCCAGCCCGCAGGCGGAAGTGTATATCTCCAGCGCAGACTGGATGCCGCGCAATTTGGACCGCCGGATCGAGACTTTCTGTCCGATTGAGAACCCGACTGTGCATCGCCAGGTCCTGGATCAGATCATGGTCGCCAACCTGAATGATGAGAGCCAGTCCTGGATTATGAACGCCGATGGCAGCTATGACCGGGTTGACGCCAGCCAGCTCGACAGCCCGTTCTGCGCCCACAGCTATTTCATGACCAACCCAAGCCTGTCCGGGCGCGGCGCGGCTTTGAAAAATGACCAACCGCCAGTCTTCTCCCATATTGGTGATCGGGCCTAACGATTGACGACGCCAGCCCCTCCAAAGCTGACCCTGCCAGCCGATCGACGGGATGTCGCGGTCGTCGATATCGGATCAAACACTGTACGGCTGGTTCAATATCGATTGCAGGGGCGGGCCCTGTGGCCAGTTTTCAATGAAAAAGCCACAGCGGGACTGGGGCGTGGAGCCTCTGAGACCGGCCAGCTTAACCCAGAAGGCATTGAAATCGCACTGCGCGCCTTGAAGCGCTTTGCGGTGCTGCTCGACGCCAAGGGTATCAAGGACCGCCGCGCGGTGGCCACCGCTGCGGTTCGCGATTGCGAGGATGGACCCGAATTTGTCGCGCGCGCGGCCAAGGAGACTGGGTTTAAAATCAAAATTCTAACCGGCAAGGAAGAAGGCCGGATCTCCGCAATTGGCGTGCTGTCCGGCATTGGCGAGGCTGAAGGTCTAACCGGGGATCTGGGTGGGTCGAGCCTGGAGCTCACGCGTCTGAAAGGCCGCAATGTGGGTCAGGCACAGACCTTACCGCTTGGACCGCTTGCGGTGGGTGTCGAAGACCTGGGACGCGCTAAAGCCTCTGTTAAGGCGCAGCTGAAGACTGCGTCCGAGACGCTCAAGACGTCTGGTGAGACCTTCTATGCCGTGGGGGGTGCCTGGCGCGCCTTTGCCCAGCTGGCCATGGCGATTGATGAAGACTACCCGCTGCGGATGCTGCATCAATTCACGCTGTCGGCCCGTGAAGTGGAGCGAGTTGCCGATTTCGCTTTGACACAGAGCGAAGCCTCGCTGGCCTTGGTGCCCGGCGTGTCACCGCGGCGAGCCGGTGTGCTGCCCTATGCGGCGCTTTTGTTGAAGAAGATCGTGAAAAAAGGGGCGTTCAATCAGGTGGTCATCTCGGCCAACGGCCTGCGCGAAGGCGTCGTTTGCAATGACGATCCGGACCTGGTGGAAACCGGTGATCCGCTGCTGGCCGGTACCGAGGCGTTGGCCTTGCAAAGTGGGCCGGAAGCCGGGCTAGGACTGGCGCTCAATCACTGGGTCGATCGCGTCTTCGGTCAGGAGCCGATTATTGCCTCGCCGACGCGCGATGCGATTTTACGCGCCGCGGCCTGCCGGCTGGCTGATATCGGATCACGGCTTCATCCTGACCACCGTGCCGACTTGGCGACCGAGCAAATCCTCTATGCGCCCATCGGCGGTGTTACCCATGCAGAGCGGGCTTTGCTCGCCCTGACGGTATTCCATCGTTATGCGGGTAAGACCGAAAGGCCTGAGCGCTGTGCCGCGAGACGCCTGCTGGATGATGAGGCGGAAGCCGCTGCATTGAAGCTGGGGCTGGCCCTCAGACTTGGTGCGGCTTTGTGCGGCCGGTCGGCTAAGGTTCTGAAAGGCTTTAGCTTGAACCGGACTGAAACCTCGCTGATCCTTGGTGTTGAGCGTTCATCTGAAGCGTTGGTGGCTGAACGTGCCTTGCATCGTTTTGAGCAGCTTGCGGCAACGCTCGGTTTGCATCCCGACGTTCAGATCGCATAACGCGAATGTGAACACGGGGTTCTGCCCAGCCGTCATTGCGCTAGGGTACAACATAATCGCTATTTTCTTGCTCGGGGAGACCTCCATGAAAACGATCCTGACTGCCACAACGGCTTTATCGGTGCTGATGCTGGGGGCCTGTGGCGCGCCCACTGAAGAGGCTGCGCCAGAGCAGACTGAAGCGCCCGAAGCGGCTGCGCCGGTCGTTGAAGCGTCGGCCGAAATGCCAGCGGCTGAGTCTGTGTCCTTGGCTGACGTGCTCGCTGATCCGCGACGCGATGGCGACCGGGCCCGCGACGCATTCCGCAACCCGCAGGCGACGCTTGAGTTTTTTGAAGTCGAACCCACGCATACCGTGGTTGAGGCATTGCCCGGTGGTGGCTGGTATAGCCGCGTGATCGCGCCCTATGTGTCCGGTGAGGGCCAGTATATGGGCGTCAACTACTCCATGGACACATTTGCTCAGATCTTTGGTGACCGCCTAACGGACGAGCGCCGGGCTCAGCTGGCCGCATGGGAAGAGGGCTTCCCCGCGCAGGTCGAAGGCTGGGGCGGTGAAAGCGCTGGGGCGTTCCGCTTCGGTAGCGTGCCAACCGAGTTTGAAGGCCAGGCCGACCGCGTGCTCTACATTCGGGCCCTGCACAACATGGCCCGGACCGGCAATCTTGACGTGGCGGTCGCCGATGCCTTCGCGCTGCTAAAGCCGGGCGGACTTGTTGGCGTGGTCCAGCACCGTGCGCCAGCAGATGAAAGCGATGAGCGCGCCACAGGCAGCCGGGCTTATCTGCGCGAAGCGGACGTGATCGCAGCCTTTGAAGCGGCGGGTTTCGAGCTGGCAGGGTCCAGCGATGTCAATGCCAATCCGAATGACACCGCGGACTACGATATTGGTGTGTGGGCGCTACCGCCGACCAATGCGGGCGATAGCGAGGAAGAAGACGTTCCGCCGCTGCAGTCGACGGGTGAATCTGACCGCATGACACTGAAATTCCGCAAGCCGGAATAGGCCGATCCCAAGCCTGTCCCTCCCCCTTTGTGGGGAGGGGGGCGAGGGGCGCTTGGCTTAAACCGACCCAATCGTCGTCCTGTGCAGCAGGCGGGCATGGCCCTCATAGCCGCCGGTGGCCATGTGCTGGGTACAGCGATTATCCCACATCACGAGCATGTCTTTTTCCCACTTCTGGGCGAAGATATTACTCTCGTCGTGACAGGCCTCATACAGCTCCACAAGGATGAGGAAGGCCTCTTCATCGGTGACGCCATCGATGGTGCGCACATAGGCGGGGTTCACGAACAGACATTTTCGCCCGGTTTCCGGGTGGGTTTTCACCACGCGGTGAAGCTGGGTCTGATTGGCGCTTTCGTCGGCAATAATAGTCATTGACCGGTCCGCGCCGTCATTGTCGCCATAGGCTCCGTCCGGCGCATAGCCAAGGCTTGCAGAGTGGACCGCGTTCAGGCCTTCAATCCTGGCTTTGGTCGCCGCGCTGAGCGCGTCATAGGCGGCGTAGTTATTGCAAAACAGGGTATCGCCTCCGACCGGGGGGATCACCTTGCCGTGCAGGATCGTGCCTGCGGGCGGATGGTCCTGAAAGCTCCAGTCCGAATGCCAGGCCGCAGCAAAGACGCTGGCCGTCTCTCCAGCCTCGCGGCGCACTTCGATAATGTGCGGCCGGTCGGGGAGGGGCGCGATGAAGGGATCCTCACCAAAGGGCCCAAAATAGCCGGTGAAGCGCTCCAGATCGTCATGGCTCATGGGCTGATTGGGAAAGGCGAGCACCAGATGCTCCAGCCAGGCAGCCCGGATCGAGGCGATGGTCTCAGCGTCCAGCGCTTTGGACAGATCCACACCGGTGACTGTGGCCCCCAGAGCCTGTCCAGACGGCATAATGGTCAGCTTAGTCATGCGGCCTCCCTGATGTTTTTTTCTTTCAAGGGTCAGATGTGCCGCGTGGCGCGTCAAGTCGGCTCGCGCTAGCCTAAGCCGGCTTAGAGCCTGGAGATCATGGATGCTTTTCGCCCCGCTCGCCCTGTCTGCCGGATTGGTGTTGGCCACCGTGGTTGTTCAGATCGTTGGTCTGGCCGTGCTGATCTGGATCATGCGCCTGCGCGCCAGCCGCTATGCGGGCCTAACCTATGTGCTGCAGCAATTGGGGATCATCCTGGCTGTTGTGATGGGGCTCTTCGTCATCCACGCGGTTCAGATTTGGGTCTATGCCGCAGCCTATATCGGGCTGGGCGAGTTCCAGACGCTGGAAGCCTCGCTGTACTTTTCGACCAGCTCCTTCACCACAGTGGGCTATGGCGAGGTGTTTCTGACCAGCCGCTGGCGCATTGTATCAGCGATCCAAAGCGCCAATGGCTTTCTGCTTTTGGGCTGGTCGACGATTTTCCTCTTATCGGTCCTGACGCGCCTGCGGTCGGTGGAGATCGACTGGCTGGAAAGCCGGCTTGATCCCGATCTTTTCCGCAATGACCTGAAACAGGAGGACAAGTCGTGACCTCCCCCCTGCAGGTCCGGCCAGCCCAGGAGACCGATGCCCAAGCGATTGCGGAGATGGCGGCGCGGTTTCACGCCTTTCATGGTGAGCCTGGCGGCTTTACCGCCGAGATTATTCGCCGGGATGGATTTGGTGCGAGCCGCTGGTTTGAGTGTCTGATCGCCGAACGCGACGGTCAGCCAGTGGGCTATGCCCTCTACCACAAGAGCTATGAGACCGGTCACGCCGTCCCGGGGCTTTATCTGGCTGACCTTTGGGTGGAGGAAGCCGCCCGTAAACTGGGGGTCGGTTCAGCGCTGCTGAAGGCGGTCGCCGAGGCAGGAAATGCCTGTGGCGCACAATTCATCTGGCTGGTGGTGCAAAGCTTTAACAAAGCCGCTCAGGACTACTATGCGTATCTGGGAGCGGGTGGAGATACTGTCGAGGCGCGAGCGTTGATGATCGGCGATCTGCTCACCCGATTGAAACCTTAGACCCAGCCTGTGGCTTGCCGCGGTCTGTCGAGGCGGGCTAAACCGGCGCAAACAACACTGAGCCAAAGGTTCGCCGCGCCCATGTTCAATAAAATCCTGATTGCCAATCGTGGTGAGATCGCTGTTCGGGTTATCAAGACCTGCCAGCGCCTCGGCATTCCTACCGTTGCGGTGTATTCCGAAGCCGATGCGGATACGCTGGCGGTGGAGATGGCGGATGAAGCAGTCTTCATTGGCCCGCCGGCCCCTGGCGAATCCTATCTCCAGATGGACAAGATCATTGCCGCTTGTGAGCAAACCGGTGCGGATGCTGTCCATCCCGGCTTCGGCTTTCTGTCCGAGAATGCGGCCTTCCCGGAAGCGCTAAAGGAGAAGGGCATCGCCTGGATCGGACCGAACGCGCACGCAATTTCGGCGATGGGTGACAAGCTGGAATCGAAAAAGCTCGCGGCTAAGGCCGGCGTGAACACCGTGCCCGGTTTTAAAGGCGAGATCGTCGACGATCAGCAAGCCGTCGAGGTTGCCGAAGAAATTGGCTATCCGGTGATGATCAAGGCGTCCGCGGGCGGCGGTGGCAAGGGCATGCGTATTGCCCGCTCTGAAGATGAGGTGCGTGAAGGCTTCACCGCTGCGCGCAACGAAGCGCGCTCCTCCTTTGGCGATGATCGGATTCTGATCGAGAAATTCGTTGAAAAGCCGCGCCATATCGAAATCCAGGTGCTCGGCGATAAGCATGGCAATGTCATCTACCTCAATGAGCGCGAATGCTCAGTGCAGCGCCGCAATCAAAAGGTCTTGGAAGAAGCCCCGTCTCCGTTTCTGGACGCCAAGACGCGCAAGAAAATGGGTGAGCAAGCCGTCGCTCTGGCCACGGCGGTGGACTATGACAGCGCCGGAACCGTGGAATTCATCGTCGACCCAAACAAGAATTTCTACTTCCTGGAAATGAATACCCGCCTTCAGGTGGAACATCCGGTCACCGAACTGACCCATGATATCGATTTGGTCGAACAGATGATCCGTGTGGCCTCCGGGGCTCCACTGGAGGTCACCCAGGCGGACATGCAGATCAAGGGCTGGGCCGTTGAGGCGCGCTTATACGCCGAAGATCCGTATCGCGGCTTTCTGCCCTCCATTGGCCGCCTGAAGCGCTATGTGGAGCCAGCCGAAGGCGAGGCAGGGCCCGGCCAGCTGCGGATCGATTCCGGTGTGCGCGAAGGCGATGAAATCTCCATGTTCTACGATCCGATGATCGCCAAGGTCATTGGGTATGGCAAAACCCGCGAAGCGGCGATGGATGCGCTGGCCCACAGTCTTGATCGCATGCGGGTGGATGGGCTGCAGTCCAATAAGCCCTTCTTGTCAGCGGTCCTCGATGAGCCAGACTTCCGCGCCGGGCGCATCCACACTGGCTATATCGACGAGCATTTCCCAGAAGGCTTTCACGGCACCTTGCCCACCGAGGCTCAGCTGAAATGGATGACGGCAGCGTCCGCCTACGCCCATGTGTTGGAAGCCCATCGTCTCGCCGGAATTTCCGGACGCATCACGCCCGCAAACGAGCTGGAGCAGGTTGAGTGCGTGGTGATCCTGGAAGGGCAGCGCTTTGCGGCCGAAGTCCAGCTCGATGATTTGGGCCACGCGCAGATCTGGATGCCAGCTCTCAGCTCGGAGCCGCTGACCCTGACCACCGGCTGGACCCCCGGTCAGGCCTTGTTTGAAGGCGTGCTGGGCGGTGAGAGTTTCGCGCTGGAGATCGCGCCGCGCACGGAAGGCTATAATCTGCACCATCGCGGCTATGCGGCCACGGCGCTGGTGTGTCCGCCGCGGACCGCTGACCTTCATGCCAAGCTGCCGGAAAAGGAACCGGTTGATACCGCCAAGCTGGTGGTCAGTCCGATGCCGGGCCTGGTCGTCTCTGTGGCGGTTGAGGAGGGCCAGGAGGTCAAAGCCGGTGAGGCGCTCCTCGTGGTGGAAGCTATGAAGATGGAAAATGTGCTGCGCGCTGAAGTTGATGGTCTGATCAAGTCTGTGACTGCCGAGCCAGGCGCGAGCGTGGCCGCTGATGAGCTGCTGATTGAGTTTGAATGATCAAGCGCCAGTTCGGCGCTCTGGAACCGCTCCAATGCCCTGCGGCGTACCGAGCCTGGACCCCAAGCTTCGTTAATTCTGCGTCAGGTGGCAGCGGATTCGTTTGACTTGCGCGACCACGTCGCGGACTATTTATCGAGAATCGATCAATTCAAGGAGTCGACTCGATGGATATCGGACATGTGCTGTTCCGCGTGCAGGGCCGGATTGGTCAGCAGGATTTCTGGATCGGTGTTCTGATCATCCTCGGTGCGCACTTCATCGGCAGCACCTTCCTGTCCTTCCTCATGCCCTTGCTCTGGCTGGCCTTAGTCTGGGTGGGGATCGCGGTGTACGGCAAGCGTCTCCACGATGCGGGCCGCAGCGCATGGATCCATGCCATCCCGTGGGCGATCTGGCTGGCGCTGTTCATTGTCGGCACGCTGTTTTTAGTGGGCGCGGGCATCCACGGCATCTTCTTAGGGATCGACGGCAATGACCCCTCGGCGAGCGATGTGTTCAGCATGATCGCGACCGGAGGGATCGGGCTGGCAGTCTATGGTCTGTCTTACCTGGTCTGGATGGTCTACACGGTTTGGGTTGGCCTTTTGCCGAGCGATGAGGGCGAGAACGCCTATGGGTCAGCACCGGGCGGGGATGGTGGAACGGCTGCGAACGCCTCTGCGGCGGCTGCAAGTGCCGGGCCCCCGCTGGCCAGCGAAGGCACAACGACAGACGACACGCCTAAATCCTAAGTCATTGATCAGAAACCACGTCTATCCATTGGGGGTATGAGACCATGAATGCTGCGACTTTCTTCGTGCCGCAAGGCCGCCTAAGCCGGGGACAATTCCAAACGGCCGCGCTTGTGCTCATCGCAATTGGATTTGTTAGCGCGCTGGGTGGTCTGGTGCCGGGAGCGACTGCGGCGATGGCGATCGGATCCCTCACCACCCTGTTGGGCTTGGTGGTTGCCTATATGTGGGTCGTGATTTGGATCAAGCGCCTACACAACGCCAAGGTGACCGGCTGGATGACCATCCTGGTGGTGATCGGTTGGATGATCCTATCCTACCTCGTCAGCACGACGGTTCAGGGCATGGTTGCGCCGGACATGAATGATGCCATTGCAGACGCCATGATGAATGACGGATTTGGCGGGATGATGGAGGCGACGGCGGCTTATGGTCCTCAATTGGCGCTTCCTTCAGCAATTTCAGGAGCCATTGTGTCCCTGATCTATGCGTTAGGCCTGAACATGATCCTGAAAAACAGCACTGAAGAGAATCAGTACGGCGACGCGCCTTAGTCTGGTTCAGCGCCACGGCTTGAAGCCGCGTGCGTGCCGGTCCATACCGACCGGCACGCCCCTAATCTGACGATGAGCCGATGGACACGCTGAACCTCAAACCAGTCTTCCTGCCCAATCAACGCGCTGATGCGAGCGTATTCTGGTTGGGTCTGGGTCTGATCGCGGCGCTGGATGCATTGCGGCTAACGATAACGGGCGGGATCGGGCTTCTGCCCTGGTTCATCGTGCTGTTTTTCCTGGCAGTGCTGCACGCGAACCGGTTACGCGATGCGGGGCGCCCCGCCCTTGCGCTGATTGTGCCGCTGATACTGGGCATAGCGGCGAAGCTGATTATCGGTCTGATCGCGATGATGGTGGACTATATGCCCACATTCATGGCCTTTCTGGAATCCCAGGGTGTGGACACCAACGACCCGGTTCAAACCCAGGCGGCTGCGTTTGATCCGGGTCTCCAGCGCGCTCATGAAGCCTATCTCACCAACAATCCTGAGATACTGCGTGATATGATGGTGGCGGGGGCCTGGCCGTCCACGTGGGCGTTCTGGATCGTAGTTGGCTTAGTGGCACGCTGGTTCGCCCGTCAGCCCAGCCGGGCTTAGATTTCAGACCGGCGCTTTGACCGGCCTCACCGGCCCAAAGACCTGTTCAAACGACGTCTTCAGCGCCATGTCTGCCTCGTCCATTGTGACGGGAAGACCTAAGTCGACCAGGCTGGTCACGCCATAGCGTGGATCGGCAATGCCGCAGGGCGTGATGCCGCTGAAGTCATCCAGATTCGGTTCCACATTCAGGGCAATGCCGTGGAAGGAGACCCATCGGCGCAGGCGAATGCCGATGGCCGCAATTTTGTCCTCACGCTCGGGCCCGCCGGGCTGAGTGCGGTCCACCCAAACGCCCACTCGGCCACAGCGGCGTTCGCCTTTGACGTTGAAGGCGTCCAGGGTGGATATGATCCATTCCTCCAGGTCGCGGACGAATTTGCGCGCATCGCGGCCGCGCCGGGTTAAGTCCAGCATGACATAAGCCACGCGCTGGCCGGGACCGTGATAGGTGTATTCCCCGCCGCGACCGGTTTCGAATACGGGCAGGCGGTCTGGATCGGTGAGGTCGTCTGATTTGGCACTGGTGCCGGCGGTATAAAGCGGGTCGTGCTCTAACAGCCAGATGAGTTCTCCGGCTTCACTTTTGGCAATCGCGGCGGCCCGCGCCTCCATGGCCGCTACGGCATCAGGGTAGGGCACACGGGCTTCTGAAATGGCCCATTCGACCGGCGGGAGCTGTTTAGACTGCGACATTGCTAATTTTCTTAACGCCTCGGAAACCGGCTCGGAACATCGTGATCCATAGACCGTAAGGCAAGGCCTTGCATCGATTGGACACAGGACGCGACACCCCATGAGCCAGCTTGGCGCCGTACAGGTGGAAATTTCAGTGCTGCTTGGTCGATCCAAGCTGCCAATCCATCAGTTTCTACGGATGGGCCGCGGTGCCGTGATTCCCTTGGATGCCGCTGAACATGATGAAGTCTGGATTCTGGCGAATAATCATCCGATTGCACGCGGTGAAATCGTCATTCAAGGCGATCGCGTGGCGGTGTCCATCACCGGTCCTGCCGACGTCCCGGACTATTTTGCGGCGTAAAAAAGCTGCGCCCGGAATGCCGTACGGGCTTCACACGCCGGTGCGGACTTGCTAAGAGCCCGCTTCCGATTTTCGCGCTCGTGGCGGAATTGGTAGACGCGCAGCGTTGAGGTCGCTGTGGGGTAAAACCCGTGGAAGTTCAAATCTTCTCGAGCGCACCACTCATTATCTGAGTGACAAACGCCGCCTGGTTTTCCGGGCGGCGTTTTTCGTGGTCCGGATTGGCAAAAAGATAAGCGTGAATCTCGCTCGCTTTGCAGCCCGGAGCCGCCTAGGCTTTGGTGAATTCGCTCACGCGCGCAAAAGGTCTGGCTGATGGCTGATCCCACTGATGTCCTAGAGGATATTGCCCGC
This sequence comes from Oceanicaulis sp., assembly GCA_028280165.1. GTDB lineage: Bacteria > Pseudomonadota > Alphaproteobacteria > Caulobacterales > Maricaulaceae > Oceanicaulis. The sequence goes on along the minus strand of JANQMI010000123.1, from coordinate 5,095 downwards.
CCCTCTGATGATGAGGTGCGCCAGCATCGCCTGGTTGTCGAACTGATCGGCTTGATTGGCGACCGCGATGCACCCGGTATTCGCGCGCGGCTTGCCGACGAACATCCTGCGGACATTGCTGATGCCGTTGAACAGCTGAATACCGATCAGCAGGACACGCTCACTGAGCTCTGCCCGGACCTGTTTACCGGCGAGGTTTTGGCTGAACTCGTCGACGAAACCCGCGCCGACATTATTGACGAGCTTGAGCCTGAGCAGATCGCTGAAGCACTCGAGGATCTTGATTCCGACGATATGACCCATGTGGTCGAAGAGCTGGATGACGCGACCCGGGCTGCGGTGCTGGCCAAGGTGTCAGATGAGGATCGGCAGGCGTTGGAAGCCTCCCTGGCCTTTGACGATGAGACGGCCGGACGTTTGATGCAGCGCGAGTTTGTGGCGGCACCCTCCTTCTGGACGGTGGGCAACACGATCGACCACATGCGCAAGGCCGGCCAGGATCTGCCCGATCTTTTCTTTGAGGTCTTTGTTGTTGATGAGATGTACAAGCCGCTGGGCAGCGTGCCGGTCAGCTCGTTGATGCGCTGTGAGCGCGATGTGCTGCTGAAGGACCTCATTATCCCAGCCAAAGTCATTATCCGTCCGGAGGATGATCAGGAAGACGCGGCCTATCTATTTGAGAAATATCATTTGATCAGCGCGCCGGTGGTGGACGAGGCTGGCCGGATCGCCGGCATGTTGACGCTGGATGATATCGTCGACGTCATCCAGGAAGAAAACAAAGAAGACTTGCTTGCCCTGGCAGGCGTGAACGAGGCTGGTCAAGCCGATACGGTGTGGTCATCGGTCCGCGCGCGCGCACCCTGGCTGCTGGTCAATCTGGGTACTGCGGTTCTGGCCTCGGCGGTGATCGCGCTCTTCGATGCAGCCATCGCCCAGCTGGTCGCCTTGGCGGTCCTTATGCCGATCGTGGCCTCCATGGGGGGCAATGCTGGCACCCAGTCGCTCACCGTGGCGGTGCGGGCGCTGGCCTCACGCGATCTGACAACGGCGAATTCCATGCGGGTGGTCTGGCGCGAATTGGCTGCGGGCGTGGTCAATGGATTGATTTTCGCCGTGGTCATGGGCGTGGTCGCTGCGGTTTGGTTCAACGATTTTGCGCTCGGCGGGGTGATAGCGGTGTCGATGGTGATCACCTTGGCTGCGGCCGGCCTGTCGGGGATTTTGATCCCCCTGGGGCTTCGAAAAATGGGCGCGGATCCGGCTGTGGCCAGCTCCGTCTTCGTTACCACTGTTACCGATGTGGTCGGATTCTTCGTCTTTCTCGGACTCGCCGCCATTGTTCTGCTTTAATCGCCGTGTGGACTGGGCATAGGACAAGACTTCAGGTGAAGGTGGATGCTGACCCTTGTGATGATGAGTGCGGCTGCAGCGCTGGCCAGTGTGCAGGCGGTCGAGCCGGTTGAGGCCGAACCGGTTCAGGAGACAGCCGCCTCGACAGAGACGACACCAGTCGCGTCTGGCCTGACGCTGGGCACGCCTTGGCGGTCCGGACCGTCGCTCTACGAACCGCGCGCTGGACCGGCGGCGGCCGTCCACAATGGACGCATTTATGCCGCGGGCGGGGCCGGGCTCGTCGATCCTCATGATAATTTTGAAGAATATGATCCCGAATTCGGGCGCTGGCTCGACCGGGCGGCTTTACCGGTGGGGCTGGAGCGCTTTGCCATGGCGAGCCTCGGCGGCCGGATTTATGTGGCGGGCGGCTTTAGTGCGGACTCTGGATCAGAGCCGATCGCAGAAGTCTGGTCCTTCGATTTGGACACCAATATCTGGCAAAGCGAGCCGGAAATGCCGGGGCCGAAATCCGCCTTCTCGCTGCTGGCGGTCGGTGATGCGCTCTACGCTGTTGGCGGGGAGGGCGGTGTGCCTGGTGTCTTTGTCTACGACCCGGAGACTTTGGAGTGGGCCACCATCGAAGCCCCCGAACGGATCAACCGCCGAGGGGCCGCTGCGGTTGTGCTGGAAGCAGAAATCTGGCTGATCGGCGGAGTGCGGGACCGCACCAGCACGGCCGAGGTGGATATTTTTGATGTCGATGCGCAGAGCTGGCGCGAAGGTCCAGCGCTGCCTCAGCCCCGCGCGGGCCATGCCGCAGCGGTCTTAAACGGTCAGATTCATGTCTTTGGTGGGCGCAGCGCGGACATGCAGCGCACGGTGCGCGACCATTTCAGACTTGATCCCGCTGGCGGCGGCTGGGTTCGGGGCCCGGCCTTGCCTGTGGCGCGCACTGAAGCGGCAGCTGCAGCGCTCAGCGGCGAGGTTTGGCTGATCGGCGGCGGGGCCGGGGCGGGTTTTTTCGCACCGTTCACCGCTGTTGACACAGTCGATGTCATCCGACCGGCAGGCGAAGGCTAATCGGCCTCAGGCTTGCATCGCAGCCGCGAAACCGGTGAACAGGCGTCTCGGAACGGAACAGCGATGAAACCGCGGCTAAACGCAACGCGCGCCGTGCGCGAATTGATCAAAGCCTACGAGCCCTTCGTAGAAAACGCCGAACGGCGGGGACGACGGTGGGTGATTGGCTGGGGACACCGGGCAACCGCGCGTGAAGGCGCGACGATCACGCCTGACAATGCCGAGTTGCTGCTGATCTATGACGCGCTTCAGGCACAACAGGCTGTCGAAACGGTTGTCGGGACCGAGCTTGCGAAGGGCGCGCGCGACGCCCTGGCCAGCTTTGCGGCGTCTATCGGATTGAGCGCATTTAAGGTTTCCGATGTGGCCCGGCTGGCCAAGGCGGGACGTCATCGCGAAGCTGCCGGGGCCCTGGATAGCTGGGTGCGCGCTGAAGTCGACGGTCGGCTGGCGGTCTCAGACCGCTTGGTCGAGCGCCGCCGGGCCGAAAAAACGCTCTTCCTTGATGCCCTCGCCAAGGCTGCTGAGAGTGTTGAACAGCCCACAGAAGAACCAATGCTCGGCGTGTTGGTGGATGTGGACACCGCGTTTGAGGATGCACCCACCATCGTCGAGGCGGCCGTGATCGAAGACGCCGTGATCGAGGCGCAGGGTCAGGATGCTGAATCCGGCGAAGAAGAGGCGTCTGCATCAACTGTCAGCGTTGAGCAAGACACAGCGACTGACACGCTGGTGGACGAGACCACCGCCGATGCGGAGGCCCGCGCCGCAATTGAAGCAACCTCACCGGACACCGATGACCTGCCGGCAGCACCGGAGCCCCGCTCGCCCACTGAAGACGACGCGCTGAAGTCCCAGCAAGATGCGGCCATTAAGACAGTTATGGCGCGGATGGCCGGGGATATGGCTTCAAGCGTGGTGGCTGCGCGGCCTGCAGAACCGGCAATTGAAGTGCCTGAAACCGCTGACGTTGCTTCTGACGACTCGGCTGACGACGCTGAGGTCCCCAGCGAGCTGGATTCAGAATCGCCGATCGATCTGACCGATGTGAAGCTGGGCTTCAGCTATCTGGAGCCAGCAACTGTCGAAGTTGCGGTGGACGAGGAGCCGGCAGCGGCCGAGGCTGATGATCATACTGATCCAGAGGCGGAGGCAGCGCCCGCTGAGGCCCTCTCTGAGCCCAAGCCTGAGCCGGCGCCAACACCAGTTTATGCCACAGTGTCGGTGACCACAGCGCCGAGCACCACCGCGCCACCGCATCCGTCTCTGGCCCCGGCCTCGGCACCTGGACTGTCCGGTGAGAGTGAAGGCCCTGACCATCCCGAGGTTGAAGACACTGAACAGGACCATGACGACGACGCGCTCGATCCAGCCATCGTTGCAGGTCCGGAAGCGGGACGTGCTGATCGGTCGCCACAGCCACAGAAAAGCGCCAATTGGGTGTTCCCGGCAATGCTGGGCGTTGGTGTGGTGATGACCGGGCTTGGGGCGTGGGAGCTGGCGAGCAATTGGGACGCCTATCTTGCCAGCGGGCTGGATAACTCGCCCATCGGACCTGTGGTATTCGGGTCCGGCCTTTTGCTTACGGTCGGGGCGGGCTGGATGACGTTGAGCCGCCGCTGAGACACTGCGGACGCTTGACCTCTTGGCGCGCCGTGGTATCCCCGCGCGCATGATTGCTAACCAGTATCCGACCCTGGAATTTCCCGTGGGTGAAACGGCGGAAATGCTGCGCGATACCGTGCGCTCTTTCGCCTCCGATCGCATCGCCCCGCGCGCTGCCGAGATTGATGAAAAAGACGAGTTTCCGGCCGATCTCTGGCCGCAGCTTGGCGAGCTGGGCCTGCTGGGCATTACTGTGGAAGAAGAGCTCGGCGGGACTGGCCTGGGCTATCTTGAACACTGTATCGCCATGGAAGAGGTTTCGCGCGCCAGCGCGTCTGTGGGCCTGTCCTATGGCGCGCACTCCAATCTGTGTGTCAATCAGATCCGCATTAACGGCAATGATGCCCAGCGCGAGAAGTATCTGCCGGGCCTGATCTCAGGCCAGCAGATCGGTGCCCTGGCCATGTCCGAGCCGGGCGCAGGCTCCGATGTCGTGTCGATGAAGCTGAAAGCCGAGAAAAAGGGTGATCGCTACATCCTCAACGGCTCGAAGATGTGGATCACCAATGGCCCAAGTGCCGACACGCTGGTGGTCTATGCCAAGACCGATCCGAGCGCGGGCTCCAAGGGCATCACGGCCTTCCTGATTGAGAAGGGCATGGCTGGCTTTTCGGTCGCTCAGAAGCTCGACAAGTTGGGCATGCGCGGCTCGGAGACCGGTGAATTGGTGTTTGAAGACTGCGAAGTGCCCGAAGAGAATATCCTCGGAGCTGAAGGCGGCGGTGTCCGCGTTCTTATGAGCGGTCTGGATTATGAGCGCGCGGTCCTGGCCGCCGGTCCGATCGGCATCATGCAAGCCTGCATGGATGTGGTTATGCCTTACGTCCACGAGCGCAAGCAATTCGGCCAGCCGATCGGTGAGTTCCAACTCATCCAGGGCAAGATTGCCGACATGTATACCCGCATGAACGCCGCGCGCGCCTACGTTTATGCCGTGGCGCAAGCCTGCGATGCGGGCAAGACCACGCGCCAGGATGCGGCCGGTGCGATCCTGTTTGCCGCCGAGGCAGCC
>JANQMI010000099.1 GCA_028280165.1 Oceanicaulis sp. | reverse complement strand
ACACTGATGCCAACGCCATCACCGACGGCCAGATCCGCGAGGCTCTGTTGGACATGACCGCGCTCCTACAAACCCATCACGGGCGGATTGATCCCCAATGGTCTGAGGTCAATTTCCTGCACCGCGGAGATAATTCTGTGGCTCTGGAAGGGGGTCCGGACACGCTGCGCGCGGTCAATTCCGTCGTTGATGCTGATACCGGCACTCTGACCATGCTGTCCGGCGATGGCCTTCATATGCTGGCCGAATGGGCGCCGGGCGCTGAATACCCCGACGTCTTTGCCGTGCACCAGTTCGGAGCCAGTCAGGATCCCGCCTCACCGCACTATGCCGACCAGATGGAGGCCTTTGCGGCCGAGGCGCTGCGCCCCGTACCCATGCGCGTCGAAGATGTGCGCGCGGCTGCGGTGAGAACCTATCGGCCGGGCTAGGCTGCGATGGGCTGGAAGACGAATTTGATCCGCTCGCGCAAAAGCTGGCTGGCGGCGAACAGCTCCAGCTCATCGGACGCACAGCGGCGCAACACGCCCAGATAGGCATCCTGGAGGAAGCTGATCAGCGCATGGACATTGACGTCTGAACGCAGAGCCCCGGCTTCGCGCGCCTCAATCAAGAGCTCGCGGATTGAGCCCCAGGCGCGGTCCATATTGGCGTAAAAGCGTTCAAACTCGCCGCCCTCAGACAGCCAGCATTCGGCCAGAAGGGGGCCAATCATCGGCTGGATCTCGTAATGGCGATTGAGATGTAGCTCCAAGAGCGCATTCAGCGCGGCATCGAAGCCACCAGACAGGCCGGCGCGCAGGGTTTCGGTATCGACGCCGAGCGCATCGAACTCATCTTCCATAACCAAGTTGAGCAGTGCGATTTTTGTTGGCGCAGCATTGAGCACCGTGCCGGGCGACACCTTGGCCTCCCGCGCAATCACCGCAATTGTCGCCGCCGCATAGCCGCGCTGGCGGAAAACACGCCCCGCTGCAGCGATCACCGAGGCACGTGTGGCCGCCTTCTGCAGCGTGCGCTTGTTGAGTGGCATATCCATGATGAATCAACTCAGTCAAAAAACCCTATAAAATATATGATCATTCAAGTCGGGTATTTTGAAAAGGCGTTCAAAAGCCGCATGCGACCATCTTGACCAGTTTACCTAAGGCGTTGCTCACTTCATCCATGGATCAGATCACCACATTGAGGTCGGATTTGGAGGTGGATCTCGCCATTATTGGCGCAGGCACATCGGGGTTGATGCTGGCGTCATCCCTGGCCGCACGCAGCCAGCGCTTGCGCTTGATTATCCTGGAGCCACGCCAGGTCACGCCCAATCCGCGCGTCTGGTCCTTCGCTGCTGCACCGCGCCATGCTCTAGACCGCTTTGTCGCCACACGCCTGGACCGGGTTCAGCTTCTGGGCCGTGACCGGGCGCTGAGCAAAACTCGGCTTGATATTGTCTATGCCAGCGATGTGCAGACTGCGGCGCTCGATCAGGTGTCGGCGGCCGGGCAAAACCCGATTGAGGAACATGTCCGCATTGACGCCCTGACCGAAGGGCCGGCGAGTGCAACCCTCCAAACCGGGCTCGGGCGGATCCAGGCGCGCTGTGTGGTCGACACCCGGCCTGGGGCGGTTGGTGCGGTTCCCGAAGGCCAGTGGACACAGATCAGCTGGTTTACATCCGTCCGTGAAGGCATTTTGCCGCCCGGATTTGCGCTGTCGCGGGCCGATGTCGTTGCCGGCAACGTGGTGATGGGCCAATCCCTGGCTTTGCGCGATGGCACCATCCAGGTCGAAAGCCTGGGCCTGTGCCGCCCTGGCGAAGACGGGACAGCGGTTCGAGCCCATCTCCTGGAGCGCCTGAACCAGCT
>JANQMI010000111.1 GCA_028280165.1 Oceanicaulis sp. | reverse complement strand
CGCTGCCTGCGCCCCCGGGGGCAGACCGATTGCGCAATAATGCCGGCATTGAAGCCCTGGCGGTGAGCCAAGATACGCTCTGGGCGGGAATCGAATATCCGATTGTGGAGGGACGCCCACACACGCTTTGGCGGTTCGATCACCCGGACGACAACGCCGATCCGGTCGCCCGCGCATTGACGCTCACCCCTGGCTTCGGCTTGACCGCTCTGGCCGGCGATGATGCGGGTGGGCTGTTTATTGTGGAGCGGTTTTTTGCGCGCAATGTCGGCAATCGCATCCGCATCGGTCATTTGAGCGCCGAGGCGCTTTCTGGAACCGACGGCCCGCTTTTGCCCACCGCTCTTGCTGAGATCGCGCCGGAGATGACGGTGGACAATTTTGAAGCCGTCGCCGCCACGCAGATGGGGGGTGAGACGCGGCTTTTCCTGATGTCAGACGATAATTTCAACGACCGCCAACGCACGCTGCTTTTGAGCTTCGTGCTGGAGGCGACGCCTACTGGCTCAAGCGCAGCTGATTGAGATCGGCGGCGATAGACGAGAAGGCGGTGCTGATGTCGAGGCCTTCCACATTGTGGTATTGAGCCGGTGTGGACGCGCAGTTTTCCATATCCTGACGGTTGGAATTCCCGCGGACCTGGAAAGCGATCGTGTAGACAAGAACACCGTTGTCCTTGGCATAATTACACAAATCTTCAAAATTACTGCGTGCGGCATTCTTGTTGTAGAGATCGTCCGTCCCGCGTGTGCCCATGTGAACCAGGCTCGACTGTGGAACAAAAGTATCGTCAGGACGGCGCTGCTGGGTAATGCCGCCATCGGTCATCACCACCAACACCTTCATGGTCTCATCATCATCGAAACCGGCAGGGCGATCATTGAATTCCGCATCGCCGTTGAGTCCGCCGCGCCAGCTCGGGTCCAGGGCGCGCATACCCCAGCCTGTGCCGATGTCTGTCCCAGTCCCATCGGACAGGATTGGGTTGTCGAAATTGTTCAACAGGCCCACAAGGCGGTTGCGATCATTCGATAGGAAAACCGCCTCGGTCCCGCTTTCGTCCGGGCACCAGCCGTTTGCGCGATTCCAGACCGTGAAATTCGGCACGACCCCAAGCCCGCCGGCCGGCAATGTCATGGAGTCGGCCTGCGCCGCGGTCATTTCAAGGCAGCCATTCCAGTCCGCAGCACTGCCTGGCAGAGGCACGCTGTAGCCCAGGCCCGGCAAGGTAAAAGAGGAGCCAGACTGGACGAAGCGGAAGAAGGTGTTATCGAGCTTCACTGTCCCGCCATAGGGCACAACCGACATGGAGGTCATACCGGCAACATCGGCTGTGAGCATGGTGTCGACAAAGTCGATGGCAGCACCGCGAAGACTGTCGATTTTGTTGCCACGCATGGAGGAAGAAATGTCAAGAACCAGCGAGATTTCGATATCACGGGCCCGCTCTTCCGCGCGGGTCTCGCGCGTGACCGTCAAATAGTTGATCCCAGCCATACCCAGCAGAGTGGTTGGCACGCGGACAGAGGCCGTGGCACCCACTTCGCGCGAGTTCAGAGAGGTCTGATTGAGCACCGTTACACTCAGCGATTCAACGATATTTCCGTGATCTGACAAGGCCGCTTCGATATAGGCGCGCACCACGGTTTCTGAATCGCGGGTTTGGGTGAGGGAGGCTGCGGCCAGCACGCCGGAATCCAGCGCCGCCTGGAGTTCGGAGCCGATTGAGACCGAGCGCGAATAGTCCAAGCCGCCACCTGCGGCGGTCGCCATCGCGCCAAAACACAGCGCAAATGTCATCGCGATATTGGCCCGCGTGTCGCGGACAAATCGTGAGAATTGAGCTTTCGCCTGTGTGATCATGGCCCTTACACCGTGCTGACAATTGTCCCGTCGCGGGACTTCTGTCAGTCAACAGTGCAAGGCAAGTGCCAAATATCGCGTTAAATCAATGGTTTACAAATCGTAAACGGGATTACTGGCTCAAGCGCAAGCTATTGAGGTCTGCCGCAATGGCGGAAAAGGCCAGCGCGATGTCCAGATTCTGGACCTCGTAATAATTATCCGGATGGCTGGCGCAGTTGCGCATCAGATCGCGGTTCGTGGTGCCCGACAGCTGGAAGGCGATCGTATAGATATCCACGCCCTGGGCTTCGGCCGCATCACAGGCGGCGGCCATGTTCGACCGCGCCGTGGCCGCAGAATACAGATTATAATTCCGCCACCAGCCGTAATCACTGTCCCAGTAATTCCTGATCTGGGCCGTGGCCGCCCCATCGGTCATGACCACTAGGGCCTTGATGGTCGAGGGATCATCATAGTCCACGGGACGGTCGGCGAAGTCACCGCCCAGTCGCCCGCGCCAGCTGGGGTCCAGCGCTCTTGCGCCCCAGGCCGTGGCGATATCCAGGCCGGTATTGCCCCCGGCGTCCAGCGTGGCGATCAGATCCACAAGTTCGGTTTGATTATTGCGTAGAAAGACCGACGCTTCGTCGCTTTCCGGGCAAAAGGACCCGCTGCGAGAGCCATGCTGATCGCTGCCCCGCCATTCCAGCCAGTCCAGACTCTGGGCTGGCGGATTGATCGTGGTGGGATGATCGTGGCCATATTCCGGGCAACCGGATTTTTCGGCGTTTGAACTTCCTCCGGACACCAGCCGTGCATTGACATAGTCCGGCAGGCGCACCCCACCATTGTAAGGAATGATAGAGAGCGAGACCATGTCGAACACATTCCCCGCCATCATGACTTGAACAAATTCCGTCGCGGCATCCTGAAGCGCGCTGATTTTTGACCCATACATGGACCCTGAAACGTCCAACACCAGGGAGATTTCAAGATTGCGGATCTGTTCAGTGGCTTCCGACTGCCGGGTCACATTGAGCTGGTTCACGCCCGCAACGCCAAGCAGCAGGGTGGGCACCGAGATGTCCGCCTGCGCATGCACATCGCGCGCATTGATCGCGACATTGGGCGTCACGGTCACCACCAGGTTTTCAATCGCGCCATTATGTTCGGCGATGGCAGCCTCCACATAGCTGCGGACCACCGCTTCAGGCTCACGGGTTTGGGACAGGGAGGCGGCGGCCAGCACACCCGTATCGAGCGCGCTCTGCAGTTCTGCCCCGATCGTGTAGGTGCGCGTGTAATCGATCGCGCCGCCCACACCGGCCACCATGGGGGCCGAGGCGACTGCAAAGCTGAGCGCGATATTGCCGCGCCGATCGGCCAGGAATGTGATCAACCGCCTAAACATGGCCCGTCTCCTGCATGGTGATCTAGACCGACACACACTCGGGCTTGCGCGTTAAAGCATTGAAAACAAACATGGTAAGTGTCGTGTTTACTGTGTTGAGTGCGCCCGCGCCCTTTGTGGGAGGGTGGGGGGGCGCGCGACGGCCTTCTATTCAACCACGTCATCCCCGCCCGCGCGGGAATGACGAAGGGGTGGGGCTTCCAAAAACCTCTCTTCCCCGACGCAGGTCGGGGCCCAGAGCCGGTGAGCGCAGCGTTTCATGGCTCTGGGTCCCGGCCTTCGCCGGGAAAGAGAAAGGAGTAGAGGTGGGGAAGAAAGGCTTCGATGTCCTCCCCTGCTTGCGGGGGGTGAGGCTGCCGAAATCGATCCGGGGATCGATTGAACAGGCGAACGCCAGCGAAACTGGCGGAGGGGGCTTTGCAACGCTGCAAGCCCCCTCGTCCCTTCGGGACACTCCCCCCGTGAATGGAGGGAGATAACGTTTGCCCCTCCCGGGTTCCCGCCGACGCGGGAATGACGAGAGGGTGGTGTCTCTGACAAGTGTCTCCACCTCTTTCCCAGCGAAAGCTGGGATCCATAGATCATCACGCGCGGCGTCTCAGGGCCGCAAGCTCCGGCTTTCGCGGGGAAAAAGAAAAGGTGGGAGAAGAACAGGCGAGCCTGTTATCCCATTCCAGCGCTTTTTAGGATTTGATACGCCTCAACCACTTTGGTCAGGTGCTCTTCCATGGACCGGTCGCCGCCATTGGAGTCCGGATGGTAGGTGCGAACCAGCTCCGCATAGGCCTTGCGCACATCCGATTTGCTGGCGTCAGGCGACAAGCGCAGGGTTTCCAACGCGCGCTTTTGCAATCGGCCCATATTGGCCAGCGGATCGTTGACTTTGGCTTTGGCTTGTTCCGCACCGGGGGGCGGACGGTCCCCGAACAGGTTGAAGGGGTCGACAAACCCGTCCGCAAAATCCTTCGACGCCCGTTCAGCTGACTTTCGGGCCCCGGATCCGGAGGCGAAATTCCAGGTTGGGCGGTGGCCATAGGCATCGGCTTCCCGGTGGGCGCGAGCCGCATCCTCGCTCATGCCTTCAAAGAAATTCCATTGCTTATTGTATTGGGCGGCATGCTGCTGACAAAACCAGTAGAATTCGCCGGGCGCATTGGCACTTTTAGGCGATCGCGCGGTGGCTTTGGCTCGGCACTGGGGATATTCGCACACCCGGTCCTTGGACTGGGGTTCGTCCTTGGGCGGCTTGATGCGGATGTCCACAAAGCGGGGTTTATAGCTGTACTCGCGATCCATGGCTTAAAGTATGGGGCGCGCCGGGTTCACCGGCAATGAAAGGAGCTGATCGCAGTGACTAAAGTTGCTGAAAAAATCGAAGAGGCGCTGACCGAAGCCCTCTCACCGAGCGAGCTTGTCATAAAAGACGACAGCGATATGCATGCCGGACATGCGGGCGCTCCAGATGGCGGGGAAAGCCATTTCACCGTCGAGATCACGTCTGAGGCTTTTGCCGGCAAAACCCGCGTGGCCCGCCACAGATTGGTCAATTCGGCCCTGGCAGAGCTTTTAAAAACGCGCATCCATGCCCTGGCCATCAAGGCCAAGGCCCCGGGCGAATAGGCCATCGATGACGCTGGTCCTGCCCCACGAGCTGGCCCCCCAGGCCGCGCTGCACACCTGCTGGCCCGCCGCCGCTGACCTGTGGGGGGACGACCTTGTCCCAGCCCGTACCGAGTTTGCCCGATTCCTGACCTTGACCGCCGCGCCGGGACGGAATGGCAAGGGATTGCCGCTGGTGATCTACGCTGCGACGGACGAGGCTGAAGCCGATGCCCGCCAGCGCATGGGCCGGCTGGCGCGCGTGCTTCGCGAGCCCTATGGCGATGTCTGGGCGCGCGATACCGGACCGGTCTTCGTCAAAATGCAGGATAAGCTCCAAGCTGTCCGCTTTGCCTTTAACGGGTGGGGCGGCAAATACCTGTTGGAGGGCGACGAGACCCTTGGGGCGCGGATCGCCAACGAGACGGGGGCGGACATCATCTCCTCCACCCTGATCTGTGAAGGCGGTGCGCTGGAATTTGATGGAGAGGGCACGGTCATCACGACGCGCCAGTGTCTGCTCAACGCCAATCGCAATCCGCGCTGGACCGAAGCGGAGATCGAAGTCGAGCTCGAACGCCTTTTTGGTGTGACCAAGGTGATCTGGCTTGATGAAGGCCTGGTGGGCGATCATACGGACGGTCATGTCGACAATCTCGTACGGTTTGCAGCGCCGGGGATCGTGGTGTGCCAAACCCCCACCGACGCGCACGATCCCAGCGCCAAAATCCACGCTGATATCGCCAAAACTCTGGACAGCGTCACCGACGCGCAGGGGCGTAAGCTGGCTATTATCACCATCCCTTCGCCGGGCCGCGTGGAGACCGAAGACGGCGAGGTGGCGGCCGCCTCGCACATGAATTGGGTGATTGGCCCACGCCATGTGGTCATGCCAGCCTATAACCGCACCGCCCGAGACGCCGTTCGCGCCTTGCAGCCGGCCTTTCCCACGCGCACGGTTGTCGCGAGCGACGCTAACCATATCCTTACCGGCGGCGGCGCATTCCATTGTGTCACCTGTCATCAGCCTGCTTGAGGACGCACCGTGCTTCATTATCCGATTGCCGCTGTCGCCCTGGCGCTATCGCCTCAGCCCGACCTCACCGGGATCGAGCAACCGCGCCTTAATCCACAGCCACCGGCCTGGATTGAAGCCTTTCGGGGCGACGTCAATCAGGTCACCAGCCATGGACGCATGGTCGGCTTTGCCGCCGCTGTGATCGAAAATGGCGAGGTGGTGGCCATGTTTACGAGCGGGGAAACCGCGCTCGGCTCTGGCGATCCGGTCACCGAAGATACGCTATTTCGTGCCGCCTCTGTGACCAAGACCTTTACCGGCACGCTGTTAGCAGCCCTGGAAGCCGGCGGCATGATCGATCTCGATGCGCCGGCTCCTGAAGACCTGATCCGGCTAAACGGGACTCGCCAGCCGACCTGGCGCGAACTGGTCAGCCATCAAACCGGCCTGCCGCCCAACGCCTATGACAATCTCATCGAGGCCGGCCGCGATGCCGATACTGTGCGGGCGCGCCTGGCCGAGGTCGACCTCATCTGCCCGGTCGGCGAATGCTATACTTATCAAAATGTTGCCTTCGCCGCCGTTGAACGCCTGGTCGAGGACGCGACCGGCCTTAGCTATGAAGCAGCGGTTGAACGCTATTTGCTGAACCCGCTGGGCCTCGAGACCGCTGGCTTCGGTGAAGACCATCTAGAGGCCAGTCATAGCTGGGCGCGGCCCCATCGCGGGCGTCTGCGCCGGTTGGGCAATGCGTCGACGGACTATGACACCCTACCTGCAGCCGCCGGTCTGTCGGTCAGTCTCAATGACATGATCGCCTGGGCTCAAGCCCATATCGATCCAGACGGCGGCCTGCCACAGGACGTGATCGACCGCGCCTTTGCTCCTCAGACCCGCAGCGCTCGCGAAACCCGCAATCTGCGCCGCCTACGCCGCATCGACGACACCTCTTACGGGCTTGGCTGGCGCATATATGATTGGGATGGCCGCACGCTGATCGCCCATGGTGGAGCGCTCGCGGGGTATGGCTCGCACATCGTGCTGGAGCCCGAAACAGGCTTTGCCTTCGTGGCCTTATGGAATGCCGATTTCGGACTACCGCGCATGTTGTGGCCAACCGCCATGGATCTGCGGACTGGAGACGGACCCGGCAGCTTTGTCGATGACGCGCTCGCGCGCATGCGCCGATGACAGACACACTCAACATCGCCGTCCTGCAGGCTGCGTTCGGCAAGGATATGGCGGCCAATATCGATCAGGTAACTGGCTTGGTGGAGCAGGCGGTCGCGAAGGGCGCAAAAATCGTCCTGCCGCCTGAATTGTTCCAGGGTCCTTATTTCTGCAAAACCCAGGACGAAGCCTGGTTCGCCCACGCCTACCCGGCGATGACGCATCCTTGTGTGACAGCGCTTCAGCCCGTGTCCAAAGCGCTCGGGCTGGCCATCCCGGTCTCGATTTATGAGAAGGATGGGCCAGAATACTATAACTCGATGGTGATGCTGGATGGCGGCGAGGCACTAGGCGTCTATCGCAAAAGCCATATTCCCGATGGCCCCGGCTATCAGGAGAAATACTACTTCCGACCGGGCGATACCGGCTTCAAGGTTTGGGACACGGCCCATGGTCGCGTCGGCGTGGGTATTTGCTGGGACCAGTGGTTTCCCGAAGCGGCCCGCGCCATGGCCCTGCAGGGCGCAGAAATCCTGCTCTACCCCACGGCCATCGGCTCAGAGCCGCACGATGACACTCTGGACACGGCCGCGCGCTGGAGGCGGGTGATGCAAGGTCATGCGGTGGCCAATGTGATGCCCATCGCCGCGGCCAATCGGATCGGCGATGAGGACGGTCAGGTCTTCTATGGCACGAGCTTTATCGCCGACCATACCGGTGCCGTCATTGCCGATCTCGATCGGGAAACAACCGGCGTGCTCACTGCAGAATTTGACCGGGATTTCCTCACGCGACACCGCGCCGCCTGGGGCTTCTTTCGCGACCGGCGGACGGAGTTTTACCGGTAAGACGCGCTACTCCGCGGCCTCTTCGCCGCGATTGCCATCCAGCAATTCGTCAAGAATTTCGCGCGTGTGCTCACCGAGCCTGGGCGCGCGGCCATTGGATGGGCGCTCACCGTTGATCGCGATGGGCTGGCGGAGTAACCGCAAGCCTTCTGGTTTCTCGGGATGCTCGACTGTTTCGATCATGTCTTGGGCGTGTTCGGCTTCCAGAGCCTCGGCCAGCGTATGAACCGGTGCCACAGGAACATGCCCCCCTAAGCGTTCAAGCCAGTAAGCGGTGTTTTCTAAAGACAGGAAGCCATCCAGTTCCGCCTGGAGCTGATCACGATGTTTCCGGCGCGCCGCCATGTCGGCATAGTCCGGATCCGTCAACAAATCGGTGCGCCTCACCCGCTGACAAAACTCCACCCAGAATTTGGGAACCTGGCACATCACGAAGATCCAGCCGTCGCGGGTCTTAAACAGCTGGCTCGGAGTCGCCGCTGGGTGTGCAGACCGCGGCACACGTTCGGTTTCACGCCCCTCATTGAGATACCAGGTCGCCGGATAGGACAGCTGATGCATGGCCGTG
>JANQMI010000094.1 GCA_028280165.1 Oceanicaulis sp. | reverse complement strand
AAACTTGGTGATCGCTGCCGTCAGCGTCGTCTTACCATGGTCAACGTGACCAATCGTGCCGATATTCGCATGCGGCTTATTACGCTCAAACTTTTCCTTGGCCATGATGATGGACCCTCGCGCTGTAGACTTCATTTGGGCCAGCTGACGACGCTCCGGGTCCGGAGAAGCGCCAGCACAGCCCTTGGATTTATGAGCGGGGGGCATACCGCCGTGTTACGGCAATGGCAAGGCCTTTGCGCCCAAGAATCTGGCAGCTGTCAGTTGCGGCCCGGTCAGGCCTACGTCCAACGCCGGCTCCAAAGGGCTAGTCGGCGTGGGCGGCCGCATGGGCGCTGGCCCAGGCCCATTGGAAATTATAGCCGCCGAGCCAACCGGTCACGTCCACACACTCGCCGATAAAATAGAGGCCCGGCACAGCCCCGGCTTCCAGGGTTTTCGACGACAGCGCGGCGGTGTCGATCCCGCCGGCCGTCACCTCGGCGGTGCGATAGCCCTCGGTTCCGGCCGGTTTCAGCTGCCAGTGCGATAAGGCGGCGGCAATGTCTGCCAGCCTTGTGTGACTGACATCGGCCAGGCGCGGCAGGCTGGGCACCAAAGCGCGCCCCGCAAGCAAATCCACCAGGCGCTTGGGCCACAGTGATTCCAGAGCGCTGGAGAGCGACTTCATGGGGTGGTCCGCCTTCAGCGCCTGAAGCTGGGCCAGGCCATCACCACCGCCAAACAGATCCAGCTCAATCGTCCCCCCCGGATGCCAGTAAGAGGAAATCTGCAAAATCGCAGGACCGGACAAGCCGCGATGGGTGAAGAGCGCCGCTTCATCAAAGCTGGCCCCCTCAGATCGCGCCCGGACGTCACAGGCAACGCCGGAGATCGAGGCGAACTGATCCTTATCCTCGCCTTCAAACGTGAAGGGCACGAGCGCAGCGCGCGTTTCAATCACCTTCAGGCCGAATTGGCGGGCCAAATCATAGGCAAATCCGGTCGCGCCCATTTTGGGGATCGACAATCCCCCACTGGCCACCACCAGACGCCGTGCCAGCACCGTAGCGGCGCTGGTGTGCACCAAAAACCCATCCGCGGTTTTCTCAACGCGTTTGATCTCAGTCTGGAGCCGGAGCTCACCACCTGCGGCGGCCAGCTCATCCAAAAGCATTTGAATCACCGCGCCTGATTTCTGATCGCAGAAGAGCTGGCCCAGCGTTTTTTCATGCCAGGTCAGGCCGTGCCGGGCCATCAAGTCACAGAAATCCCACGGCGTATAGCGCGCCAGGGCGGACTTAGCGAAATGCGGGTTCTCGGAAATGAAGCGCGACGCCTCGGTTTGCATATTGGTGAAATTGCACCGCCCGCCCCCGGAAATCCGAACCTTCTCCGCCGGCTTCTTGGCATGATCGAGCACCAAAACCGACCGCCCGCGCGCGCCGAACCGCGCACCAAAAAACAGGCCCGCAGCGCCAGCCCCAATCACCAGCGCATCAACCTTGGACGGAAGGGTGTGTGTCATGGCGCGTGGCGTAGCGGGGTGGGCGCAGAAGCGCAAGGTGGGGGCCGCTCGGCTTGAGGAGGGGGAAGGCTCCTGCCCCCTCTCCTCTCTCTTTCCCGACGCAGGTCGGGACCCAGAGATCATCAAGTGCCGCGTTTAATAGCTCTGGCCCCCGACCTGCGTCGGGGAAGAGAGGGTTTTGATAGCAGGCGTAGGGTAAAAATGCGCAACGCCGCAAGAGCTTAGCCACGGTCTGGACCGGTTAAGCTTGGTGAGGGGGCTGTCGTTGCGCCCGACTGAGCGGGCGCGAAGGAGGACAGGAAAATTGGAGCGGGTAGACGGAATCGAACCGACATATTCAGCTTGGAAGGCTGACGTTCTACCGTTGAACTATACCCGCGCCGAGCTTCGCTGTTTAGCGCAATCTGAACGCACTGGCGAGAGGCGGGATGCAGGCCGCCGGGTTTGAACCCAATTGGCCGGGCCTGACTGCAAATCCGCTGGCGGGAACCGCACTTGCGGCGTACCGTTCGGTCCGGGTTTGGCATCAGGCAGGGCGCGCAGGCGATGAGACCATTCACTCTGAAAGTCATCTATACCGGTGGCACGATTGGGTGCGTGGGCGATCCCCTCACCCCGTTACCGGCGGCGGCGTTTGAAGACGCCTTTGACCGCTTCATGGTGCCCATCATTGCTGAACGCTACCCGTCCATCACCCTCGTCTATGAAGCCTTTGACCCAAGCCTGGACAGTACCAATCTGGAACCCTCGGACTGGGCCCGCATCGCAAAATCGGTGATTGGCGAGCCGGGCGACACCACCACCTATGCCAGCGTCGATGGCTTTTTAATTCTGCATGGCACAGACACCATGGCCTGGAGCGCGGCGGCGCTGTCCTTCCTGCTCACCGGCTTGAATGCGGCCGGTCAGATTGAGGCTCAGCTGTCGAAGCCGGTCATCCTGACGGGATCGCAAGCTCCGCTCTTCTACCAGGCCGAAGGCTCTAAGTCTTTGTCCCTGCGCTATAATACCGACGCCATCCGCAATGTGCTGGGCTCGATCGAATGCATCCGGGCCGGGCTGTCCCAGGTGGGTCTGTTCTTTAACGACGACCTGATGCGCGGCAATCGTACCCTGAAAACGAACGCCACCGAGTTTGATGCCTTTACCTCGCCCAACTATCCGGTTGTGGCGGAAATGGGCATTGAGCTGACGGTGAAAAACCGCCTGCTGATCGCCCCGCCCATCCATCCGGATCTCACCCTCGACACCCCGGCGGCGCTCTGCGCCCTTCAAGACCAGCTCGCCTATTTGTCCGATCGGCTCGACGCGGTGACCATTGTCGACTTTGTCGCCCATCCGGCGGCCTATAGCGCGTCACAGGGACAAAGCCTGTTGGCCAGCGCGCTGGACGGCACACTGAAAGGGGTTGGGCACGCGCACGGGCTCTATCTGGTCAATTATGGCGAAGGCAATTTTCCGTCCGGCAATCCGGACGACCCTCAGTCCGGGGCGGTCTTTAAGGTCCTCAAAGCCGCCCATGACAGCGGCACGGTGATCGCGTCTGGCACACAGGTGATTTCCGGCATGGTCAACTCCACCGCTTATGCCGCCGGGGCGTGGCTGGCCGATTGCGGATGCGTGAGCACCTATGACATGTCCGGCCCCGCGGTTCAGACCAAGCTCACCTATCTGCTGGCCCTGGGTCAGGCGGACCGCTTTGACTGGCCCCAAGCCACGATCGAGAACCTGATGCGCACGCCGATTGCCGGCGAGATGACGCCGATGAACCGGCTGGATGATGCGCGCGGGCGATTCCTGGTGGCCGGGCAGTCGATCTCGGCCTTCGATGGCAGCGCCACGCTGATCAATGATCCTGATTTCGGGCCACGGCTGATCGACCCGCACCATCCCGAAACACCCTTATGGTCGGCCCTTCCCGAAATCGATCTGCGCCCGGACACCCTGCCCGGCCGCCTGATTATTCAGGGCGATGGCAATCTGGCCTTCTATTCGCGCGCGAACGCTGTGCTCTGGCAGTCCGACACGCGCGGCTCACGCCATGGGGCTGCAGTTTTGATCCTCAGCGGTTCGGTGAAGACCGACGACCTGGCCCTTTACCTGTATGATGAGAGCAATCAGGCGGTGCTGAAGACCTTTTACGGTGCAGCGCCGAGCATAGCCGCACTGGGCTAAACGCAAGTCCCTAACCGAATTGTCAGATTCATCATCTTGCTCCCCAGCGCCGCGGCCTTAGTGTTACGCGCACATGAAAAAGGGGAGATGGCTGATGGCCATGAAGCAACGTTTCTTTGCTGGCGCGGCAGGCTCCGCGCTGATTGCCGGTTTTGTCTTCGGTGGCGCTGCGCTGGCGCAAAACCCGCCAATCATCCAGCCCGGAGCACCGGGCGAGGAAAACCGCCAGCTGAGCGAGGCTGAAGCGGCAGCCCTGGCGATCAACGAGTTCTTCGCCGCTGACGTCCGCTTCCTGCAGGACATGCTGGTGTATCGCGCTCAAGCCGAGCAGCTGATCGCCAATACCGCAGAGCGCAGCGAAAACGAAGGCCTGCTGGACATCGCCGAGCGCCTGACCGAAGCCCAGCCTGAAGAAATGACCTTCATGCAAGAATGGCTGGGCGAGCGCGAACAGCCTTTGGTCCGCGACGAGGCCGACGCGGCCTCCATCGACGGTATGGCCAGCGCCGTTCAGCTGGACGCGTTGGCCGAGGCTACAGGCGCTGAGTTTGACGCGCTCAACATGGAGCTGCTGATCAACCACCATGACGGTCTGATTGACCTGGTGAATGATTATTTGCGCACCCGCGGAACCGCCTATGACCCAGCGCTGTTCGAGTTTACCGAACGCCTGCGCAGCCAGCAGCGCGACGAGCTGGAAGAGCTGAACGTGTTGCTCGCGGGGCTGTCAGACGACCCGCGCCGCGGCCTGGCCGCAGGCTATCTGGATGCCGAATCAGTCTCGGTGAATGTCGAGCTGGTCTCCACCCAGCCCCGCCCCACCGGTTTCCTGGACCCGGAAAACCCCACCGGGCGTCCGCCGATCATCGAAGATGAGGATGCCGACGAAGACGCCGATCCGCGCTTTGGCCGCCGCTCGCCCTTCCTGCGCTTTTCCAACACCGACTTTGCCTTCTCCGGTACTCTGATGGCGGTGGGCAATTATCACGGCTTCAACCTGTACGACATTACCGAGGCCGAGCCGGTCTTGATGACCTCCGTGGTTTGCCCGGGCGGTCAGGGCGATGTCTCCATTGAAGGCAATTTCCTGATCATGTCCGTGCAGGACACAAGAGGACGGATCGACTGTGGTCGCCAGGGCGTGGCCGAAGAAGTCTCCGATGAGCGCTTCCGCGGTATCCGCATCTTCGACATCTCCGATCCACTGACCCCGCGTCAGGTGGGCCTTGTGCAGACCTGCCGCGGCTCGCACACCCACACCGTGGTCTCCAGCGATGAAGACAGCATCATCGTCTATAATTCGGGTACCAGCTCTGTGCGCCCCGAAGAGGAGCTGGCTGGCTGCGTCGCGGGCTTCCCAGGCGATGAAAACACCGCGCTGTTTTCCATCGATGTGATCGAGATTCCGATCGCCAACCCGGCGGACTCCCGCATCATCGACAGCCCGCGCGTGTTTGCCAATGACGGTAACGCCGCCGGCCTTTGGCAGGGTGGCGATCACGGCGAAGGCACTCAGTCTACGCGCCGCACGGACCAGTGCCACGACATCACCATCTTCCCATCGCTGAACATCGCCGCCGGCGCATGCTCAGGCAATGGCATCATCTTAGACATCACCGACCCACGGGCCCCGACCCGGATCGATGATGTGGTGGATGTGGGCTTTGCCTATTGGCACTCGGCCACCTTCAGCAATGATGGCAGCAAAGTCGTCTTCACCGATGAGTGGGGCGGCGGTGGCGGCCCGCGCTGCCGCGCGCAAGACCCCGATGACTGGGGCGCAAATGCCATCTTTGAATTGGAAGACGGTCAGCTGACCTTCTCCAGCTATTACAAAATCCCGGGCGTTCAGACCGACCACGAAAACTGCGTGGCTCACAATGGCAATATCATCCCGGTTCCGGGCCGCGATATCTTCGTGCAGGCCTGGTATCAGGGCGGCATGTCGCTGATGGACTTCACCGATGCCTCGGCCCCGTATGAGATCGGCTTCTTCGATCGCGGCCCCATTGAGACCGAGGTTTATGTCACCGGCGGTTACTGGTCGACCTATTGGTATAACGGGCGCATCTACGGCACTGCCCAGGTGCGCGGTCTGGACGTGTTCGAACTGGTCCCCAGCGAGTTCCTGACCGAGAACGAGATCGAAGCGGCCAAGCTGGCCGATATGGGCGAGATCTTTAACCCGCAAACCCAATTCCCTGTGACCTGGCCAACCCACCCGGTTGTGGCCATGGCCTATGTGGATCAGCTGGTGCGTGAAGAGGCCATCGCGGCCGATCGCGGCGAAGCGCTCTACACGGCTCTGGGGGCGGCTCGCGCCCATATGGAAGCGGGCACCACCGACCGCAGCCTGTCCGGCGACCTGCGCGGCCTGCGCCGGGGTCTGCCGCGTGATGATCGCGGCAATGCCCTACGCGAACAGCTCGGCAATATCGCTAATGCGGTCCGGTAAGGCTTAGGCCTCACGAACCCACAAGTGCGCCGCGGCTGGAAACAGTCGCGGCGTTTTTGTTTTCAGGGCATTCCCGCCTTAGCCGCCGAACATAAAGCGAGTCTGCGAATCACAGCGCTGCAACAGCGCGATCAACGCATCGCGCTCCATCGCCACACAGCCCGCTGTCGGCCCTGGCGCACCGTCCTTCAGGCCCCAGACATGAATGAAGATCGCGGACCCCTTACCCGGCACCGCGGGATTCGGATTGGGCGTGGCATGAGGCCAAGCCCCGTTATGGTCGAGGACCGCGATGACGTCGTAGCGCGCGTCATTGCGCATGAAGCGCTCAGGGTGATCGGCCGCAAGCCCCGCTGGGACAAAGCTGTTATAGCGCGCACTCGCCGGATCATCCTGCCAGCCCATGCCCGGCGAAATCGCTTCGACATCAAACTGCGGCAGGTCGGGCAGCGCGATCCGGTCGGCCCGGTAGAAGAGCTTCAATATCCGGTAGGCCCCCATCGGCGTGGCCCCATCGCCTTCCGATTTCTGCGTTTCGTCGATCAATCCCGACCGCCCCCAGACCCCCGGAATGGGCCCATCAGGGGTCACCAGCGCAGCGTCGTGGGCGCGCGCCGGGTCCGGTGCGGGTTGAACAGTGATACGGTCGTAAAAATTCGAGCTCACCCACTCCCCCTGATCCGGCTGACAGGATATCGCTGGCAAGCTGGACATGGAAGACTGGGCTGAACGTCGGGAAAGAAAGGCGATGTCGGACTCGGACATTGTCCCTCCCCTTGATGGGGAGGGTGTCCGTGTAACGGACGGGTGGGGTGGAGATCATCAAGCGTCGGCGTTGCCCCCCACCCGACCCGAAGCAACGCTTCGGCCCACCCTCCCCACAAAGGGGGGAGGGACGGGCGTGAAAGACATGTCTTCCACCATCTTCGTCATCCTGCCTACGCGGGCAGGACGAAAGGGTGGGCTCTAAAGCTCAAGGAGGCCTCCACCCCACCCTCTCTTTCCCGACGCATGTCGGGACCCAGAGATCACAAAATGCCGCGCTTGATGGCTCTGGGCCCCGACATGCGTCGGGGAAGAGAAGGAGTAATGGGCCGCGCGACTGTCAAAACCCAACTCCTTCGTCATTCCCGCCCTGAATCGAGTTCAGGATAAACTCCGGCGGGAACCCAGAGCCCTGAAACGCTGAGCCCTGTCCTCTCTGGGTCCCCGCTTTCGCGGGAATGACGGAGGAGAGAAAGCGGCCAACGTTATCTCCCCCTGTTTACGGGGGGAGACACCAGCTACACAACGTCACAAGAGCTTAGCGATGGTCTCGAGCGGTTGATGAAGGCTGAGGGGGCTGTCATCGCGCCCGACCGACCGGATGGGAGGGAGGACAAGCAAAAACCGAGCTCGCGCAGCGAGCGAAGGATGGTGGAGGGGGCTGGATTCGAACCAGCGTACGCATAGCGGCCAGATTTACAGTCTGGTGGATTTAACCACTCTCCCACCCCTCCACAGGGTCTGCCATGCTTAGCAGCGCACTCGTGGGAGACGAGTGCGGGACCGAAGCGGGGTGAGCGGTTGGCGTGAAAGCCGATTGCGCCAGCGCGCTAAGGGCTTTAACGAGGCAGCTCCCTCAATTCGGAGCGCGGACTATAGTCATGGCCCCATCGCGGCGCAACACCGAGAAAAGACCGGGTGCAGCACGACGTGCAGCGCGCCCCAATTTGGCCCATGAGGGGTGGACCTGGGGCCGTCATGCGGTGCTGGCAGCGCTCGCCAATCCGCGCCGTAAGACGCTGGATTTACAGGTGACGCGCAATGCCAGCGCGGACCTGGCCGAGGCCGACCGCAAGCGCGCACACATCGTTCTGCCCGGAGAGATTTCAGCCCGCTTGCCTGAAGGCGCCGTCCACCAGGGCTTTGCGCTGAAAGCCTCAGCCCTGGAGCCGGAATCGCTCAATGCCGTCGCGGCGAACACCCACGGCCTGCTCGTGGTGCTTGATCAGATCACCGACCCGCAAAATGTCGGTGCAGTGTTCCGGTCTGCGGCCGCCTTCGGGGCCCGCGCGGTGATCATGCAGGACCGTAAGGCCCCACCCCTGTTCGGGACGGTCTGCAAAGCGTCAGTGGGATGTGTGGAAACCGTGCCCCATGTACGCGTGACCAATATTGCCGACACGCTTCAAGCCCTCACGCAAGAGGGCCGCTATGCCATTGGGCTGGCCGGTGAAGCCGACGCCAGCCTGGCGGCAGAAGTCGAAGCGAATGCCGGCCCGGGCCTGGTGTTGGTGCTGGGGGCTGAGGGGCCAGGCCTGCGCCCGCGCGTGGCCGAGCATTGCAGCGCGCTGGCGCGCATTCCGATGGGACCGAAGGCGGAAAGCCTCAACGTGGCGGCGGCCGCGGCCATCGCGCTTTATGAGGCGTCGCGCTTCGACCCCCGGATCAATCCAGCTTAGCCAGCGCCGCGGACCGTGAAGCGGCCACCCCCGGTGGAGCGCACATTCTGAGAGCCCTCAACCGCGCCGGCGACCACATCGCCGCCACCGGAGATGCGAATCTCAGGATTGACCATCACGCCGCCAAAGATGACATCGCCACCGCCGGAGATACGGATTGATGTGGAGGTGGAACGGCCCTCATCAATGGTGACACCGCCGGATCCCGATAGCATGACGTCCAGTGCGCCGCTGATGGAGTCTGCGTCGATATCGCCGGAGCCGGTGGAGCGGACATTCAGGTCGCCGGCTTCACCGACACTCAGATCCCCGCTGCCGCTGGTTTGAAACACTACGCCGCCCATGGCGCTGCTCACGGTGATGTCGCCCGATCCGCTGGTGCGGCCGTCCAGCGACGCCACGCGGCCGGCTTCCACATCGCCGCTGCCGGACAGGCTCACGGTCAGATCACCGCTAATGTCTTCGGCGCCGACATCACCCGAGCCCGACACACGCACCTCAAGCGAGCCAGCATTGTCCATTTCGACATCGCCGGAGCCTGAAATGCTGACGCCGGCATCGCCGCCCACATCGCCCAGGATGATATCCATGGAGCCGCTCAGCCCGATCGACGCGTCGCCGCTGATATCCCCCGCGACGAAGCCGCCGCACTTGGCTGCCGACAGATCCAGGTTGGCCAGATCACCCGCCGCACCGCGGAAGATGGAGTCTTCAATCGAGAAGCTGGCCGGATTTGGCGTGGTGATGACCAGCAGCGGCCATTCGCTGAACCGAATGGCATTGCCGCGATTGCGCCCGACACGACGGTCTTCGCCGCGACCATAACAGCCCCAGCGGCGGGTTTCCTGACCGCCATCGATGATCAGGCCACCATTGCGGTCTTCGATCTGAACCGTGGGCGCACTGCCCTGGCGTTCAACGCGCGCCGAGAGGCTGGAGCCCTGCTCGATACGAATCTCGCCAACAAAGTCAGTGACGCTAACTGTCGGGGACGTGGACTGGGCCACAGCCGCAATCGCGGTAAGAAGAATGGACATGTCGAAAGCTCTCCCGTGAGCGTGAATGGACGTCTTACACCCAGATGCGCCAAGCCGCCGCTTTAGATGCGATACATCGGCAAAGCTGTGCGAAAATCGCCCAAAACACCCGTTAAACCTTGGTCATCTGGTCGAAAGCCGCTGGCAATGCTCGACAGGCGGCCAGGCCTGACGCTTACTGAAGCCCATGAAACACCACGCGCCGCGCACCGAGCTTGCCACCCATGATGTGTTCAATCAGTCCGAGCCGCTGGCCGGCGTGAACTGGTATTCTGATGATGCCATGCTGTCGCACGCCGTCCGGCGCAATGCGGGCAAGGCTCACGATGACCGCCTAAGCGCCTTTGGGGCCGAAGTCGGCTCGGCCGCCGTGCTCGATCTGGGCCGCGTGGCCAATGAAAACCCGCCGCAATTCAAACCCTTCGACCGCTTCGGTCAGCGCGTGGACGAGGTGGAATTCCACCCCGCCTACCACGCGCTGATGGAGCTGGGTTTGAGCCATGGTGTGTCTTCAGCGGCCTGGACCACGCAGACCGCCAATCACACGCTTCATGCCGCGCTCTTGATCCTGATGGGCCATGCCGATGCCGGTGTGTGCTGCCCCCAATCGATGACCTATGCCTGCGTCCCAGCGCTACGCCATGCCGATTGGACGGGTCCTTGGATCGAAGGGGCCATAAGCGGGCAATATGATCCGCGCTTCCTGCCGCCGGAAGACAAGGTTGGCCTGACGCTGGGCATGGCGATGACTGAAAAGCAGGGCGGCTCGGATGTGCGGGCCAACACCACGCGGGCGACATCCATCTCCGCCGATGAAGTCGAGCTGACCGGCCATAAATGGTTCTGCTCCGCGCCCATGAGCGACGGCTTCCTGACACTGGCCTATGAAGGTGACGGCGACGCTGCAGCCCTGTCCTGTTTCCTGGTGCCGCGCTGGCGTCCGGACGGAACCCGAAATGCCATTGAGATTCAGCGCCTGAAGGACAAGCTCGGCGATAAGTCCAACGCCTCCTCCGAAATCGAATACAAGTCCGCCTATGCCCGCCGCGTGGGTGAGCCAGGCCGCGGCGTGCGCACCATTATCGAGATGGTCAACCACACCCGGCTCGACTGCCTGGTGGGCTCGGCCGGCCTGATCCGCGGCGCTGCCGCCCAGGCCGTCTGGCATGCCGACCGGCGCAGCGCCTTTCAGCGCCGCCTGATCGACCAGCCCTTGATGCGTGACGTCCTCGCCGAGCTGGCCATGGAGGCCGACGCCGCCCTGGCGCTTGGCTTCCGGGTGGCTGAGAGTTTTGACAAGGCCGCGACGGACCCGGGCGAAGCGGCCCTGGCGCGCATCCTCACCCCGATCGCGAAATACTGGATCTGCAAGCGCGCGCCCTACCTGGTCTATGAGGCGATGGAAGCCCATGGTGGGGCCGGGTATGTGGAAGAACACCCTTTGCCGCGCCTGTTCCGCCAGAGCCCGCTCAACGCGATCTGGGAAGGGTCGGGCAATGTGATCGCGCTGGACGTGCTACGCGCCCTTAGCCGCGACGCCGCCGCGCGCGCCGCCTTGGAGGCAGAGCTCACCATAGCGCAGGGACGCGCTGCCGAGCTGGATGCCCAAATCACCGAGATTCGGCGGCTGATAACTGCGAACTTGGGCGATAAAGACGCGCGTCGCTTCACGGAGCTGACCGCTCAGGCGTTGATAGTTTCTGCCCTTATCCGCGCCGGGCTGGAGCCTGTATCCGACGCATATATCCGCCGCCGGATCGAAGAGCGCCCAGTGATGCTGGGGGCCGGTGAAGCCGCGATCGACACCGATACGCTGATCGATCGCGCGCGCCTTCGGGTGTGATGGGACGGGCCAGCACACCGGCTGCGCAAACAAATAAAGGCCCCGCATCGGCGGGGCCTTTACCGTGTTCAGCCTGGACGAGCCGTCCTTGGCTAAGCCGATGCGCTAGGCGGTAAGCACCGAAGGCTGCTCCAACACCACCGCGCCGCGCAGGGCGGACCGTCCTGAACGTGAAACACTCGACATCGGATCACCTCCTTTCAATGACTACAGAGATCAACACGATGGCTGTGTTCGCGTCAGGGCACAAGGGGCGCAGATCTAGATCCAGAGGGCCCCTGTAACGGCCTAGCTCAAAATGCCGAACACCGCTGTGCCCAGCACCGTGCCCACCGCATAGCCCAGCACCCCCATCAGGACGCCCGGCGTGACGAGATCACGCCAGCCTTTGGCCGCTGCGAGCGCCGGCGCGGTTGTCGCGCCCAGGATCGCCGCGTTTGAGGCAATCAGAATCTCCGGCAGAGACAGGCGAGAAAACTTAGCCAGCACCAGCGCCACAACGGCGTGCACACTGACCAGAACCAGGATGAAGAGCCCGATCAGAGGTGCAACCTCGATCAGCATGCCAATATTGGATTCCGCAGCAATCGCGGCAAAGAACATGAAGGCGAACACCACGCCCAGCTCAAAGCCGCCATGGAGTTTAGCCATCCGGCCTGGAATGGCGGTGGGCAGGATCAATGCCAGCGCGGTAATCGCGACATAGCGCAAATCACCAATGGACACACCAATGATGGCGCGCAAATCGTCTGCCCCCAAACCCCACCAGGTTTCAAACACATAGGCTCCGCCTCGCACGATCGCATCGCCCAAGGCCACAACGACCAGGGCATAGGTGAGCGTCAAGGCCAGGCTCAGCGATGTCACCCGGCCGCCACTGCCTTCACCGGCGTCTTCGACCTCGCCCTGGGTGTGGTCGCGAGGCACAAAGCGTTTCGCGACCCAGGCGATGCCAGGCAGCACGGCCATCACGGCGACCCAGCTGGCGCTCGCCAAATGGTCCGCAGCAATAATCGCCGCCACCAGAGCGCCATCTTCAGCCAGACCGGTCATCTGCGTGAGCGGAACGAAGTTGACGGTCCCACCAGTGTAAGAGCCCGTCAGAGACGCAGCGACCGCAGCCTCTTGCGCGCCGAGATCGACCAAAAGCACCGCACCAAAAACGCCCACAAGGGTCGCCACACAACAGATGGCAAAGGCCCCGGTCATGCGCGTGGTTTCAAACAGAATGCGGCGGAGGTCCGCCTTCATCAGGAAGAGCGGAATCAACACCGGAACAGCATAGCGAAAGACGAAGTCATATGCGCTGGAGGCAAAGGGCATCAGGCCCATCCAGACCGTATCTCCGCCGTCGGTTGTGCCCACAGGCAGGCGAAGGTTGGTGGCCAGAATGGCAATCAGGATCGCCCAGACCGTACCGGTCAGCAGCGCGCCAAACTTGGTCTTCTCAAGCAAAAAGCCGGCTGCTGCGATACCAAACAGGCCGGCCATCACCGCCACAGGCTGATCGGCGGGAATGAGTGAGAGGTCCATGACGGCGTGCTCCTGGTGAGAAATCAGGCCCTAAGGGATAACGGCATCCGCCTCGATCTCAAGCCAAAACAAGTGATCCTGTGCGCGCGTGATCAGTCGCACTTGCGTCTGCGGTTTCGTCTACCACTTCAGCAGAGACGCGGATCCCCGCGCATGGCCAACAAAGGTGCTGCCCAGTGCTCAGAACGCTTACGCTCGTATTGCTGGTTAGTCTGGCCTTGTTTGTGATCTGGATCTTCCCATGGAGCCAGGCGAGGCATCTCGATTTTGACAATCCCTTGTTCTACGCAACTGAGGTCACAGGGGGCATTCCTGAGGAGGTGGAAACCGCTCGTGGGCATTTCTTCGCCAGACCGCTTGATCCGCGAACAGAACAAGGCCTGGACATGCTGTCTGAAGATGCCCGAAAGCAGCTCTTTTCAATGTGCGAAGACACGCTTGAGCCGATCAGAATACGGACCGGAGCGACCTATGTTGCTGTATCCTACCAGTGTGAGATCGAAGGCCTGACTATCGAGCTAGAAGTGTGCCGATATCTCGCCTGGGGCCCCTTCCTCCCCCATATAGAAACGCCCTATGACGTGGCCGGACGGAAACTCAGCGTGCGAATTCCCGCGCATGATGGGCCTGTTGAGGACCTGCCCTGGGGCTGCCAACCTGATTGCGAGCAGTAACGCCCCGCTAGGATACGGGCGGGCCCTGATATTAGAGGATCACCGCATCCGCCTCGATCTCAACCAGAAAAGCAGGATGGGCCAGCGCACTGACCGCCAGCATAGTCGAAGCCGGTGGGTGGTCCTTGAACATGGCCAGATGTGCCGCCCCCACTGCGGCTTGAGTGTCCGGATGCATGTCAGTGGTGAAAATGCGGGTCCGCACCACATGGTCAATCTGGGCACCGGCCTGATGCAATGCCGCTTCAATAATCTGCAGCGCGCGGGCGGCCTGAGCTCCCACATCGCCCGGCGCAAACGGCTGTCCGGATTCATCAACGGCCACGGTTCCGGCGACAAAGACGTGATTGCCGACGCGCACCGCGCGGCGATAGCCAACTTTGTTCTCCCAAGGGGCTCCGGAGGAAATGCGTAAAACGGTCATCTTTATGCTCGCAACTCTTTGCGGGCATTGCAGACCGGTTCCGGGGGTCAGGTCAACGCTACGCCCTAGCCAAATAGGGCGTCGACTTCCGCCTGGTCGGCCTGGCTTTCATCAATGCCGTCACCTTCGATGCGCCCGTGTACGGCCGCACGGGCCGCCGCAAGCAGCGGGGCAATGTCCTGGGCCGCCAACGTGACCGCCCCCATGACATCTTCGGCGCGAAGCTTGTCCTGGGCTTCGCCCAGAGCGTCGTCCAGCGCTGTGATAATGGTCTGAAAATGCGCTTTGAGGGCGTGCGGGACGGCCGCATAGGCCCCAATCACCGTGTCTGCACCGGCATAGCCGGTCCGCACGAAATGCGCTTCATAGGGGCAAGGCTTCCAATCGAGAATGTCGTCGGCCATCTCTGGCATATCGCCAATCATCTCAAGAAGCATCACAACTTCATTGAAATGGTTGAGATAATCGGTTGCCAGACCGCTTTCAGGATGGACATTGGCAGCCGCCAAAGCCTCAGCGCTCAATGCGCCCTCTCCTAAAATCGGTGCGTCGGTCATGCCGCTCCCCATCATCGAAGCAGCGACCATGGGCCAACAGGGTTGATGAAGCGCTAACTGTGTTCAGTCGACTTCAGTTGGCACCTGCAAAGGCTTCGGTCCACGCCTCCACTTGCGCGTCTTCCACCTTGGCGAACAAGACGTCGGGGACAGAGAAGGCCAGCCCCCGTGGCAGCGCATCGAGCAGCTCTGCGCCAGAGCCGGTTGGCCAGGTGCGCCGATCCTCAGGGACCCCGACGGCGTCGAGGATGGTTTTGGCCGCGCCCGGAATCACCGGCTGAGCCACAATCGCAGCCAGAGTGATCAGATTAATCCCCGTGCGCACCCCGACAGCCGCCCGGTCCTTGTCGGTTTTGAAGTGCGACCAGGGTTCAGCACGGGTCAGATACTCATTGCCCGCCGCCCACAATGCGCGGGTTTCCGCCGCCGCCTTGCGAAACTCCATGGCCTCATAGTGCTCAGCAATCGCGGTCAGACGCGCCTCAACCTCCCCGGCGAGCCAGGCCTCGTCTTCACCGGGCTCGCCCCCCTCTGGCACCACTCCATCAAAACGGGACGTGGCGAATTTCAGGATGCGGTTGACCATATTGCCCAGCACATTGGCCAGATCGGTGTTGATCGCGCTTTGGAAATGGTCCCAGGTGAATTGGGCGTCCGCCCCTTCCGGCGCGTAAGCGGTCAAATACCAGCGCCAGTAATCGGCCGGTAGCAGCTCCAGCGCCTTGTCCATAAAGACCCCGCGCTGGTTGGATGTTGAAAACTTGCCGCCATACCAATTCAGCCAGTTAAAGGCTTTCAGCTTGTCGACTGTCTTCCAGGGTTCTTCAGACCCGAGCAGCGTTGCCGGGAAGCTGACGGTGTGGAAGGCCACATTGTCCTTGCCCATGAATTGGACATAGCTGACATCGTCGGCACCTTTATCGGTGCGCCACCAGCGCTCCCAGTCCTGACCCGTCTTTTCCGCCCACTCCACCGTCGCCGCGATATAGCCGATCGGCGCATCGAACCAGACATAGAAGACTTTGTCCTCAAAGCCGTCGCGAGGAGCCCCGTCTTTGGTGACCGGCACCCCCCATTTCAGATCGCGGGTGATCGTACGGTCACGCAGGCCTTCATCCAGCCATTTATTGGCGATGGATTTGGCCAGCGGCGGCCAGTCGGTGGAGGCGTTAACCCAGGCGCGCAGGCGGTCTTCCACCACCGTCTGCTTCAAACGCAGATGACGGGTGTCGCGCACCTCCAGATTGCGAGACCCGGAAATCGCCGAATACGGCTCGATCAGGTCGACCGGATCTAAGAGCTTGCCGCAATTATCGCACTGATCGCCGCGGGCATGCTCAAAGCCGCAATTGGGGCAAATGCCTTCCACATAGCGGTCCGGCAGAAAGCGGTCGTCATCGATGGAAAAGACCTGCTTTTCAACCACTTCTTCAATCAGATTATTGGCTTCTAGCACCTCGGCGAAATGCTGGGTCAGGTCTGCATTGGCTTTCGATGAGGTGCGGCCGAAATGATCCCAGGCCAGGCCGTAGCGCTCGCCGAGGCTTTTCTGGATATCATGCTGTTCATCACAATAGGTGCGGACATCCTGACCCGTCGCTGCGGCCGCCAGTTCAGCCGGCGTACCATGTTCATCGGTTGCGCAGATGGCCAGAACCTCATGGCCGCGCAGCCGCTGGAAGCGGGCATAGACATCGGCCGGCAGCATGGACCCGGCCAAATTGCCGAGATGTTTCACGCCATTGATGTAAGGCAGCGCGCTGGTGATGAGGATACGGGCCATTGGGGGAACCTGTGCATGAGTGGTGTCGCACACATAGCCCTCGCCTTGCACACTGTCATCCTAGAAGGGTGAAGGAAATCGCACCTGCGCACCGCCGTTGATGGAGGTGAGGTCTCGCATAACTCTCTAAAAGGCTTGGTACCCGTCCCTCCCCCTCGTGGGGAGGGTGGGCAGGCCGAAGGCCTGGTCGGGTGGGGGGCAGCGCCAGGATTCGATGCTCTTCACCCGACCCACCCATTTTCATGGCCGTTCGTTCGCTTCGCGCCCTCACCCCACGACGGGAAGGACGGCGATGCAAAGACGATCTGCCTAAGCCTGTTCAGGCGCAGCGAGCATCGCGGTGACCCGGCGCTCCATGAGCTTGCCCGCGATAATATTCGTATAGCTCCCCAGCGTCGGCAGCGGGTCGGCGAGATCGAAGGTCAGATGGCAAGGGGCAAGGGCTTCGCGTGCCGCCTGAGACATAAGCCCCAGACAGCCAGCCCACCCGATATCCCGGGCCCGCTTGGCTTTCAGAGCCCCAGAAACGGCACCCTTGGTCCAGGCATAGCGAATATCGGCCTTAAAGCGCCACGGATCGCTCTCAAACCAAGGCGCATCGCCCATCGGTAGGGCCACCGCAAGCTCTGAAAGCGGCAATCCACACGCTTCGGCAATTTTGAAATTGGCACCCAGCCGCGGATTGATCTCTAGAAAACTCAACGCCTGGCCATCGGCGGACTGCATAAACTGCGCGCACCCGACGCCATGATAGCCCAGATAATCAATCAAGGTTTCAGTGGCTTGGCGCAAAGCGTCGCTCGCGACGACAGAGCGACCGGCGACCGCATAGCCTGTCCCATCCAGGGCATCGGTCCGGGTAATCTCCACCGGGACGGCACCCAAAAGCCGGCCTTCACGGGCTGCGAAATACACGTTCAACCTTGGGCCATCGACAAATCGCTGAACGCACAGGGTTTGATGACCAGCGGGCCATGCCGCAACGGCGCTTTTCGCCGCGCTCACGCAGTCAAAGCGCAAAGCCTTGCGATCCAGAACATAGGCGGTGGAATCCGTCGGCTTAACGATTAAGGGGGCACCCACCGTATCAGCGGCGCGGTGAAGCTCGGCCACAGAGGAGACAATCCGTCGCTGGGCCAGCGGTACCCCTGCGGCTTCACAGGCCTCAAACAACCCCGCCTTATCGGCACAGCGCCTGACCAGCACAGGGTCCGGCATCGCCAGCTTTACATGGGGTGTCAGCCGATCCGCCTGCTGCGCCACCAGCCGCGTTGCGACCTCGCTGACCGGCAGCAGGATGTCCACATTGAGCCGGTCCAGCTCTGGGATCAGTGCGCGCAGCGCGGCCTCAGGCGCAGCGTCCAGCGGTGCGTGCACGACGGTCTGGGCCACATGGCGGGACAGGAAGAGATAAGGGTCGGCACCATCCATCCCGGCGACAATTCTGTGCCCGGCCTTGGCCAGGGATCGCGCCAGGGTGAGGCTCGCGCGCAGATTGCCTAACAAAAAAACGGTCGCCATGGCGTTTATCCTTGGGTCACTTGCCCAAGGCTGCTGCAAACCTCGCGCCAGACTTAGCCAAACAGCCCAACAACAGACAGAATGAAAAGCGTCACACTGATCACCAGACCGACGACCGGGGCCCAGCCCGGCGCGGTGAAATAGGCATGATCGCTGATCTCCGCACGCCGCTTGGTCATAATCAGCGCCGCATTCACCAGCACAAACACCACCAGTACGACAAAAACTGTCCCCTGCGCCAGAATGGACAAGGGCGCGGCCAGCGCCAGCATGGCAACCACCGCCGCAGACACCAAGGTCGCAACATGCGGCGTCCTCCGAGACGGATGAACCAAGGCAAGAACGCGCGGACCACTGCCTCGGCGCGCCATGCCGTAAAGCACGCGAGACGCCATCAAAATCTGTACGAGCACACCATTGACCATGGCAATCAAGGCGATCGCGGCCAGGATGTCTCCAGAGTTTCCACCCAGCCCCGCCTCCACGACACGCGCCAGGGGTGCCGGGCTGGCAGCCAGGGTCTCAGGGCCAACTGCGGACACCGACACCCAGCCAATCAATCCATAAAGCACCAGCGCAGCGCCCAGCGTGGTGCCAATGGCAATGGGCAGAGTGCGTTCCGGCTGCCGGGCCTCCTCGGCCATGTTGACGATGTCCTCAAAGCCAACAAAAGCGAAGAATGCCAATGACATGGCCGCCGCAAACCCGGTGAAGGCCGGCGCATTGGATAGCGTCATCACCGACGGTGACTTCACCGCCTCCGGCCAGCCCGCGACAACGACAATGACCAGGCCTGCCACTTCAATCACGGTCACGATGCCAGCTGCCCAAACTGCTTCACGCACGCCCCAAAGCGCGGCGGCGGTCAGGATCGCCAGAACCCCCAGCATCACCAACGGTATGGGCCAGGTTGCAAACTCGGTGAAATAGCCTGCAAACCCGCGCAATATGGCCGCCGATGAGATCAGCCCGGACAAGGCCACCGCGTATCCCGTGAAGATAGACAAGGGCCTCGACCTCAGGCCTTGGGCCACATAGGCACCCTCACCTGCGCTTTCGGGGTGGCGTGTGGCCATTTCCGCGTAAGACAACGCAGAGAACATCGCTGCAATACAGGCCGCCAAGAAAGCCGCAGGCGTCCACTCCCCGGCAAGGCCTGCAATCTCGCCAGTGACCGCATAAATGCCCGCACCAATCGTCACGCCGATCCCATAGACCGACAAGCTGATGGGCCCCAAAACGCGCCGAAGCTCTGCCATGGGGCTAGCCTATGCCCCTGAGAGGGCATTTAAATGCGACCGGTCGGCGCGTTCTGCGTAACAGCGTTCAACCAACCGCACCGCCATCTTGGCGAAGCGCGCGCCATGGCGTATGTCTCACACCCTTGGTGCGCCGGCTTAGCTCAGTTGGTAGAGCAGTGGTTTTGTAAACCGAAGGTCGGGGGTTCAAGTCCCTCAGCCGGCACCACACCTCAAATCTCCCCACAATAGTCCCAATGGTTTGGGGTCCAGAGTGTCCCACGATTTTTGGGCCATGGGACACCTCAACGCGAGAGCTGAATAACCACACGCTGGGTGAGATTGCATTCAGCGCAACCCCAGCTAATCTTTCGCAAATGGGACACTCTTCAGAACACAAGACAGATTTGAGCCGCGCGCATGCCGAGTGGAATGCTTTCATTGAGGCGGTTGTGGCCGATGATCCAGATGGCTCCAAAGGCGTAGTCGAAAAGATCGTCGGAGTGGTTGGTGAGCTGCGCTATGAGCAGATCATGCTCGGCAGCGTGCCGTCCTGGCCGGAGGGGATCGAAATACTTCGAGCGCTCGGCCAAGCCGCGAATGCGCCAACGTCCAACACCATGCAGCGTGTAGAGGACATGGACCCGATCTATCAGAAGCTGGTCTTCCATGCGGCATTCCAAACGGATGCCGAGCGAAAGTCGTTGATCCGGGCCTTCAATGACTTTGTGCGTAAGCACACGGGCACAACCGCAGGGGTCGCGATCACCGTCATTGCGGCGAGTGGGCTGCTTTACTGGAGCGGACTTCAATCCGGGTCTCCTGAAGCCAACGAAGCCATTCAGATGGTGATGGATGAAAGCTCCAGAGCCATCGCTGAATCCACTCGCCTGATCGGTGAGGCTCAGGCCGCCGAAACCGACGGACGCGAGACAGAGGCCCGGTCACTCTTTGCTGAGGCCCTTCGCGAAGCGGGTCGCGCTGTCAGACTGGCGCGCGGAAACGCCGACGCGGCTAAAGCGCAATCAGATGCGCAGTTCTACCTGGCGAACTTCGACTGGCGTTGGGATAACCGAGAGGACGCTATTACGGGCTTCGACCGCTATGCGGAGCTGACCGAAGCGCTCTATCGCTTAGATCCGTTCAATCCCGTGTACCGCGCAGAGCGCGCCTATGGATGGTTCAATCAGGCCACTCTGCAGGTTGACTATGGGGCAACTGAAGATGCCCTTGAAGCCATCGTGCGAGCACAAAGTGAATTGGCGGCCGTCGCAACCCAATCCGATGCTGTTTCAGAGCTGGACGTCGCCAACGCAATTGGCTGGCGGGCTGATGCACTTCTAGGCCTTGGACGCCTCAACGAGGCGCTCGAGCAGCGCCGGGCGCAGCTGGCCATCTATGACCGCGTGGAAGGCGGCGGCGTGATCCGGTTCAATGCGATCCGCGAGACAGGATGGCTGCTCATCTATCTGGGGCGCGTGATTGAAGCGCGCGAGCTAACCGCAGGACCGCTTGCAGAGGCGGAGGCGCTCGTCGATCAGTACCCCGAGTCCCGACGTGTTCAGCTGGTCTATCAACACCTGCTCAGACAGCGTGCCTATCTGGAGCTGTTTGAGGAAGATTGGGGTAGCTCTCAGCTGATCGCCAGCTATGCCGGCCGGCAGCATAATGAAGCCTCCGCTCCATCTCTCACCGGGCGGCCCGACAATGAGGTGGTGACGTTCAACGTCCTGAACAGCCAGATCGCCTTCCGGTCGGGTCGGTGGGATACCGCCATTCGGCTGGCCAACAATACCATCTACTTCTTTGACGGTATGGGCGTGCCTGACGCCGATGCGGGGCGCTTTGTGGGTGAGGCCTATGAGGTCGCTGGCGATAGCCATGCCGCGCTTGGCAACCAGGGCTTGGCGGATGAGACCTATCGCGCGGGCCTAGCCGCGCTTGATGAGATGCCGCCTCACGCGCTCAACGCAGCCGTGAGGTCTCGGCTCCTGGATCGCCTGGGAATGTCGCAGGACGCCCAGTCGGTAAGGGCTGATCTGGTAGCGGCGGGATTCAATGCCCCCTTCGATGCCGCGTACTGGAACAGCCGTCCCCTCACCGCTCAAAACCTAGATGGAGAAACCGATGGCTGACATCTTCCCGCCGCTAGTAGTGCACGACCGCGACCAGCGACGTATCTATTTGCTCCTCACCAAAAAACCGGATGGCAAATGGCACCTCTCAGATCGTGACGGTGACGGGAATCTCCATACTGGCCACAACACTGATTACATCTTCAGCGCCACGACCTCGAAGGCTGAATACGTCGATGCTGTTAAGCGGGCGCGCTTCACCAACGTTCATGTGGATGCTGACCGCGGATACAAATCAGAAGTGATTGGCGACGGGAGCAGCATCGCCCTGCGGGTCAACGTCTATGGCGATGATGGCCGGGTGATCAATGCCTATAGAATACCCTACACGGTTGTTGTCGAAATCGACGGCGAGGAAGTCCTGTACGACCCGGGCAACGGCAATGGCGGCGGAAGCCTCCCCTAAGTGAGTAAGCGCCGCCGAAAGGAAACGCCGGAGGAGCGCGCACGAAGGCTACGGGTACAGAAAGCCGTAGGCGAACAGCTGCGCCTCACCCGGCTGCTCCGCAGAGATGAGGCGAATAATAAAGACGCCTGGTCGCAACAGGCGGTCGCTGACCGGATTGGGATCAGCCAGTCGCTCTACAATCGAATGGAGGCCGGCACAGCCCGGCTCGATGCATACTATCTGCTTCTGCTGGCGGACTTAGTCTATGACCGCCCGATGACCCACTTCTTCACAGAGGCTCACCTGGATGTCGGGTCCCGATATCCCACGCTGAGCGAAGAACAAATCGAGCGAGAGAAAGCGCGAATCCTCGACGAAATTAGGAGAAAAGAGAAATCGAAACACACGTCTGAGGATTAGGCGGCCTCGAAATTATGCACCGGGTGAATAATCGTACGTATTTTTATGCACCCATAGAATAATCGACACTTTGGCCCTTCACTTTGAGATTTCATAATCCCATTCTTCTCGTCCTGGGGTTGGATGGAGCCAGAAATGAACGATCAAAGCGAGCACAAGACCGAAGCCCTGATTGCGATCCGCGCCAAGGTCGCGATGGCCATCCATGCCTACAAGAACGGCGGACCCGACAAAGCCACCTGGGTCGAATATCTCGCAGACATGCACAAGACCGCCGAAGACGCGCTAAAGAGCGGCAACCAGTCCTAGCCTAGGAACTTCATCCTATATAGTGTGCCGTCATGGGCACTCTGGATAGCAGCAACGATCACATCGCTGGATATTGGGTCACCTGCCAGAACGGGTGCGAGTTTAACCACTGGGTGCCCTGTGGTCCGCCAGCGGCCTCACGGGCAGGCAAGGCGGTCGCCATGCGCTATCACCTCGTCGAGACCCGGCACTGCCCCAAATGCGGCAAGGCGTTTGAGCATTCAGACCTAGATTTCTACTGGGCCGATGAGCGGGGAAGGCTCCCGGCTGGGGTGCCGGGGGCGAGGCGTTAGCCCTGCGGGGGCGGGCCGCTCATCAGGCGCGTCTTCTCCGCGCTGCCGCGACTGGACCCGTAGAAGTACCCCACCACCGCCATGAAGGCCGCAGACAGGGTGCCCCCAAGCCACTGGAGCAAATCAAGCTGTGCTGTCGACAAGTCAGGCATGAACATGATGGCCATAATCACACAGACGAAGCCGAGCACCACGATTCCGCCAACGCCGTACATCAGCCAGTCATTTCGCCCCAGCTCGGCCATACGCAGCTCGCGCGACCGCGCGTTCTCTCGGTCTTCGAGATAGGCCTTCTCTAGCTCCACCTCTAAGGCCGCTGCCTGCATTCGAAACTCATGCTGCTTTTCAGCATCCGCTTCCAACCGGCGTTCTATTTCTTCAGGGTCGGTGGTCCCCGTGATGGCCCCGCCCAGCGAGAGGATCCGTTGTGCTACGTCACCCGCTCGGTCACCCACCAGGCGGCGCACAAGGCCCGGCGCGAACTGTGCTGCCAACCTCATCGCGATAGTTTCCATCATCGCTCACTCTCCTGTTTATCCATACGGCGCTCCACGCGCTCAAGGATGGCCTCTATGCGGGCCAGGCGCTCGCCGTTGTCATCGCTCTTGTCTGCCCGGTCTTCGAGACTGGTGACGCGCTGCGTTAGCCTGATGTGGCTTGCGAAGGCCGCAAGCATGGCCAGCAGACCGCTGAGCCCCAACCACTCCAAAACTGACGTGTGGTCGCTCATTGCGCGCCCTCCCCGGTGGCGTCGATCACGTGCAGGTGGCCATCGCTCGACGCGGCTTCATGCAGGTGGCGATAGACGCGGGTATAGGCGTCCTCGCTACCCCACACGGTGAGCGATCCATCACCTTCGAAATCCGTGCCCTTGCGGTCCCCGACCAAGATGCAGCCGTCTGTGTTCCGGTGATAATTGCCGATGTGAAAGAGGATAAATGTGCGGTCGGGCACCACCACCTCAACCATCTCTTCGTGCCAAGCAAAGCGCTTGGTGTACTCGGCATGGTATCCGCCCTCGCCCCTGAGACGGAGCGGCCACCGGCCCACGGGAATGGACGACGCGCCCCGGCGATTATCAAGCCAGGGGTTCTCAAGCGTGTAGCATAAGTGTTGAGGCCCAGGGTGGAGGTGAAGCTCTCCACGTGTGGACAGTCCATCCGCCTCCCGACGAATGAGCATGAGGTCGGTCATCGCCCTCTCCATGGCTGTGACGCAGGCATGAAAAAGCCCGGCTCCCCATGGGCCGGGCGGATAGTTCTGGACGCGGCTGTGCGGCCTAGACCTGATCGGTGCCGAGGATTTCCGCGATCTGCGGATAGACCTGCTTTGATAGGAACTTGCCGCAGAGATCATCGATCCGGACAACCTCCTTAGCGCTGAGGTCCACGGGGCCGGTGGCGAGGAGGATTTTCATTGCCAGAGCGCGGTCCCTGATCTTGTCGACTTTCGTCACCTCAACCTGCGGATCGTCAGCGGTCACCGCTCTGGCGATCATATCGGCGATCATCACGCCTTCGCCGGTGTGGTCGGCGATCATCGGTTCACCGCGCAGGGTGAGGACCGGGCCGGTCAGGTCGAACTCATTGGTCATGTGATTTCCTTTCGGATTGGAAGGTGGGGTGCACTGGCTATTGGTCAGATGCCCAAGGTAGGCCTGACTGAGGATTGGACGCCTGGCGCTCAATGCTGGCCGTCAACACGCGCAGGGCCTGGGCCTCAGCATCCGACTGAGCGGAGGCGCTCAGCCAGCCCATGAGGTCCGCCTTGGTGATGTCCGCGCGCGGTATCATCGGGTTCGAAGGCGCGCCGCAGTCAAAGCCAAAGCTGTGATCAGCCGAATGCGCCCCATCCGTGGCGGTCACGCGATAGACGACCTGATAAATGACCTCGGACGCACCGCCCTTGTCGCGCCAGCGCGCCGTGACGACGTCCCATTCGTATTCAACAGTCATGCTTCTCTCCTCACAGGGTGCCGTCATGGAGCAGTTTGAATCGCTGACCCGCGATCTGAAGCTCCACATACTGGTTACCGGCCCCAGCCGATCCGGTGCCGCCCGTGCTGCCGGTGTTGGCGTCAGTCCGCAGCTTCTGAACGCCCGCGTTCAGGAAGATGATCGCGCCTGCCTCGGTGTTGTTGATGTACATGTCCGCGCTAGTCCCATAGATTTGCATGCCGGCCGCCACGGCCGTTGTCGGCAGGATCTGAATTACGGGGGTGGCCTGTCCGCCGACGGTGAGCAGGTTAGCGGCATTGGCGACACCGATCCCCACATTGCCGCCCTGGGGGTTCAGCAGCAGGTCGTACGCAGCAGCTGAGGACCAGGACATAACCTGCAGCCAGAAATCTCCACTGGCGGCGTCGTGGCCCAGCGCAAGCCCATAAGTGGAGTTGGAGCCGATCAGCATCGACGTGTTGGCCGTCGAGCCCAGCGTCGGCAACGCTGCACTTGCTCCCGATGTCAGATGGAGTGTCGTGAAGGCCCCGGTGTCTGGGGTCACACTACCGATCGGTCCAGGCGCTTGGGCGTTAACAATCCCCAAATCATCCCGATCCAAAATGCCTTCCGAAACCTTGGCATTCGCATCAGCGATGGCAACCGCATCGGCGACCGGATCGAGATAGAAGCGCGGATTGCGGTCCCAGCTATAGGGCACACCCGTCACCGGGTTGGTCCAGGTCTGGAGATGGCGGACAGTGAAGCCGCGGATCGTGGCCATGAAAGCCTCCTAGTTGAAAAGGTTCTGCCGGAAGGTCCGAACAAATAGCGAGGCCCGGGCGACTTCGAGCGTCTTGGTCCCGCCTGCATCGGCCCAGTTTTCAAACG
Source organism: Oceanicaulis sp. (assembly GCA_028280165.1). Classification (GTDB taxonomy): domain Bacteria; phylum Pseudomonadota; class Alphaproteobacteria; order Caulobacterales; family Maricaulaceae; genus Oceanicaulis. The sequence goes on along the minus strand of JANQMI010000094.1, from coordinate 30,688 downwards.
CCGTTGATGGGCCGCCGATGTTTCGCGGCTCAACGCTGAGGATATAGCGCACGAGCGAGCCTGCAGGGACGCCTGCAGGAATGACGTCCTTCTCCGTAATGGGGTGCAGCTTTGGTGTCGGGTCACCAACACCTTTCGCATTGGCCGACACCCCGGCTTGAGAGACCCCATCCGGCTCTACCAGAACATCTGTGTTAAATTCCCACAGGTCGAAGTCTTGAAACGACCGGGTGATACGCACTGTGTAGTAAAAGTGCTCAAAGAGCCCCGCACTCGCGACCATCCGGATATTACCGTCGAGTTCCACCACATTGCTTGGATCTTGAGCGGCCCACGGTGTCTGTCTGGTAAAGGTGCTAAACGCCGCCTGGGCAGCGGGGCCGTTCGGATAATTACCCACTGGGACAAGGTAGTGCTGTCCCCAGACTTCAGGCTGGCGTGACCCAAGAAACCCCGCCGCTGCAGCGGCTGGAGAAATGTCGAACACCTGATTGACGACATCCAGCAGTAAGACCGTGTCGCCAGCGGCATTCTTGAAGTGCATGCCGAATGCGCCACTACCATAGGACAGCGCGCCAATTTCCATGCGACCATCGGCCGTATCAAAGACCGCATTGGGTCCAAGGCGGAGGCGCGTCAAAACCGTAGCGATCTGGTTTGAGACTTCGATGACCTTGGCGGGGTTGAGCCCGCCTTGACCGTCATCGACCAAGTTGGCCAACCAAACAGCGGTCGCGGCCAGGCCAATCCCTGACCCGTTCTTGCCAGCCAAAGCCTCTATGATGGCCGGGTCGCCACCGGATGCCTCCAGCAAGACCCGAAAGAATACCGCTGCGCTCTCGTTTTCGGTGATGGCTCCCAGGGCCTGCGTTGCCCGACCGTCCGCCTGGTCCGCAGTGGCTTGCGCCTGCTGGACCGACACCGTGCTGGCCTTCCCGTCCAGCGCGTCCGTCGTCGAAACAACAAAGGCGCTATAGCTGGATTGAAACTGGTTGTAGCTCGTCTCAAAGGTCTGGAAGGTCGAGGCCTCCAGCTTGTTGTTGCTCAGGTCGATCACGAGCTGGTCGATTTGCCCGATGCGACCGAACAGCGTGCCACCAGTTGGTGTTCCGATCTGGCCCTCGATCGCAGCGGCGCGCTCGGCCGCCAGGGCATCGCCTGATGCGCGAAGCTCATTGGCTTCGAGGATGCGTATGGACGCCTCACCATCTGCGATGCGCAGCGAGTCCACTTGCTGGGCCAGGGACTGGGTCAGACGCTGCTGTGCGAAGGCTTCCAGGACACGCTGCCGTGGGCGATCACTCCACGGGAAGGCCCCGGTTTCATCCTCGCCCATGGCCCCCGCCCCAAGACGGCGGATGCGTAGGCCAATCGCGCCGGAGCCACTGGACGTGGCCAGCACATAGGGCGCAGCGAACTTGGCATTGGCTGGAACGGTGACGATGCCATTGGCCACATCCCGACCAATCCACCCCGAGCCCGTGACGCTCGCCGCCTCCAGGTCACCGACCAAAGAGCCATCACTGCCCAGGAAGTAGATGCCCAGGCGAACCGGGCCCAGCGGACCGAAGGCCTCAACATCACAGGCCCAGCCCAACCGACCGCCTTCCACCACCGTGAACGGCTCTGCGATGGCCATGCCGATATCCACGCCAGAGGCGCTTGCCGTGGTCTGGACACGGGCCGCGCGAGGATCAGACGTGTCGTCATCGCCCAGCGTCCCGCCCAGAGACCGTAGCGTTTTGGCGACGCCCTGCACCAGCGTGTAGTCCTCAATGGCGTTGATATCACCCACCGCCACCTGAAGGGCGCGAAGGTCTTCCAGCTCCGCAAAAGTCCCCGCGTTGAAGGCTTCCTGAAGGGTGACCAGCTGGCCCTGAAGCGCGCCGACCAGTGTGCGGACCTCTGTCAAGTCGGATGCCAGAGCGAAAGCCTCACCAGCTTCTGCGGAGATGATTTGCTCCACCGATGCCCGAACTCGATCGATCTCCACGAAGACGCTGTTCTGCAGGACGGACAGATTGCGCGTGGCGGAGTGCAGCTGGCGCACCGTCGAGACATAGTTGCTCTCGCCGTCACTGGGTGAAGTGAGCGCGGCCTGGCCCTCGTTTGCGAAGCGCCACACCGGATCGCGCCACAAGAGATATCCGACCCCTGCCCCGCTGGACCCGGCAATGAATTGGCGCTGCATCTTCGCGGCCCCTGCAGGCACCGTGATCTGATACGACCCGCCCCGGATATAGCCACCGGCCAGCGCCACCTCTGCCGGGGTATTCACCTGCGCCCCATTCGCATCGAGCCACACCAGGCGCAAACGCGGATTCTGACAGACGCCCAGGGTCTCCATGGCGGCGGTCAGCTCGATCTGCTGGCCAGGTCTCACCTCGACCGGATCAATATCATTCAGAACGATGGCATCCGTCGCCGCAGCGGGGATATCTGACCATCGCCACACCGCAGTAGCGGCGGGCTGATCAAGCGTGCCGCCCACACCTTCAGTGCCCGCCGCCGGCGCGATATTGCTGGGGAAGCCCAAAGCGAGCGTCGGGTCGGGGTCGAGATTACCACCTGGTGCGTCGGTGCGGGTGAGTCTGGCTTTGACCGCCGCGTCGCCCGCCCGCCTCGCCTCTGCGACAGCTTCGGTCAGGTCATTCAGCCGCCCAAGGGCGCTTTCAATGGCTGAGCTGGCGTCGGTGTCTGTGCCGCCCTGGCTGTCGACCAAGAGGGCGTTAAGGCGGACCCTCAGATTGTCTGCCAGTTCTCCAAGGTCTGCGGCAGCGGGATCAAATCCAGCCAGAAAGTCTGCGATATCCTGGCTGGGCCCGGTGGCGTCGTCGGCCACCATCGAGCCCGTCGTCACCACCAGCGGCGGATCAAGCCGTGCACCGCGGATACCGAACTGGCTCACATAGCGCGCCGTGACTTCATAGGTCGTGTTCGGCTCCAACGCGGCCATCACCACGTCTGTAGTGGCGATGTCGAATTGGCCGTACTCGACCCATGTGCTCGCCCCTTGAACACGATACTCAAGGATGAAGGCCGTCGCGGAATCATTGTCCGCATCAGCGGCCACGACGATGGCGGGCTGGTTTCCTGTCGCGGCGGTCGCGCTGAAGGCTGCGCCAGCGGGCGCGGCGACATTGTAGTAGTCTGGCGCGGTGAGTGACGGGGGCGATGGCGGCGTATTGGTCCGGCCAAGAGCAAAGTCATGCTTGCCCGCCGTCTCGCTCTGAAAGACCACATTGACAACGCCTGTGGCCACATCGAACTCCGAGCGCAGACACTTCACCTCCACCGACGAGAGCAGGAAGCGCGGATCATCGATCGTGAAGATGTCGCCAGGCCGGATGCGGCGCATATAGGCCTTCAGGGGCACCATCCCCCGCAGGGACTCACGTGTATTCAGGATGTCGTAGGCGGCAAGTTCTGCGGGCTGGTTGGCGTTCGAGCCATCGGCACGCACAGCGACATAGGGGTAGTCGGTTCGTGCGTCTGTTTCTTGGCCGCGATCCTCGGTTACCCATGCCGGATTGGTGACGGGGTCCTGATCCACCCGCTTCCAGCGGTGGCTCTCCATTGGACACCGCGGCGTGAGGGTGTTGAGCCGGTTCTCGAAACTGGTGTTGGAGCTGAGAACAAACTCGCCCGCAGTGTCGTCTGCCGTGACGGTGGCGACCGTAAGCCCTGGCGCGTTGACGATGCAGGAATAACGTCCACCCAGGTCGATATAGCGTCCGCCGCCCGCCTGCAGCATGGCGTTCAGGGCTTCGTGCTTATCATCCTTGGTGGTAGGCCGACCCGAGACCTCCCAGCCATTTGCATCAGCGACATTCGCACCGGCTACAAAGGCAGGAAGATCGACGTCGGAAGCGTCGGCATCGATGCCCCCGACAGCCTTGCCATTCTCGTAGTAGCCGAGAATCCAGTGGATCGCGTGCAGGTAGGGGTTGACTGTGTAGAGCCAGGTCGAACGGTCATCGGCACGACAGGGCCCCAAGCCGCCAGGATAGGTGCTGTCCAGTCGCGGATCGTAGCATTTGATCCCAAGCAGCGTCGGGATGAGCTCTGGAACGCCCGCAGGATAGGACTTGAACTTACTGTCCTGGTAGAAGGTCGCGAAACTATGCGCCTTGCCGGAGATGCGCGAGCTGGTGCCCCAGCCCTCAATCGCAGGAGAAGCCGCGTCTAGGCCCGTCTGTGTGAGCGCAGCTGCCTGTGGCTGGTCACCCAGCGTGGATTGGATCCACATCTTGTTGGCGTATTGCGCCGGAGCCATGACGACGCCGTTGGCCCCAAGGGTCAGGGCCTCACCATCGGCGCTCCACCCTTCAATCCCCTGGATCGGGCCCGCACCGGAATAGACCGTGACGATGGAGCGATAGCGATTGTCAGCGCCCCAGCTATCGCGATGGACGCGATACCCGCCCGACCCATTGCGGCCGATGACGAAGGGGATGGGCGCATCAAGGTCAGATTGCCATTCGTCGGGCGCACCGCCGATATCGACCTGCGGGGCCAGCACGGCGGACAGCACGCTGGCACCCACGCTCATCAGAAAGGCCCCGGAGGTGGCAAAAGCGCCCACGGCCGAGCCGATCCCATAGGCCGTGGTCGCACTGACACCCACAGCGCCTAGAGCGCCCCCAACAGCGCCTTTGATGGCGACGGCGATACCGCCCAATGCTTGAGGCATCAGAGCACGCTCCATGCAGCGATAAATTGCTTGGCCTGCATCACCTGCCCCTGGCCGTTCAGGAAGCCAAACAGGCGACCATTGCCCGCGGCGATCGTGAGGGCTGCGCCCCAGGGCTCAGGCTGATCGGTGGGGATGGCGACGATATCGCCGATCATCGCGCGCGCCGGTGCAATCTGGACTAAGCCCGTGGCGTCCATGCCGTCGATAAGGTTGGCGAACCCTTGCGCCTTCAACGCCTTGGCCGCGCCCCGCGCCGTGCCGTAGCGCACACCCTTCAGGAAGGGCACACCCACACCCAGATGGTGCAGGTCGTGACGCACCAGACGCACGCAGTCATTGCGCTTCCAGTCGAACGGCTTTCCGTCAAAGCGCTTCAGACACGCCTGTGCAGCCCGTGCTCGGCGGGCGTGGTCGGGGAGACTCATGAAGGACTGCCTTAAACGAGATTGCGGGTCGCTGCGCCGGTGCCGCCACCGCCCACGGTGCCGCCTGAAGTGGAGCGGCCAGACAGGGGCGGATCATTCGAACGCCAGCCATCGGCATCTGTGATCCCGGTCACATTGTCGAGGCCTGTTTCGCCCGCCCAGATCGACTTATGGAAGCTGGGATTGAGACGCTGGCGCGTGCTCGGGCGGAGCTGGTGGGCTGTGGCCGGGTAAGTCTTGATAAGGGTCGGACGGTCACCAACCCTGAAGCTGGTGTCGGTGGTGTCCAGATACATGGTGTAGAGAGGCCCATCCTCGTCATCGATTTCCACCGCCCCGGTGTCAGGATCGACCGCACCCCACCAGATGCGGATGCGACTGTCCTCTACCGCCTTGGATGCGATCACCTGGATCTTGGCGTCTGACGGGATCAAGAGCCCGATATCCGGAGAGACCGCGCGCGACGTCTGGCCCCAGGCAACCACATTCACGTGAGACAGCATCCCCCAGTCGTCGTCAGCCGGCAGATAGGTATCGCCGCCATAAGGCACCTGGAGGCCCGAACTCAAGCACACGGTTTCAGTCGGCAATTCCAGCTTCATCAGAACGATCAGGTGCGGATTATCGGACTGCAGCAGATTGATCAGAGCCGCCTGCATCACACCCGCTCCCGGATGGTGAAGGTCAATGGCGCTCTGTGCTTGCGCAACGCCGTAAAGCCCGGAAAGTCCACGACAATGCCCTGAAGATAGGGCTGGGCCAGCTCCACCACGTCATTGTCATTCGGGCTCACTCTAAGCATCGGGCGGATGGACAGCGTGCCGTCACCGGTCTGCGCCGTGTTCACCTTGTAGGCATAGCGCCGCGCACCAGTGACGATGGAAAACCACTGCGCCTTTTGGACCTGATAGCCGGGATTGAGGCCATCAATCGCCAATGAGGTTCCACCCTGCCCGGCCCCGTTCACCAGCGGCGACCCTGGGTCACCCACGTCGAGCTCGGTTTGGTCGATCGGCAACAGGAAGTCAGCGTCGGTGCGCTCCAGGTCTGCCCAGTTCTGCCAGTCGGCCTGCGGGAGATGGGTGAGCGAAACCACGAACTCCCAGCGGAGGCCCGCGCGAACATAGCGCTGCGTATTGCCACCCAGCGCGCTCTCATTGATCGCGGGTGCGGGATAAGGCCGCTCAGCAATCTGAGCGATGCGGACGGACGGCAGGAGAATACTCATCGCGGAAGCCCCAGCGCGCGCGAGCTGTGCCGTTGATCGAGAGCAGCGCCGAGACGAAACGTCTCGATTGCGCCCCTTTGGGCGGCCGCGGCCTTCTCATCCATCTGCTGAAGAAGCTCGTCCGTCATCACTGCGCCCTCGGCATGGAGGTGGAAATGATTGTGGATGTTGGTGACGCCGCCCATCTGATCAGCTCGGAGAACGCTGCCAGGCACTTGGGGCGCGAAAAACTCCTGCCCGCGATCCTGCCACTGATAGAACTTGCCCGGCTCGACAGGCCCGCCAGCGGCTTTCTTCCCGCCAAACAGGAGGTTGGAGCCTCCGCTGAGGATGGCGCTCAACCCACCACCCTTGCCGCCCCCACCGAAATGGTCGAACAGGTCTCCGCCAAGCTGCGCGAAGGCGTCGTACAAACCTCGGTAAGCGGCCTGACGCAATCTGCGTGCAATGAACTCCTGTAGGTCGCCATCAAAAGCCGCTTCAATGCCGCCCGCGAAGCTGTGCGCAAACTCGTTCACAAAGTCGCCGCGGTGACGCTCTAGCTCCCGCACTCGCGCTTCACCCTCCTCACGCATCAGGTCCATTGTCAGCTCGCGCTTGCGCTCCATCTCGCGCTCTAAGGCTTCGTCACGTTCCAGCTTGTCATCAAGGCCTGTGGCGGTGGCGTCGCCTCGGGGCTTTCCGGTTCCTTTCTCGCGATCAAGGCGCTGCTGAAGGGTTTCTGGGGAAGAAGGTGGCCTGGCCCCCTCTTCAGGCTCAGGCTCTTCGAGGCCATCGGAAATCCAGCTTCGGAAGCTTAGTCGCTGCTCTAGGCGCTGAATCCGGCGTTCTAAAATTGGTATCTCTTCTTCGGCTTCTTGAGCGCGACTGCGCGCAAACTGAATCTGGCCCCGCGACGCGGTCGGGTCGGAAAGAACTTCCGCATAGTCATTCACGCGGGCGCGCAAGTCCGCCAGCCGGTCGCGGTTACCGTCCAGGATTAGCTCCAGCCCGCGCAGGACGTCCTCCTCCGTTTGCCCATCAGCAAGGTTGGCGTAAAGGTTGCCAATTGCTGCAGCGGCATGGATACCCAATCGTGCGATGTCGCCCAAAGCGACAGCGAGGTTCTCCAGTCCTTCAGCGTGCTCCGCAATTGCCTGATTGCGCTCCGATGTGATTTGCAGGTTCATGCGCTCAAAAGCCGTAGCCGCTTCCGCCGCGCTCCGAGCCAGCTCATCGCCCATGATCGCGTTGGCATCCTCCGCTTCGCGGCGGTACTCGCGCAGGCCGTCCGCGCCGTTTCTGATGGCCGCGATGAAGCTTGCGCCCTCACTGTCGAACGCCTTGAAAGATAGGCGTAATTGCTCTTGTTCGCTTTCGGCGTTCGCGACCGCATCAGCGAAATCAAGTAGAATTTCATAGCTTGATCTCATCTGGCCGCTCGCGTCGCGAAGCGGAATACCAAGCCCTTCAAGATCGTTGCGAAGCTCCCCGGTGCCGTTGGCCGCTTCCGCCAGTCTTCTGCTAAACCTTTGTAATGCCATGTCTGTTTGCGTGAACTGGACCCGGTTAAGGCGGCCGGCGTAACGGAGGCTCTCTAGCTCCTCCACGGTAAAGCTCGTGCGGTCCGCGGCCAGGACCAAAGCATCCGCAAATTCCAAAGCATCACGTGTGGCGAACGCCAAGGCTGTGCCCGAGACCGCAACCCCGCCGAGGCCCAGAAGCGGTCCGGCCGCGCGAATGAACGCGCCCAGGGAGCGCTGTGTCCGTTGGATAGAGTTTTCGACGCCGCGCCAGGCCGGGCCGGACCGGTCGCGCGCGGTTATGTCGAACCGTAGATTGGCGGGCAGACCAAGGGCCATGTTGACGACTCCCTAATTGCGCGCGAGTGTCCAACCTTGGGTCGATACCGGGTGAACACCTTGACGCTTGTATCTTGGATTTCTACCGCCGTGATCGCGGCCGGTTTAGCGGTGGGCCCGGCAGCGGCATCGTTTGATGCGTCGCCCGGGATCGCGATTGAGGTAAACCGCGTTTGGATGGAGACAGACCGGCGAGGGCGCACAAACGGTCACGCGACGGTCACAGTAACAAACAACGCTCGGCGGCCCGTTTCAGCGATGAACGTCAATTGTTTCACGATGCTCGATGGAGCGCCGGTCAAATCTGGTTCGGGCCAAGTATTCGACATGCCGCGCGGTGAAAGCCGGTTTGCGGAGGTCGAGGTACGAGACACCGGCCATTTTGACTCGATGAGATGTCAGGCCGGTGCGGTTGTCTGGGGGTAGAAGTATATGAGCGCATTTATGTTGCTGTGCGCGCTAGCGCTTTGGTTGGTAGGCGGAGGTATGGCCATCGTCGGTGGGACCGATATTCACATTGGCATGGGGCTCATCATTGTTGCGCTGGGCGTCGTTGCGCTTGGGATTGGCGGCGTATGCGACAGCCTGGCTGAGGTGAAAAAGGCAATTCGCAATCAGTCGACCTCACAATAAAGCCCGGCACTAAGGCCGGGCTGTGACTTGGCGATTGGACTAGCCCTCAAGGCTATCCTCTCCATGATAAGCCGTAACTTTGTATGCGGCGACTTTCCCGCCCTTTGCGTGGGAGACAACGACGTCGACAAAGAAGACCTTCGTATATGGGTCGGCCTCCGCCATCTGCTTTTTGACGCTCTCCAGACCCTCATCGAAGAAAACGGGCTTTGGTGCAGGGTCTATGTCCTCGATTATCGCCTTATGCGGGCTTCGCGCCCCATCAGCTCTCGCTGGGTCTAGCGTTATGGCGTGCCACATAAGGGCAACATCAGAAGCGATGACAGCGCCAGTCGTGGCAGCAACGGCCACACCTGACAAAGCCACACGTCGTGTGATAGGACTTACAGAAGCCTTCATGGTCGATCCTCCACCAGTGGTCGACTAGTTGGTTAGAGCCGGGATGGAAGTTGCACCTTCCGCCCGGCTTGTTTTTTAGATATACCGCATATTCGAAACTCGTCAATAACGAATATACCAAATATGTCAAAGTCCGGTCGACCCGCGGAGTTCCCCAACAAGAAGCTTATAGGCTTCAATGACGATCAGATTGCGGCAGTCAACAATTGGCGCAGGCTGCAGCCAGACCCAATACCCAACTTCTCCGAGGCCGTCCGCGCCCTAGTAGAGAAAGCCCTAAGTGATCAGGCATGAAATGGCCCTCGCTGACTAGCCGCCGTACAGCGCTCCCATCCCACCGCAGATCACCGCCAGAACCGCGAGAACAGCCGCGTACTGCAAGCATTCTTGCTGGCGCTTTGCCTCAGGCCCATCAGCTTTGATCGCCGCATCATACAGCGCTGCGACCTCGGCTTTGCCCTGGTGGAGGCTGACACCGTCCTTGATGTCCTCCACCCAGCGCGACGGTTCCAGACCGGGGACGTAGTAGCTCGATGGCCGCGCTGACCAGAAACAGCAGGCCGCCGCCAGCAGCATGAGGACGGCAAACACGCCCGCGCCCCAGACAAGCGGCAAAAGCGGCTCTTCGCCACTCAGACCGACACCAAAAGCACCGAGTCCAGCCGCGGCCATCGAGCCGGAGACGGCCCCAAGGGCCACCCCTCGCTGATCCCGAAACCGGGCTGTTTCCGCGGTCGCGCTTAGTTCCACTTCAGATAGACGAAGAATTTCATCTAGCATTTCAGGCGAAGCCTTGGCTAAGTGTTCCGCTAGATATTGATCAATCTTGAGGCTCAATAGATGGCTCCCAAAGACAAAGGCCCAACGGGTAAGGACCCCAATTCAGGTGAAGGCGATCTCGAACGCAAAGGCTATCAACCCTACAAGCCAAACCGGCAAGGGCAAGACGATGCCAACAAGGGTAAAAAACCTAACCCTAACCGAAAGAGGTAGCATTGCGGTGCAAAGAAGGAGGTTAGGACTCCGTCGCCTCCCTCAGCTCCTCAGCCTTGCGTTCATCCAGTGCCATCCGAAGCTTCAGCTCGTCCAACGTCATGGTTTCATCGAGCTGTTCGAGCGTCATGTTCAGGCGCTCAGCGAGGTTTAGTCGGTATCTGAGCTCGGCGTCGTGTTCGAGTTTTTTTTTGCGGCTTCATAGGACAGACCCGCATTAAGCCGGTAGGCGAGCGCTTCGATCACATCGGCATCGACATTCAGGCGCATGAACTGGGCATTCTCCACCGTAAACAGTCGCTTCTCGTCTTCATCGCGGGATAGGCGGATCACTGTCCTGAGTGCGGATTCATGCTGGTCAACATGGCCCGTATCCGCGTCGCGCGAGGCGTTCAAAATCGCACTCCGGTCACTGATGGATGGGCGCTTGGCGAAGACGGTAACAGGCGGCTCATCAGGCCCTGAGAACTCATCGACCTCAACCTTGGTCAGATGGGACTCACGGTGATCCTTTGCCGCCTGAAGCATGGCCTTAACATCGAGCTTGCTCATCAGACGACCGCGCCTTTCGTCAACGCGCCATTGCCCTGCAGTTCGAACGAAACAGAGTTGACCGATGACAGCTCCGAATTGGGCGAAACACTGGTGACAGTTGCAGTGCCTGTGTATTCGCGGTCCCCGCTTTGGTCGCCCGCTGGATAGAGCGCGACCGTCACCGATGCGCCAATTGCAAGAGCTTCCTGACCGGTCGTGTCGGCTGGATCCAAGTAGGCTGCAATTGATGCGGTCCAGGCCGTCTGGCCGAGGATGTGTGTACGGGCAGCGTCGCCCTGGGATGTAGTGTCGACGGTTTCGGCAGTCTCAGTCAGAGACCATGAAGTGGTTTCCAGGACGCGATTTGCGCCAACCTTTACGATGCCGTCCTTACCATGTGACGTGGCCATGATCGCCTCCTATACCTAGGCCAAAACAGTGTCGGCTGCGCCTTCAGCCGTGTGGTATTCGACCTCGTAGGTCAGGCGTGATTGACCGGAGACTTTCCTGCCTTCGGCGTCGAAAACTTCTGTGGAGCTCACAGGGGCAAGATCGAAGATCTTGCCGGCGGACCAAGCGCCCGGGACCAAAACCGCCTCGATCTCCTCAGCCACGATATCCAGTGCATCAGCAGCCCCGTCCGCATCAGCGTCCGCAATGATGTCGAAGCTAACCTGAAGGATGCGCTGAAGGCGGCGCGGGCTACCCTGTGTCAGGGTCGTGATCTGCTCGTCGCCTGAGCTTACGGATATCGCAGGCAGCTGGTTTGCTGGAACAGGCTTCAGCCGGTTCTTGTAGACCCGGTCGCCCGTGGCCTGCAGGCCAGTGACCCGATCCTTGAGCAAGTCTCGGATTGCGGTGCGAACATGAGCCATTAGGACGCCTCATGAAGCAGAGCGGTGACCATGCCCAACCCGTCTGGCATCACTTCAACGACGACGTAGTCGATCGCTTCGATCGTGAAGCCGTCACCCTGAGCAAGCGAAGGCGCATCCACAGCGCGCACAGACACGGCTGGAGAAACGCTCTCTACGCTCAAATCGCCATCCTTGCCGGCCGCGATGTAGTCACGCGTGAAAACACCTTGCAGGGAGGCGGCGGAACCTCCTTGCGGCGTAAAAGTCACCGCCTCACCCAAAGCCTGGGTGACCGCCCGGCCAACACCGGAGAAGACACGGGCGGCCATGAGTTATGCGCCAGCTGCCGCCGGCATTGCGCCATTCAGACGAATGTCGACTGTGGTCACACCATTGGCGGACGGGCCGACCGCGATCCCGAGATAGTGGTTTCCGGCGGCCGACTTGTTGAAGTTGCCGTCTGCCACGTCCCAGAAGAGCGCGTCCCCCGCAGCGATGACCACTGAGGAGGCGGCAGGGACTTCATGCACACCTTCGGTATCCAAGGCGACTGCTTCACCTTCAGCGGCGCTCACCTGAGCAACACCGAAGATCTGGCCGACCTTGACCAGATCGCCACTGGTGACACCACCGGTTGGAGCCGCCACATCGATATAGCGACCCGTTTGTTTGAAATTCTTGGCCATGATGGTTCCTTTCCTTGGCCGAAAAGAGAGCGGGCGGCACACGGCCGCCCACGTCTCAGCTCATGTTGGGGATATCGGCCTTAGGAGCCGGGGTTCTTCATCGCACCGCGGTAATCGATCCAGGCGGCCGCGAACTCACGGCGCGCCTTGATCTTGATACCGTCCGTGTCGAAATCGACCATCTGATCGATGAAGACGCCGGACTGGCCTTCAAGCTCTGCGAACTCGATGATGTCGACCTGGGACGGCGAGGCGAAGAGATACCAGTCGTCTACGCTGCCACCATTGCTGGCCAGACGCGGCTCGACAATGAGGCCCATCGTGTTGGCGTACACGTTCTGCTTGGTCACATCAGTGACGATGGAAGTCGCATTGATGTGCTGGCGGGCCACGGTCTCCAGCTCACCAGGCACGGCCAGGAAGGCCGGCTGCAGATTGAGCAAGGTACCTTCGGTGCTGGCGTCTGGGGCCAACGAGCGCTGATTGCGCATCAATGTGCGACCAGCGCCGATATTGTTGACCGTGATCCCACCTGCCGTAGCCAGGTTGCCGTGATCGGCGTGGAACACCGCAGTTCCACTGGCCAGCGCAGGATTGCTCGTGACCAGACCCCAAACCGTATCGGACTCCAGGTTGGCAGCAGAGGTGCCGATCGCCTGAGTGATCCGATCAAACGCGTTCAGATCGTCATTGATGATCATGCGGCGGGTGAAGCTGATGCCCCGGCCATAGCTCGCCAGAGCGTAGGTCTCGCGACCTTCACCCATGGTGCCGTACTTGTATTCCGCGTTTTCAGTCATGGCCTCAAACGCCGGGAAGTCCGACAGGGTCAACACATTGACAGGCTTGAAGTCGCTCACCGTCGTGCGACGCACGATCGGATCAAACGTCTGGGGCGCGGCCTCATAGGCAGCCCGCAGACGCTTGCTGGCGACATTCTGCAGGATCAAGGTGAAGTCGCTGGTACCGTGGTAGCCACGCTCCAGCATCTTGGCCGCCATCTCATCGCGAGGCATGCCACGGACGCTTTGCCCGCGCGCACTGAGGAGCTCCTCACCGATCCGAAGCAGGCTCATGCTGCGGAACTGACCAGCACCCTCAAGCATCTCTGCAGCGGGGTTCAAGCGAACCTCAATGGCATTCTCGATCAGGTTGCGACGGGTCTCGTTCTCATCACGATTGATGGTGATGTTGCCCCGGATTTCACCGGGTTCGTCGTCATCATCGGCCATCGCGTCGATAAAGGCAGCACGTGCCGTATCAATGCTGTCGCCTCGCTCAATCGCGGCATCAATCACGGACTGCTCGATTTTGAGCTTGCGCCCAACGGTCGTGATTTCGGTGATGCGCTTGCGCTCAGCAGAGCGCACTTCGGCCACATCCACTTTCTTCTCCAGCTCTGGGGCGGGCGCGGGGGTGGGGTCAGCCTTGCGGCTCTCGGGCGCGTCGTCTTTGGGATCAACGCCCGGCTTGATGTCCTCTTCGGCCATCGGGGTCTCCTTGTCGGATTGATCGGGCGTCGCCCGGGTGAGTTGGCAGGCGTTTTCATTATTGTCGGCGCGGAAGCCTGCCTGATCGTCCGCACCAATTGGGACGGCCGAGATTTCTGTCGGCTCCCAATCCCTGGCGATCACCCGAGTGGGCTCGCCCTCTTCTTCGATGACTTCGTACCGGTGTGTGCGGTACCCGACGCTGATATTGCGAATGATCCCCGCTTTCACATCGCGCCAGATGGGCTCAACGTCCTCACGGTCCGAAAAGCGAATGAGCGCCCTGCCCTCTTCGCCCTCGATCCAAGCGCGCTCTACGACGCCGAGCACATCATCCAGCGACCAGTCGGCATGGGTGTTTAGAAACGGCGCACCGTTGTTCAGGCGGTCCAGCCGGATAGCTGAAGTGCTGACTTCCAGCTCCTCGATCACGCGGCCCAGGCCGGGCATCCGGCGCGGCACACCGGCACCAGTCGTCCAGGTGACCTCGACCGTGCGTTCATCCTCATCGACGGAGCTGGCGCGCACCTCCGCTGTCCGCCCCAGCCGTGAGAGCTGGACGGTGTCTGCCACGTCATTCGCCATGGTTTACTCCGTGGGTTCGTTGTTTGGCGCGCCGGTTGGAGGAACAACTGTCCCCGGTGGGCGGGCCTGGGTCAGGCCTGCGTTCGAGACCTTGCGCGGATCGCTATCGAATACGAGCTCCGCTGCGTCGGTCTTGCTCGCCCATTCGATAATTTCTCTAAGCACCTGCTCAGGGTCTCGTCCTGAGGCCCGGATGATCTCCTGCATCGCGGTCTTGCCGATGCGGGCTTCCATTTGATCGGCCATCACCTCTTTGAGGCGGTCGATTGGCTCCAGGCCGGGCAGTGTCCATTGGACGCCGTAGTTGATCTCGCTGATGCGCCCCGCGGCGTAAGCTGCGTCGATGAACCATCGCCACGCAGGCCGACACACCTTGCGGAGCATCACGCGCTTCTGGAAGCGCCGGATCATCTGCTTGAACGGCACGATACCGGCCTTGTAGCTCGACCAGTTTGCACGGCTCACATCGCCCGTCAGAAGCATGTAAGGAATACCCATTCCTGTGGCGATCTTGTGCAAACGCGAGCGCGTGTATGCGTCATAACCCGAGCTGGGCGATGGGTTGACGGTTTGGATATCCTCACCGTGCTTGAGGTACTCGATCATGCCTGGTTCAAGGGTTTCCAAGGGGCCATCGTCGTCCTCGCCTTCGCTGCCGAGTTCAGGGAGGTCTGACGGGTCGTTTGTTGTCACGAAAACCGAAAGACAGGCTTCAATCTTCTTTCGGACCTGCTCAGCGTGCTCGTAATCGCCCAGGTCGCGCAGATCGATCATCGCCGAGGACACCCAAGGTACGCCAACAAGCTGGCCGGGGCGGGTCTTTCGAAAGCCATGTGCGATTTGATCGGCCGGAATGCGACGGCTGGTCAGGCCCTGAGGCCGGTAAATCCCTACCTCCCCTGGGTGGGTTGGATAGAGCCAATAGGCGGCACGCCGGTTCAGCCGATCAAGCTCGATCCCATGGACCACATCTAGACCGGTACCGACATTTCTAACCTCGGACGCATCTAGGTGGTCTGGCTCCATGAGCTGGAGCTGCAATGGCACAGCAAGCCTATCGGACGACCGGCGGCGGCGGCGACGCATCAGCACGTCACCACTCTCAACGATGGATTGGACCGCCTGATCTTGCAGGCCGAAGAAGTCGTCATCCTCCTCTGCATCACAGGCCTGCGACCATTCTTCGAAAGCGGCTACGATTTCGGCATCAAGCGCATCGTTCCCTGTCTCCGGCTTGGGTACGGCACCTGCAGCGCACTCAACGATGATTTCACCCCCGCGCTTCGCCCAGCTGTCGTTTCTGAACAGATCGCGGGAGCGATTGCGGAGGGTGACGTGAGCACTCTGGAGCTCCGCGTTGGCACTGGTTGATGCCGTACGCCAATTCTTGACGCGCCTTCCCTTCGACGCTCCCTCGTAGCCACGCTTCTCAATGAGGTCTAACGCCTGCAGGGTGCGTGCACGCTTGAAAGCCGCAGACGGCGAGACAAATCGGAGCGCGCGCGTAACAAGGTCCATACCTAGAGCCCTCGATTGAAAACTGCGCGAGAGCGGCGCTTGGTCTTGGTGGTGCCGAGTTCGCGCTCCATGTCGTCTCGGACCCTCAGCATTTCGTCGAGGTCGCGGTACTCCACTTTCTGGCCGTTATAGGAGACGCTGCGAGCGCCGGTCGCTATCGCACTATTCAGAGCATTCAGGTCAGCTTGCGTGTAGCGCGTGCTCATAACCAGCTGTCTCCAGTATCATTGTATCCCCTACGCCTACGGCGCTTGGGCTTCTTCTTGGGTGGTGGAGCTGGAGGCTTCGCCGGCGCGGACGATCGCTCTTCAGCGTTGGATTCTGGTTTCGGCGCTTTCGGTGGGGCCGGAGGAAGCTTGCGCGGCAACGACAGAAGCGCAGCCAATGCGTAGCGGCGGCAGTCATGGGCCTCGTTGCGCGTACCCTTGGGGCATTCATATGCGCGGACGTTTTGCCCGCCGACCTTCCGCACGATCAGCTTCTCAGCAAGCAGTTGCTTGAACCAAGAAAGGTCATATTCCTGCGAGTAGTGGCAGTATCCTGCGCCAGGTTCGGTCGTGCGCAGGTTGCCATAAATCTGGTCACTGGCCGCATGGGCACCGACCATGTAAAGCGTAAAGCCGGTCTTCGATTTGGAAGCGCGCCGCGGCCAGATTGGCTTTCCGGCACCACCATCACCCTTGATGGCGTGGACCCGTCGCCCTACCCGCTTGTCGCAAAACTGATAGACCTTCTCGGTGTGATGACCACCAGAGTCGATGGCGGCCGCTTGGATCCTCATTAGCCGGCCATCCGCTCTTAGAAAATCGCGCAGCAGCCAAGATTCCAAATCGTTCCAGACTGCATCCTGCGAAGGATCGCCATAGAGCACGAGGGGAACGACGCCCCAGCTTTCCTGGCCAGCGCCCCACCCAACGATTTCAAGCTCAAGACGGTTGTCTTGAACGTCGACACCTGCTGTCAGGACCAAAACACCTTCTGGCAGATCATCGGGCCCGTAGACCTCCCGGCGCGACAGGAGCCCATCTGGGTCCACCTTGACCGACCCTTCTTCCCATTCCTCTGCGAGCTGAGTGTTTACGAAGACCTGAAGCGTTGAGGGATCGCCCTTCGCGCCAATGAATTTCTGGACTGTTCGCGAAAGCGGCTGAGAGAGCGAATAAAGCTTCGACGCATTAAAACCCGCGTGCTCCAGCGACACGCCGGGCTCAAGACAGGTCGGACAGAGCGCACGCCCCTCCTGATCCCAGTGACCTTCACCCTCCCACTTAAGCGGCTTGTGGTCTTCGCCGCAGCACTTGAACGGCTTGGTCTGCCTCCATCCAAAGTCAGTCTCGTTCACGACGGCCTTGATTGCTTCTCGGCGCTCTTTCTCGGTCCAGATGACGCCACACCCCTTGCAGGATATGCCGGCGGTCTCTGGTAGATGATTGCCCTCGGTGTCTTTCTCCCAATGGACATGCTTGAACGTCAGCGGTTGCGCATGATCACAATGCGGGCAGCGGACGAACAGCTTGCGCTGATCGCTCATGTCGTACTCCCGACCGATGCGCGAGAACCCTTTGTTGGTTGGCGAACAAGTCCGGACGCTCTTCCTGTTCCAGAACGTGGACTGACGTTCCTCTGCCAGCGCCAACGGATCACCTTCCTTGCCCGCGCTGGCTGGGTATTTGTCGACCTCATCAGCCAACACGATCCGCTTAGGCCGGCTGGACAAGTCTGTAGGGCTGTTAGCACCCACAATGTCGATAAGAGCCCCAGTATCCGCCAGCACGCGCTCCAGCGTGCGGTCTTGAGAGCGCGACTTCTTACTGGGGACCACTTCAACCAGACAGGGCGTCTCGTCGAGCAGCGGGTCTAAGCGGTCTTTGGTGAACCCCTGAGCAAGCTTGTCTGTCGGCAGGATGATCAACAGCGACGCGGGGTCCTGATCGATATAGTAGCCAGCCGTGTTCAACAGCAGCTCGGTTTTAAACTCCTGAGTTGAGACCATGCAGGAGATGGTTTTGATACGCGGGTCGGTGACGGCATGGGTTGGCCCCACCGCCATCGGCACATCGGCCGTTTTCCACCGACCCGGGCGCGCGGCGGCTCGCCGCGAAAGTCTCCGTTTGTCGTCAGCCCACTCGACCAGGGTCCTCTTCGGAACCGGTTTGAGCGTTCGCCTCCGAACCTTCATCAGCCTGTCGCGAAAGCTCAGCGGCGCGTCGAGCCTGAGCGTCATATCGTTCATCTGCGCTCAAACCCGACAAGGCGTCATTGATGGCCTCCGCCAGAACCTGCTGAATCTCTTGGGAGCGATCGGGATCGATCTTCGGCGCTAGATCACCGGGCAGAGAGCCAAGTTTGGCGCGGACGGTGCTGTACTCATCAGCGACATCACTGACCGCATCAGCGACCGGAACATACTCTCCGCGCTCGATCTGCAGCTTGAGCTCCATACGGTCGGCGTCGTAGCGGGCTTTGCGCGCCTCTTCATAGGCTCGGTCAATGTTCAGCTGCTCGCCGGGCTCAGGCCGCGCTCCCCGCGCGCCATCAACCAGCCATTTCGAAACGGAAGCAGTGTTGAAGATCCACTCAATCCCCTTGCGCCCCTCCTGGACAAAGGGACACCCCCGCTTCACCCACGCAGAAATGGTGTCGACAGAAACTCCAAAGATTTCCGCAACCTCGCTGCGATTGACTTCCTTTCCAGAATTGGTCCGAGGCACTATAGAAACTCTCTATTGAAAAGAGGAAAGCCCAAGGCTTTTTCTCTATAACTACAGAAAAGTCGGGGATCGAACATACCCGCATGGGTCACCCCCTTTGGAAGAACCTAGGTGGGTGGGGGTGGGGTGCCCCACCTAGCGTGCTGTCCTCATCGCTCTATTCATCGCCTGGCGCAGGCTGATGGGCAGCTGCCGCCTTACGAAAGCCTCGCTAATCCCAAAGAAATCATAGCGCCTTTGATAGACAGGCTGCTTCACTTCGATGAGCACTGGCTTGATCGCGCCCGAACGTGCTCGCTCATATACACCTGGGTGAAGGTTGCTGCCCTTCCGGGCGTAGAAGTACGCCTTTCTGCGCGGGTTTCTCGACGCACTGCGCGCCGTCTGGTTTTGCGTCGCATCGCTGGATGCCCCCAGCGTCGATAGAATTTGTCTATACCTCGCAGCGGTCAGGTTGCCATACTTGTTCAGGCGCTGGCCCGGCGCGGGCACCAGATAATCACCCCTTGCTAGGAAGCCCTTGCGGCGCAGTGCGACTTCAAAGCCTTTGGCTCGCCTGGGTTGACCGAAGATGATGGGCCTAAGGTACTTGCCTGCCGCGTTGCCTTTGCCTGCGAACTCTCGCCACATCAGAGAGGCATTGGCGATGGCCTCACCCATTCCCCTGCGTCGACGGCCGCGCTGATAGCGCCCTTTTCGAGGATAAACACCGCGGATAGTGAACGGTTTAGGCCGATCAATGTAGCGCCCCATGGCCCTCTGATTGTGCCGCACTCCAGCCTCTGCGACGTCGTTGACCGCCAAGAAGGTCGCATAGGGTAGCTGATCTCGCTCAGCTCGGTTGAGGCCACGCTTAAACTCTTTGACGTTTGATCTGATGTCGAACGTAGGCGCGAGCGGCAAGGCTTAGCCCCTATTGGCGCGGTTGCCACCGCCTTTCCGGGTTTGGCGAGGATTGCGCTGAGGCTTCTGCACCGCGGCCGCTTCGATAGATTGGGCTGATGTCTCGGTCTTTGGCTTGGCGACTGGTGTGTACTCGCCACAAGACATCGTCTCCAGGACAACGGGCCACTCCGCATCAGCAAGCGGGCCACCATCGTTGCGAGGCGCGGGTGCGTTCCGGCGACATTCACCGGCCCTGACCGCATTGCCCTGACGGGTGAAGTGGAAATGGCGGCATGAGCCGCAGCTTGGTTCTCTATGCATCGATCAAGCTCACCCGATATCCCGCTTTGGGGACTGCCCATGATTTGCGCTCTGTCGACTCCAGTCGGAGCGATCCAGCATCAGCGGCAACGCCGACACCGACATCGACACGTACCGGCCCGTCCTCCACGTGGATCTCTACGTATCGGGTCTCAGGAGCGATATCCCTCTCCGCAGACGAGGCACTGGTCGTGACCTGCCTGACACCGAGGCCAGCTGTCGGCGCAATCGGTATAGGAACTCCATTGCCGTAGTCGGAGCTGATCTCGCGATATTCGGTAATCGTCACCTGCCCCATATCAGGCCTCCATTTCGTTTCGTGTAGCGCAGCTCATTGCCCTGACCACGCTTGAAGCTGCGCGTCGGTGTAAACACCGGGTATGATGATGAGGCGGGAGATCAGGTCAGACCAATGGTTTAGGTCCGACCGTCTCGCTCCCACATGCAGTGTCTGCAAGTTAGTCGGCAGGGTGTTGCTCGTATCCTCAGCTGACAGCGTGCCGTTGACCGCAAAGCGCCGCCGCGAAGCCGAGAGTGTATATGCAGCCCGAACTCTGCTGCCTGGGGTCAGCGACAGACTGCCCATTGATAGGGTCGGTGGCTCAGGGACGTTGTTGGCCTCCAAGATGGCGTAGGCCGTCCCGCCGCCAAAATCTGCGTTGTAGTATTGCCCAACAATGTCGTTGTAAGTGTTAGGTCCGTTGATGGCCCACAAATAGTTGGCAGGCGAGATCGCGGGCACGATAGCCTCAACCAACACCGTAAACCCATCAGCTGGGTTGAGGTCGCCCAGGTTCGTCCAGACGCCGCCAGATAGACCCAGGTCGATCCGGACATCATCCAAACTGTCTTCGACAAGAAGACCACCAGCGGAGAGGTTAGGCGCATTGGCCCCGAAGCTAATGCCAGGGATGGATGTGATCGAGCGCGGACCAGCGGCGTAGTACAGCCCGTCCTTGAAGTTGAGGTCCAGAACCGCGCCAGACGTAACCCAAGCCGTAGGGCTGCGGTAGCTCAAGCCAGGAAGGCCCTGGAGGCCGCTTAGTCCGTTCATAGGTGGCCTCCCTCATGAGTGACCGGCACACGTGTTTGAGATAAGGGCTCGCCGGGGGGCGGCCTTAGTGTGGGTGTTCACGTTGCCGGTGTTAGGAAAACGCCGCGATCCGTTCATCCAGGATTTCGCGGTACTCCATCATCTTATGCTTCTGGCGGACCAGGCGCTCAGCCTCCTCGCGGTTGGTCTCACCCAGCTGCCTAAAGTTGGCGCTGAGCAAAAACGCACCAAGCTTAACTATCTTATCGTGCAGCTCTTCGCGCTCCTGAACGACGCGCTTCTGAAAATCCTGCATACCACTCTCCAATAAGAAAGCCCTATAAACGTTTTTCACTCGACCAAGCAGCGACTTAGCAGCGGTCCAGCCAATAACGTTTATGGTCTATAAGAAAGCCCCGCAAGTTGCACTTTTTTGCGCTTTTGCTCTTGACTTATTGCACATTTCTGTGCATTGTGATTGCGCCAAACAGGAGAGACCCTAATGACAACTCAAACCCACACCACACAGCGCGGCCAGACTACAAATTACGCTTGGAGCTTCGACACACTCCCAGAAGCGCGCGCGCAGGCTAATGAGCTTGACGAGCCAACAATTATCTGGACCGATGGAACGCGCTTTGCGGTAGGCGACAACGATACAGCCAACGGTGCCGGGTTTAAGACTCAGGTTGAGATCCACAACGATGACGCCTGATCGCCTCACCGAATGGCGTAAGCAGCGGTTTTCGTCGCAAGGCGAGGCCGCTATCGCCATTGGCGTTGGCCGCAACGACTGGTCGCTGTACGAGCGGGGGTTAAAGCCGGTGCCTCTTAAAGTTTTATGGGCCATAACTGGCTATACGCTCGCGCGCCAACCGATTGAGTAAAGCCCCGCCAACCGGAGTCAGCGGGGCAGAGAGGAACAAGCACTCAATGGAAGCGCTCAACTAGTGCGACTGGTTAACAGCGATCTGTCAACCCTCGCGGGCTATGAGGTTGGCTCCACCTTGGTGAAGTCAATCAGGTACTCAGCGCCATTCTCAAACGCCTCTATGGCAACCGGATTGGTAATTCCCAACGTGATCTCGCCGTGAGGCGTATACTTCGACCAGGAGGCGTTTTCCTGGCTGTTGGCATGGACTGGCAGAAGCTTCACTTCAGCATATACGGCGTCCGGATCGTACTGATGAACGTGCCGAACCTCATGGCATTGGAATTTCGCCTTAACACTCATGGTCTTTTCTCCTTGTTGCCGCGAAACGGTCGCGGGGCCGGTACTGGCAAGTGGCCATCACTCACCCGATCTCTGTACTGGTGCGGGTTCACCCTCCGCCGAAAGAGTTGCTACGCCTTCTGGCAGCTCTGGCTTTAACCGCGGCGATAGGAGATAGGCAGCCTTTGTGAGGGCCTCGCAATCCGGAGATGCCCAACCGAACGGAGACCCCAAGGAAAGCCGGGCCGCGATGCTCAGCAGACGACCCGCCAAAACATCTGCGGTTTCTGCCCGATCAGTAGACACCCAAAACACGTCAGCAAGACCCTTTCGGGCGTCCGCTTGGGAGACAGCCGTCTGACGCTGCTCGTTCCAGCTCCAAGGATTACTCGGCATCACACTCTCCCGGTTATGGATATCGGCGGGCCGGGCGCTTCTCCGGCAGTGGGGCAGGTTAATTCTATTCCACCCGGCCTTGAGGGGTTGGGGTTTGCGCATTCCAACCAGCAACGCGTCCGGGGCTGAGTTTCGCCTCTCACCTCAAACCCTGCGTGAGCCCGCTTGGGCTTCCGCCGATCTCTTACACCCTGCAGAGGGTGGAAACTGTTTGCCCGTCTTTCCGGGCTGTCATCGGATTCGGCGGATTTAATCACCGCATCCAGCCTCACGCTGGTGGAGCGGGTATTTCTGGGGCGGATTTACCCGCCGAAAATCATCTTCATCTCCGAGACTGAACTCTGGACACATTTCCACTGTCGGCGGTCTCTGCGCCCCTTGGACCCGGCCCCTCCCCTGTGGGCGGCCGTTGTCCGAAATCTCGCATATCATCGCCAAAGGCGATGTGCCTTGTCAAGCAGCTTTTTGCGCGAGCCGCAAACTATCGAACGGCACCTTCACCGCACCGCTAACGGAATCGAACTCCGCCATGCCGCCAGCGACACGCAGCGGGTGCCCCTTCAGGGCTTCAAACGCCCCCAGACCAATCAGCTCCTCACCGGGGTAAAACACAGGGCAAGACGGGGCATCCTCACGCTCCCGGTCCCTGCCTCGGAACAACACTTTGGCACTCTTGCGCATCAATTCCGCCACCGCCCACGGCATCACCTGCAGGGGCTCGCCCTTCTCATTGCTGAGATAGCCTGACAGCAGCGGAATCTCCCGCAGATCAAACCACGGCAGGCCCTTCCAATCGGGCGGGATGCCGACGAACAGATAGCGAGGGTATGCACTCACCTCGATCTTGCGGTGCTTGCTGGACTGGTGACGCCAGCGGGACTTGCGAATGACGCGGGTTTCGCGGGGCGTGAACGCGTAGAGGTCCCCAAAGGTGTCATCCACCGCCATCTCAGCGGCCAGCTCTTTCGCAGGCTTGGTCAGCAGCACGAACCACAGCAGGCCATGGGCGAGCGACACCTCCGCCTGAGTGATCTTCTTGCGGGGGCGCATCTCCTTCTTGTGCTTGCGCTCTTCTGCGCGCTGCTGGCCACGGGTCAGAGCCATCAAGACGCCTCCTGTGTTGAGGATTCAAAGGGGCGAGGCTCGTAATCGAACTCGCGTTGGATTTCGGCAGGGGCCTTGCAGCCAGGCTGGCCGGGCTCCGGGCCACCGACACGACGCCGCCAGAGGTTCGGCTCCGATTGCCCGTGGTCGCGCCACAGGCTCAGCTCATCGCGCCATTGCTGATCGGTGCGGTCCGCTGTGTCCGGCGCGGCCAAATTGTCCTGGATCAGGCCGTCATCCACCAACCAGTTGCTCGCCGACCGGGGCATCGAGCCGAACTTCGCAACCTCCGCCCCGTATCGCTTGGCCGCACCGATGACCGCAGCCACGCCGCCATGCTTCGCCGCCGCAACACCCAGTCGGAGCCGTAGCGTGTCGGTCGATGCATTCACCAATCCAGCATCCGGGTAGACGGCTCTGAACTCCGCCACATCCTGATCACTCGGCAATCCGGGCGTGCCCGGCGCGCGCGCATGTTCCCCTAGAGGTTCCCCTGGGGATTCAAACGTAGTGAGCCCCGACACTGTGTCGGGTTGGTTTGGACAGGGTGTCGGGTTGGTTTGGACAGGATGTCGGGTTGGTTCGGGCCTATCCGACACTGTGTCGGGTTGTGCGTTCTCGTACTGTTCCGCCGTTGGGCTCGCACAGATCACGATCAAATCAGACGTGCGGGAGCCGTCGCGGCGGCGGCGGGCGGCCCTCGTGATCCAGCCACGCTTTTCGAAGGCCTTCAGAGCGCGCTCCACGCTCTTCACTGAGCAGCACGCGCGCTGAGCAAGGGTCTCCTGGCCGGGGTAGCAGGCCCCGTCGCTGCCAGCGAAGCTCGCAAGAAGAAGCAAAACAGCCTTCTCCGTTGCGCTGTCGCACGGCGCGGTGCTTGCCCAGTTCAAAACCTCAAAGGCCATCAGCGCCACTCCCGGAATTGATTGCGGGCGACATCCGCCCAGATTTCGACACGGCCCACCGCGCCCTGACGGTTCTTCGCCACGTCCACCTCAAGCAGGCGGGAATTGGCGCGGCTGCGCCGGTCATGCTCAAGCCCCGGATCATCGTTTTCCGGCTCTCGCTGGGCATAGTAGGCCGGGCGATACAGCAGCATGATCGCGTCGGCATCTTCTTCAATCGCGCCAGAGTCCCGCAGGTGGTGAATAGCCGGCCGATTTGCGCCGCCTTCCTTTTCGCCGCCGCGTGAAAGCTGGCAGGCGACGATGCCCGCCACCCCTAGCTCGCGAAACATTGGCTTAAGCGCCCGGCTGATGCCTGTGGTCCGCTCGTATAGGCTCCCGCCCTCATCGGCGCGGATCTGCTGCATATAGTCGATCACCACGAGGCCAGGGCTAAGCCCCTCGCGGTCCAAACCTCGCTTCCACCGGCGCAGTATTGAGCGGATACCGGAGACTTTCACACCCGGCGCGTCCCGATAAGTCAGGGGCGCTGCGTTGATCGCCGAGCGCACACCGTGAAGCCGCTCCATATCGGACTCCGCAAGCCGCTCTCTCGCCTTCGCGTGCAACAGGCGACGGTACTCCACGCCAGACAGGGCAGAGGCGATGCGCGCAGAGACCTCAACGGGCGGCATTTCAATGGTGATGATGATGCTAGGCAGCGGCGGCTGATCAGCGCTCTCAACACCGTTCGCCGCACGCCAGGCCAGATCGATGGCCAGGCTGCTCTTACCCATGCTGCTGCGACCGGCCAGCACGTTATAGCCGCCAGGCCGGAACCCACCGATCTGCTCATCAAGATCGCTCAGCCCGGTCATGATCCGGCCCGCTGGGTTCTCAATCTGGTCCAGCAGATCGTCATAGGCTGACACAGCCGTTACAGGGGTGTTTTCCCGCGTCGGCTTGGCCAGCACTGACAGACGCACCTCGGCCTGTTCAAAGACCTCAGTCGCGGAGGTGTCGCCGTCCATCGTTTCGGCTTCATGCACCAAGTCGCGGCCAAGAGCGATCAATTCCCGACGCAGCGCCAAATCCACAACAAGCTTGGCGTACTCTACCGCGCTGGCCGCGTCCGGGGCTTGACGCATCAAGTCCGCCAGATAGACCGGCCCGCCGATCTCCGACATGCCGGGATGGCTCTCAAAAGCGCTGCGCAGATTAATGGCATCCGCCAATGATCCAGCAGCTATCTTGCTGCTCGCCTGCTCGTAAATCTGCGAATGAATGGGGTCGTAAAAGTGGCTGGCGCTGAGGATTTCAGACACGCGCCAGTATACGTCGTTCTCATACAGAATGGCCCCGAGAACCGCCTGCTCCGCTTCAAGGTTAAAGGGCGGCGCGTATTCGTCGGCGTCGGAGGAAGGCGCAGCTTGATCCAGCATCACGCAGCAGCCTCTTTGAGCATTGCCTTGATGCGGGCTTTCGCATCCGGAAGCAGGCGCACCCCCACACCTTGGACGCTCATGGGCCGCGCCCAGTCCGGCAACTTCTTGCGCAGCTTGCTGACCTGCGCCCGGTGCGCGCCCTCATCTGCGGTCAGGGGCACCGACTTATCCGCCTCATCTTCAAGGGTGTCCGCGTACACGTGATCAATCGCCACGGGCTTGCGTGTGCAGTCCTTTGGGAACATGTGGAGGATGTCAGCGGGCATAAGGTGGCACTCGCAGACACCGCCAGCACGGGCGCGGATTTCAGCTTTGACAGCTTCGGTGAACTCGCGGCGACTCATACCGGTGCATCCCCTGCTGCGTATTGAGGGTGATCCATCAGCACGGCGAATGGGTCATCGCGAACTACAGGATCAGCCTGGGGCTCCACCCAATCAGGGCGGCATGTGTCGCGGCGCTCGCGAGACCGTGGGGCTTTTGCGCGTGAGGTTCGCCGCCCGAGCACGCGGCGCAGGGCCTGCAGAGCATTCCTGCCTGCGCGGCGCTGATCGGACGGCGTCAGGGAAAACACCACAAAGCGCTCTACACCCTTGCGGACTTCGACATAGAGCCGAGGATGGCCGCTACGGGGTAGCTCGACCCGGTGGGGGACAGACAAAGCCTCACACTCTTCGCAGAGGGCCTGCAGGACGGGGTGCTTGTTGAGCTTCGGATTCATCACCCACCCTCCGCAGGGGCCAGGGTCCGGCGCGCGGCCTTGCGTCCTTCACGCAACAACTGCGCGGTCTGAGCGTCACGCAGCTCTTGCCACTTGGCGGTCTTGCGGCCACCCGTGGCGATGCGGTGCTCGAAGCGAAGGCGGCCGATCTTTTCCATCGCCCTACCCCGCCACCTGGAGCGGAACGTCGCCGTTCAGAGCGCGCTCAGCCTGATCCAGGGCAACACGGGTCGCCGCAATCTTGTCGGTGATCTTGCGCTTTTCATGCGCATCAATGAGGCCGTCCGCCTTCGCGAGCAAAATCAGAGCGGGCAGTGCCCCGGCTTCCTGGCAAGCGGTCGCGGCGTGGGCAAGCGGGTCTTCACCAGCGGGGGCCGGATCGGTCACCAGGGCGGACAGACCATCGGAATACAGCGTGGTTTGTGCGGCGACCTGCAGGGCCGCCATGTGCTTGGCGTTCATCACCAGCTCGCCGGTTTGCCAGCGAGTCGCGGTGGGGGCGGAGGTGCACGTCACGGCACCAGCGGCCTCAACGCCGCCAACCGCAGCAATGAGCTGACGCGCCCACGACCTGTGAAGTTGAGGGGTCATGCAAACCTTTCCCTGTTTTTTACGTTGTGGTTGTGCGCTCCACCCTTCAGGGTCACGCTCGAAAGGAGCGACCCATGCAGGCGCTGGACTTGGCATTGCAGAAGAGACAGGAGGCGAGCCGCCTTCAGAGACGGGTCTATGAGCTTCAGACAGAGGCGAGAGACCTGGAACGGTCTGCTGTCCCCTCCCCGCCTCCGCAAAGGCCTGCGAATGATCGATGAGGGAGTCATGCGGCGGCGGTCTCGCGCTCAATGCCCTCTGGCCATTCGGCAGCGGTTGGCCAGTTCTCGCGGAACCAGGTCATCGCCCCGTCTGCGCGTCGGGTCTGCAGGTCTCCGCCGTCATGCAGCGCCTGCAGTTTCTTGGTGTCACCGAAGACGCGCCAACTGACCGTGGAGAGTTGGATTCCCTCTGCGTCGGCGTATGCGTCCGCGAGGGCCAGTATTTGTTGGATCTGGCTCATATGCCGGATTAGGCGGTTATTTTACCGCTATTGTCAACGGTTATCTTACCGCTCGCTCTGTCCGTCCACCTGACAGATATTGACCGCCATGCTTAAGGATGTCCTCGAACGAATTGAAAAGCGCCTGCGCACGCTTGGGACTACGGCCCAGGCCGCGTCGCTTTCGTCTGGGCTGAGCAAAGATGCCATTCGGAACATGCGTCGCGCTCAAGATAGCGAGCAGCGAGGCGTGAACACCCGGACCCTCCAGGCCCTCGCGCCAGTCTTGAGGACCAATACGCGCTGGCTCCTGGATGGGTCAGGTAGCGAAGACGCCCTAGACTCCGAAGTTCCGCCCAACTCCGTCGCTGTCATTGATAGCGCTGTGGCCATGATCCCGGTGGTGGGCTTTGTAGAGGCTGGCGCTTGGCGAGAAGAAGAATACTTCGAGAGCTTAGGTCTGGGTGAAATGCCATTCCCTGTTACAGGTATGCCCGCTGACTCGCTCTATGTCCTCGAAGTGCACGGCAACAGCATGGATCAAATTGTGCCCACAGGCACACGAGTTATCTGCGCACAGCTCGACGCGGTAGAGCCACGAGATGGCGACATGGTTCATGTCAGACGCGAGCGCGCAGGGCTGTACGAGAGCACGCTAAAAAAGGTCCACCTCACAGAGAACGGCCTTGAGCTACGCACCGCCTCTAATGACCCAGAATGGCGCATGGCCAATGGTGGGCAAACGGTAATCCGCATCGACAGCGATGAGGCCGATGCGGAGGCACGCATTATCGGTGTCGTGGTTTACGAAATCCGCAGATTAAGAGACTAGCCGCGCCGACAGTGGCCGATGGCATCTGTCCGAGCGCGATTCTACTGCCGCCGTGGGGCAGCGGCGAAGAGCGCCTGATCTCTTGAGCGGTTTTTTTACCGTTTTTTGTTGACGCGGTAATTTTACCGCCGTACTGTCTCCCTAACGAAAAGGGAGACACCCATGGACAACCAACGCGACATTCATCCGGTTATGGCGGCGGCGATTGACCCCTTCCGTCCCTACGGATCGGTCGGCACGGGTATTCGTCCCGCCTCTGACAGCGGCTTTGCGGCGGCGAACCTCGCGGCAACGCGGGGCTACACTGCGGAAGAGATTGCAGGGGCCCGCCAGCGCAAGGCCGACTGGATCGCCAAGCGCGCTGACGAGCTTTTGCCGAGTGTCCGGGAGGAGTTCGCCGCTGATCACGCTGCGAAGTCTGCCCTAAGCGCTGCAATGCGCACGGCGGCGCAAGATCACCTTCCCCCGGCCATGCCGCGCTGCGCCCACATCGACACGGTGCCTGAATTTGCATCCGCCCTCGCCGCGCAGGTGTTCGATCTTTGCGATGGCCTGTTTGAGCGCGCGTGGGCCTCTGAGGCCAAGCGGCGCGCCGAAGCTGAGTGGCGGGACCAAACCCACAAAGGAGCGGCATGATGTCTGAGAGCAAGAAATACGAACTCACCGGCGAGACCAAGCAGTATTTTGGGGCGACCCTGCACCGCATCCGCGCGGTGGCTGCTATCGCCTCAATTGGTGTTGCCGCAGGCGACTTGGGCGGCTGGATCGAGGGCAAGGCCAATCTTAGCCAGAAGGGCAACGCGTGGGTCTCTGGCAACGCGCGGGTCTCTGGCAACGCGTGGGTCTCTGGCGACGCGTGGGTCTCTGGCGACGCGTGGGTCTATGGCAACGCGTGGGTCTCTGGCAACGCGCGGGTCTCTGGCAACGCGCGGGTCTCTGGCAACGCGCGGGTCTCTGGCGACGCGTGGGTCTATGGCGACGCGCGGGTCTCTGGCAACGCGTGGGTCTATGGCAACGCGCGGGTCTCTGGCGACGCGCGGGTCTCTGGCGACGCGGAGGTCTCTGGCAACGCGGAGGTCTATGGCGACGCGCGGGTCTCTGGCGACGCGGAGGTCTCTGGCAACGCGCGGGTCTCTGGCAACGCGTGGGTCTCTGGCGACGCGGAGGTCGTGTGGTTCAGTCATGTGGGCTCGGAACACGGCACCCTGACGGTCTTCCGCACCAAAGAATGCGTCACGCTCTCCCGTGGCTGCTTCACTGGCACGCTTGAAGAGTTTGAGGCGGCTGTGAAGGCGCGCCATGGCGACAGCCAGTACGGTCGCGAATACGCCGCTCTGATCGAGATGATCAAGGTTCGCGTTGCCTCCTGGCCAGAACGCGAGAGCGAGGAGGCTGCAGCATGACCAGCCTTTCCGATATCGGCCGGAGCCTGAAGCAACTCGACCTTGAGCTTCAAAGCCTCAAGCGCCCTGGCTTCAACCGGGCAAGCGGCCTGAGAGCCATGCAGGACCAGACGATGAAGCTCCTGGAGCGCGTTGTGGAAGCGCGAGCGCGCGAAGAGCTCACCGTCGCCCACGAACAGCGAAAGCCCATCGTCGTCCACGAGGGCCACGAAGCCGGTGGGCACGTGCTGATGAAGTAACCCCATACGCGGTGTTGGGACCCCACCGCGTCGGGCGGTGAGCGCCCCCTCCATCAACCCTACGCTCCCGCCCATCCTTTTCAACCACTGGAGATTATCATGACCAAATGCCTGGACGCACTCACTATCGGCGAAGCCAAGCAGATCGCCGCCTTGTTTTCCTCCACCGGTGGCGGTGCCAAAGCCACTGAACCCGAAGATCACGGACTGCAGATCGCCGTCTTGGATCGTGGTTGGGTTTACGTCGGCAAATGCGTGACCGACAGCCAGTGGCTAACGATCACCGAGGCTAAGAATGTGCGCCGCTGGGGCACTACTAAGGGCCTGGGTGAGCTGGCTGCAAAGGGGCCGCTCACCAATACCGAGCTTGATGCTGCCGGGACCGTGAAGGTTGCCCTTTCGGCTTTGAAATTCTTCGTCCAGCCGGAGGTGAGCAAGTGGGCTTAGATCGCTTCCTCACCCTAGACGGCGACGGCAACGGCAACGGCTACGGCTACGGCGACGGCTACGGCTACGGCTACGGCCACGGCAACGGCTACGGCTACGGCAACGGCTACGGCTACGGCTACGGCTACCGCTACGG
>JANQMI010000073.1 GCA_028280165.1 Oceanicaulis sp. | reverse complement strand
ATTGATTTCGTCCATGATGCCGGCCACGCCGCCGGTGAACCGGGAACTGTGGACGGGCTGGTGCGGGTGACCAACGCGTTCGCCAAACGCTTCGGCTAGACCTTCTAATCAGGCTTAACGCCGCAGTTACCCTGAGCGCCGTATTCAGGTCGAATTGAATTTGATTTGGCGTTTGGACATTTAGCATGACGGACCGGGGCCTGTTAGCCGCCGTGGTGGACGACGACCCGATCCAGGTCGAAATCCTTCGGGGCATTTCCGAAGCGGCGGGAATGGCGGACCAGCTAGACTTTCGAGCCTTCCGATCACTGGGTGATCTGCTGATGGGGGCCGGTCGGAACACGTTCGACCTTGTCTTCCTCGATCGCCGCTTGCCAGACAGCGACGGGTTCGCCGGCGCACTGGCAACCCTGTCTCAAGCCCAACTCCAAAGCCCGCTGATCTTGATGTCAGCGCATGCGGGCCGGGATGTGATCCGCAACTATGGCCTGCGCCTTTATGGGCCGATCGACAAGATGGAACTGGCCCAACCCGCCTATTTGAAGCGTCTGATAAGCGAGGTCATCTCGCCGACGGAGCAGCTCCATGGATGACAATGTACGCCTGCTCGCTCTTCAGCAGCGTTTGATAAAGCAGCTGCCCGACGATAGTCGCACCTTCGCCAGGCTCGCCCGATCCTGCCTCGTCGCCGACTGCGTTTCACGGGAGCAGCGCGAAATCGCCGACTATCTTCACCGCTTGGCGGGGCGTTGTTCCCAGTTGGGCTTTGACCGCCTTGGCCAGACGCTCATCCTATTGGAGCGCCGCTTGGAACAGACCTGTGAAATCGGCGCGCAAGGTCTATCAGAAATCGCAAACGCCGCCAGTGATGCGATTGATGAGACTCTGATTACGGATTCGCCGAAAATCGCGCCCTTAAGGCCACCAAACCGCTATACCAAGATCACTGCGAGCGTAGGCAAGACGGCCTTGGTCGTGGAAGATGATACTGAGCTCGGACCCCTGGCACGCGGTGCGCTCAGCGATATGGGCTTCGACGCGGTCCGCCTGGCCCATAGCGGCGAACAGGCCTTGTCTGAGTGCTATATTCTGAAGCCGGATCTGATCGTCTGCGATTGGCGGCTGCGCAAAGCGTCAGGGCTGGACCTGTTGAAGACCTTGCGTGCAGGCGGGGTCGCGGGCCTGGAATCCACACCCTTCATCATGCTGACCCGTCAGAACGATAAGAAATCGGTCCAGACTGCGCTGCGCGAAGGGGCGGATGACTTTATTGTCAAACCGTTTGCGATTCAGCGTTTGCGTGTGGCCGTGCTTCGCTTGCTAGAGCCTCCAGCGCGCGCCTTGGACTTGGACGGCGACGCCCTGGCAGTATAACCCCAGAGCGTCGCGCGCCTGTCAGCCTAGCCGCCAAAGCCTGGCAAAGTGAAGCCAAAGGTATCAGCCAGACCCGTCACGATAATCAGGCCCACCGCAATCGGAGCCAGATAGCGGATCGTGAAGCGCCAGTAAGCGAACACCTTTGGACCAGCGTGGGGCAGCTCTTTCTGCATGAGCGCCTTAGACACCACCCAGCCGGTGAACAGCGCAATCAACAGACCGCCCATAGGCAAGAGGAATTTGCCCGAAATCGTGTCCAGAAGATCGAAGAAGCCACCGGAGTAAGCGGCACCCACGCCCACCAGGAATATGATCGCACCGAAGAAGAGCGCGGAGCCCACACGTCCAAAATCGGTGTGCTCCTCGCCAAAGGCCACGATCACCTGCAGCAGCGAGATCGAGCTTGTCAGCGCCGCAATAAAGGCGAGAACGAAGAAGGCGGTCCCCACTACCTGACCGCCTGGCATTTGGGCAAATGCCGCCGGCAGAGTCTGGAAGAACAGGCCTGGACCCGCATCTGCCGCAAAACCAAACGCGAAAACGAATGGGAAGATCGCCAGACCGGCAATGATCGCCACCATGGTATCAGCGCCAGCGATGATGGTGGCAGACTGAGGCAGATTGTCTTCGCGCTTCAGGTAAGAGCCGTAGGTGATCATGATCGCTGAGCCCACTCCGATAGAGAAGAAGGCCTGGCCGAGCGCTTCCAAGAAGGTATTCGGCGTGATCTGCGACAGATCAGGCGTAAACAGATAAGCGACCGCTGCACCCATATCCCCGGCCAAGCCGGCATAGATCACCATGCCCACGAGCATGAGGAAGAAGAGCGGCATGAGGACCGTCACCACCCGCTCAATGCCTTTGGTAACGCCAAAGCACACAATGCCGACCGTGATCGCCATGAAGAAAGTGTGCCAGCCCAGGACCGTGTTCACATTGTCTGGTGATGTGAGCTCACCAAAGACCTGACCGGCTTGTTCAGCGGTGACACCCACGAAATTGCCCTGGATCATCTCCCAAACGAAGGCGGCGACCCAGCCCGCGACAACTGAGTAAAAACACAAGATCATCACACCGCCGGCCATGCCGACCCAGCCGGCAATCGACCAAAGCTCGGAGGCCCCGGCATCAAACGCCATTTTGCGGGTCGATCCCACGGCAGATGCGCGGGCGTGACGGCCCACGGAAAGCTCAGCAATCAGGATCGGGAAGGCGATCAACAGGACGCAAAGCAGGTAGACCAGCACAAAAGCCGCGCCGCCATTTTCACCAGCGGTGTACGGAAAACGCCAGAAATTTCCCAAGCCGACGGACGAGCCGATGGCCGCCATCAGAAAGCCAAACCGTGTATTCCAAGTGCCGTGCGCTGCCGCCGCCATGGACCCTATCTCCCTCCCCATGAAGCGCGTATCTCTCGCGCTTTCGTCAGACCAATGTCGCGCTTGATTGAGCGGGACGCTTTGGCGCGGGAGGGTGGTCGATCAGACCCAGAGGGTCAAGACATTGACTCGGTTGGCCTCAGCCGAAGAGGCCCGCACCCTTGGGTGGTTCGGCACTGCG
Organism: Oceanicaulis sp.; assembly: GCA_028280165.1. Lineage (GTDB taxonomy): Bacteria > Pseudomonadota > Alphaproteobacteria > Caulobacterales > Maricaulaceae > Oceanicaulis. Next base: position 3,688 of record JANQMI010000073.1, on the reverse strand, counting down.
ATGCACGTGCGCGCCCAGGATGAGGCCGAGTCCAAAGAGGACTGCCATCATCACCGTGCCACCGTGAGAAATCAGCGGCAGAGGAACCCCGACCACCGGCAGCATTCCCATCACCATGCCCACATTGATGAACACATAGAGAGAAAACGTGGTCGCCACACCCATCACCGCCAGGCGCAAGAAGGTCGACTTGCACGACGAGGCAATCAAGACGCAGTTGGCTAGCAATAGCGCATACAGGCCTAGCACCACCATGCCCCCCACAAAGCCGAACTCTTCGCCTAGAACGGTGAAAATGAAATCGGTTTGTTTTTCTGGCAGGAAGTCCAGTGAGGACTGGGTGCCCTGCATATAGCCCTTGCCGGTACTGCCCCCAGAACCCAAGGCAATTTGGGCCTGCTGGATCTGATAGCCCGCCCCGCGTGGATCGGCTTCAGGATTAAGGAAGGTCTGGATCCGCGCCATCTGATAGGGCTCGATCAGGAAGCGCAGATAGATGAAAATGCCACCGGCTGCGAAGACCGTGGCCCCTGAAATCACCCACCAGCTGAGGCCGGCCAGAAAAATGATCGCGGCACCAGTCGCGGCCAGCAGTAACGAGGTTCCCAGATCCGGCTGCAGCATAATCAGCGCCATGGGCGTGCCGATCATGATCGCCGGAATGATAAGGCCGCCAAGGCCCGAGACGCGGTCTTCGGGCAAGTCGTGATAATAGCGCGCCAGCGCCAGCACGAGGGCGATCTTCATGATTTCAGACGGCTGCATGCGGATCGGTCCAAGATCGATCCATCGCTGCGCGCCGCCCACGGTTACACCCATAAATTCCACGCCAATGAGCAGGACGAGCGCCCCAAGATAGGCCGGATAAGCAATCCCCATCCAAAATCGCGGCGGGAACATCGCGACAAACACCATCAGGCCCAGGCCCGCGGCCAGGCGCACCAAATGGCGGATCGCATAAGGATTCCACGAGCCTTGCTCCACCGAGTACAACATGGCTACGCCCACCGCGCCAATGAGCGCGACCAGCAGAACAAAGGTCCAGTTGATCTCGAACAGCTTGGAGCGAATATCGCGCGGCGCTGAGACGGTAAAAAAGGACATCGCCGCTATCCTTCCGCTGCGCCTGAGCCACCAGATCCGTTACGGGCTTGCTCCATACGATCCGCGACCGGGCGAACCCGGTGGCGACCGGGATCACGGCGGATCAAGTCTTCTAGGATATCGCGCGCGGGCCGGGCCGCTGAACTGGACCCTCCGCCGCCATGTTCCACCACCACCGCAACGGCGTAGCGCGGGTTGTCATAGGGGGCGAAGCCAATGAAGAGGCCGTGATTTCTCAGCCTCCAGGGCAAATCTGCCTGCTCACGCACGCCTTGGCGGCGCTCCTCAGCAGAAATCGAGTAAACTTGCGATGTGCCGGTTTTACCGGCCATCTCCACGCCCGGGTCGCCAAGGCGTCGACCGGCATCGAGCACCCAGTAAGCGGTGCCCCCCAATTCGTGGACCACCGCGCGCTGGGCCTGGTTGATCAAGGCCATATGGGCCGGGTTCGTGCTCATGGGCGCAAATTCGATCGGCTCATCGCGTGGGATCAAGGTCGGTTCGATGGCGCGCCCTGTGGCCAGCCGCGCCGTCATGACAGCAAGTTGAAGTGGAGAGGCCAGCATGAAGCCCTGACCAATGCCTGCATTGAAGGTATCACCCGTGGACCACCGTTCGCCGCGCGTCGTCAGCTTCCAGCGCTCGCTGGGGATTAGTCCATCAGCGCTGTCGGGAAGGCTCATCCCTATATCGTGGATTTCGCCCAAGCCATAGCGGCGCGCCACTTCACCCAGCTTATCGATCCCAATACGGCGAGCGACCTCGTAGAAATACGTATCGCAGGATCGCTTGATCGCATCATGCAGATTGACCGCGCCGTGACCCCGGCGCTCCCAGCAATGGAAAGTTCGATCGCCCAACTCCACCGATCCGGTACACAGGATGCGCTCACCAGGGTCGGTCACGCCGTCTTCCAGCGCCGCCAGCGCGACGACCGCCTTTATGGTTGAAGCCGGCGCATAAATCCCTGTCGTCGCCTTGTTGAACATGGGGCGAAACTGACTGGTATTCAGCGCGTTAAACGCTTCCTGTCCGATCCCCAACACAAAGGGATTGGGATCAAAGCTGGGCGAGGACACCAAGGACATGATCTCACCGGTGGCCAGATCGATCGTCACCGCGGATGCGGATTGGCCATCCAGCGCCAGAAGCGCCGCACGCTGAGCACGAACATCAATCGTCAGGCGGATATCCTCACCGGGTATGGGCGGCACTGCCTCCTCCGGCAGCTCTCGCAGGATGCGGTTCGAGGAATTCACTTCCACGGTCGTACGCCCTGCCGTGCCTTGGAGGCGATCTTCCAAGGCCGCTTCCATGCCCACGCGACCAATTTTATAGCCGGGCTGGCGGCGCAGATTGCGGACTTCGTCCGGCGCATCATCATTGCTGGGAGGCGGTGTTTGAACATAGCCGGTGACATGCGCCGCGAGCGGTCCGTGCGGATAGGTTCGGATTTCACCCAGATCGGGTAAAATGCCCGGTAATTCAGGTAGATGCAGATTGACGCGACTGAAAGTCTCCCAATCCACGTCTTCGGCGATGAGCACGGGTCGATGGCGGGGTGTCGTGCGGATCTTGTCAAGCAGGCGCTCAATGCGGGCCTCAGACAACGGCATATAGGCCGCTAAACGGTCCAGCGCGGTCCGAGGATCCCCTGCCTGTTCGGGGAGTATCTGCAAACGGTAGCCGTCGCGGTTGATGGCGATGCCCTCGCCAAACCGGTCAAAAAGATTGCCGCGAGAGGCCAGGTCAATCCTGAAATTGAACTGGTTCGCCACGGCGCGCAGGCGAAACCGCTCCTGCTCCAGAATCTGGAGCGAATACAGGCGCGCGCCGAGCGCGGTAAACGCAGCGCCTCCTACACCGGCAAGCAAAATGGCGCGCCGATTGAACTGGGCCTGGGATTCCTGCTTGTCGCGGCGCATCTGTGCTCCCTTACCTTTGCCCCGCCAGCCCTGCACCCATCACATGAAGGATGACCGTTCTTTGCGCCGAGCGAAAGCCCCGGCAAAGAGCGGACACAGAAGGATGGTGAAAATTGTCTCGCCTATCAATCCGGCAAGGGGGGCCGGCGCGCCAATCGCCACGGAGCCCGCCGCCCATGCCGTGAACTGCGCGATGGCCGCCAGCGCGGCAAAGCGCACCACCATGGGCCCCAGTTCGGCACCGGCCCCATCCGCTTCACGATCGCGCGCAGCTGTGAAGGCCACCAGATAAGCCACGGCCCACACCCCAAACGGCCCCCCAGTGAACAGGTCCTGGATCAATCCCACCAAAAGCAGCACGGGCGGCGCGACGAAATAGGGTCGTTTGATGGACCAAACGAAAAGCGCGATCAAAACCAAGTTGGGAAATAGGCTTGCGCCCCCAAATAGGCGCGCCATGGCCCCCTGGACCAGCAAGGCCACGATCAGGCTAAAGATAAGGCCGGCTAAAGCCCACCAGGGCGAAGACTGTTCGTAAGGCGCGCGCATTACGTGTCGTCCTCTTCTGTGGGCTGCTCACCCTGATCAGCCTCAGATTGGTCCTGTACATCGTTGTTCAGATCCGAGGTACGGTCGACCGAGGGGCGGGCCTCGGGCGG
>JANQMI010000092.1 GCA_028280165.1 Oceanicaulis sp. | reverse complement strand
CTTCAACCTGCATGCCGGTCAAACGCAGGACGGCGCGCAGATTTTCCAGTCGGCGCTCAGCGGAATCTTCGGCGGCGGCCAGAGCGGCATCCTGGTCGGCCAACAGGGCGGTGACGCGTTCTTCGGCCAGGCCATCCCTTTCGGTCGGCATATCGGCGTCGTAAAGCGCGGTGCGCGGATCGGGATCGGCTGGAGAGGCCGCCATCAGGATCCGGCCATCCTCTAAGCTCGGGCTGGCCCGCTCTTCACCAATGGACAGATCATCGGCGAAGTCTAACAGCCGGCGCAGGGTATCGTGCCGCAATTGGAACTGGCCCGCCGCGCTATCAAACGCATTGGTGCGCGATTCAACATAAGCCAGCGCAGCGGCCTCAGAGGCGCGCGCTTCTTCCAATTCTTCGGCGTGTCGATCTTCAATCTCGGCAACCACATCGCGCATGCGATCGGTTTCGCTGTTGGCCAGAACCATGTTGACCGACGTGATCGTGAGCCAGACTGCTAAGACGCAGACAGCCCCAATGACCGACAACTGCATAGCTGTCGTGACCACGAAATAGCGCACCTGACCTTCGGTGCGATGGTAGATCTGCCGGTCCGGGAAGCGCTGTTGAATATGCTCCCACGGGCCTTCGAGCAGGCGTTTCACCATCTGACCCCGTCAACCTCAGTTGTCCGCCGAACCCCTCAAGCGCAGGACTGTCGCAGATGAGTTGGCCTTAATCAACAAGACGAATGGACGATCACTGCGTTTGCCTTAGCAAGACGTTTACGGCCCCGCCCAGGACCCAGACCTGCAAATGCGATGCCGAGACGTCATACCGGTGTATCGGCCAGGGGCTCATACCAATCTCCCGGCACCCCGGCCTGGTCGCGCGCGGCCGTGTTAAAGGGACGCTTCAGATCGCCTTTGAAATAGGTGCGCACCAGGGTTTGGAAGTGATCGCGAGGCTCAAGACCTTCGCTGGCGCATACCGCTTCAAACCAGCGCCGCCCGGCTTCGACATGGCCAACTTCCTCAGTATAAATCACATTCAATAGGGCCGCGCTGTCAGTGTCGCCGACGCTTTTTAGCTTGTCGATCATACCGGGGGTGACATCCAGGCCGCGCGCCTCAAGCACCATGGGCGCGACCGCTAAGCGCGCAGCAAGATCGTCGCGTGTGGCATTGGCCGCTTCCCACAAGCCGTCATGGGCGGGCAGGTCGCCATAGTCGCCACCCAGCTCGACCAGGCGCGCGCGGATCATCTCAAAATGGCGCGCCTCATCGTCCCCAACACTGATCCAGTCTGAAACGAACGGGGCGCGGTCTTCGTCTGAAATCCTGCGATCGCCGCCGAAACGGGCGATCAGGTCAAAGGCCAGATCGATGGCATTAAACTCAATGTGCGCCACCGCATGCAGGAGCGCGAAACGTCCCGCGACGGACCCCAGCCGTCGCCGGGGCACCTGTCCTGGCGGTAGAAGCTGGGGTTTGTGCGGACGCGCAGGACGATCTGGGGCCAGATTCTCGGCCCCAGACTCCGGCAATTTTAACGCGCCCGCCGCCCAGGCCGCTGCGCACCGCCGCGCCGCCGCGGCCTTCGCGCTCGGGTCGGCGGTGTTGAGGATTTCCGCAGCCGCGGCCTGAAGGCAGGGCAAGCTCATGGATCAGCCGGCTTTGACGGCGTCCAATACGGCTTCGACATGGCCTGGCACCTTCACCTTGCGCCATACCTGTTTCAGCATACCGTTAGGACCGATCAAAAATGTGCAGCGTTCAATTCCCATATAGGTTTTGCCGTACATCTTCTTTTCCACCCATGCGCCATAGCGCTCGGTGACGTCGTTTTCAGCATCGGAGGCGAGGATGACTTTCAGACCGTGCTTGTCGCGGAATTTGTCATGCTTGGCTACGGTGTCTTTAGACAGGCCAATGACCACTGCGCCGGCGGCTGTGAACGCATCGATGGCTTCGGTAAAGCCAATGGCCTCTTTCGTACAGCCGGGGGTGTCATCCTTCGGGTAGAAATAAAGGACAACGGATTTGCCGGAAAAGTCGCTCAACGACACGGTCTGGCCACCATCGGCAGGTAGCGTGAAGTCTGGGGCCTTGTCTCCGGGGGCGAGTTCGCTCATCACGGGCTCCTTGATTGCTAAGCGTTGGCCGGGCGTGCCGGGTCGGGCGGGAAGATTGTCCCTTCGACACCAAACGTCCAGTCCGCGTCCCAGCCAACGAGCAAAATAAATGCGTCGCGCTGCCCGCCTTGTTGTCCTTTATGTGCTCGAAGCCTTCGCGGTCGTGTTGGCACTGGTCATTCTGGCGGGTGGGGCTTTGTTGTGGCGGCTGGCCGAAGGCCCGCTCGATGCCGATATTCTGCGTCCGACGCTGGTCGGCGCGCTGGCGGACGCTGTCGATGGCGACACCGCGACTGTGGGACGCATTCAGGCGCGCTTTGATCCGGCCACGGCCGCTTTGATCTTTATTGCCTCCGATGTGCGTGTGGAGCGCAGCCCCGGTGATGTGGTGCTGGCTGCCGAAGAACTCTCGACCGGGCTTGCCCTGGATTTGCTGCTGACGGGGCGGGCGAGACCGGTCAGCATTCGTGCGCGAGGGGGCAATTTCTCAGTGGTCCGAACCTCTGAGGGGCGCGTGCTGGCCGGCTTTGGCGATCCCCGGCAGTTAAACCGGGAGACCGATGCGTCATCGCAGCCGGGCTCAGGGTTGGGGAGCTTCACCCGTGAACTCAATCGCTCAGGCAGCGGCGTGCTCTCTCGCCTGCAGCGCCTTGAGTTGAGCCAAGTCTATCTGAGACTGGTCGACGAAAGCATTGAGTTGGATTGGTTGATTGATGACGTCGCGCTCGATTTTGACCTCCAGGATGAGCAGGTCCGCGGCGCAATGACAGGTCAGCTCGTTACATCAGCGGGCCCCGCGCCGCTATCCCTGCAGATTGAGAGTGCGCGCAATCTGAACTCGGTTTTCGCCGAGTTTCAGGTTTCAGATCTGGTGCCGGCGGCCGCCGCCCCTCGACGGGGGCTCTTCGCCCCGCTTTCTGGCCTTGAGGCCCAGTTCAATGGCCGTTTGGTGTTCGATGCCACAGCACAGGACGGGCTTCGTACCGTCCTTGTCGATATCCGCTCTGGAGCCGGTGAAGTGCGTGCCGCGGGCGAGACCGTGGTGTTCGACGAGAATGCGGTCCTTCTGGAATATGATGCCTTGTCAGGGGCGATTGAGCTGAACCAGTTCCAGATTCAGTCCGATCTTTTACAGCTGAACATCACCGGACAGATTTATGATCTGGGCAATTATGTTGGGGCCTTGCCGACTGAAGCGCGGTTTGAGCTGACCTCCGACGCCGGTCTCTATAACCCGGTGGGCGTCTTCCCCGATGCCCAGGCCTGGGATGAGGTTGTTGCGGCCGGTCGGATCGACACCCAGTCCCAAGAGCTCATCTTTGAACAGCTTGATATTCGGCTGCCCTATGCGACCGGCCGTCTGACCGGGCGCCTAGCGCTTGAATCCATTGAGGGGCGGCAGTTGCCGTCCTTGGCGTTTGCCGGTCCAATCGAAGGCGAAATTGGCAAGGATCAGGTGCTACGCCACTGGCCGGTGAACTTCGCCTTGGGCGCGCGCGACTGGGTGCGAGACAGTATTCTGGCCGGGCGGCTATCGGGCGCAGAGCTCGATCTGAACATCCCCGCCAGCGCGATTGCTGAGCGCGCGCTCAGCGATGACAATCTGTCCCTCAGCTTTGGCTTTACCGATGCGCAGGTCCGATATGTCTCCACCATGACCCCGCTGGTGGGTCTTTCAGGTCAAGCGCAATTGCGAGGCAACTCGCTGTCGCTGACCGGCCAGAACGGCATGATCGGCGCGCTCAATATCGACCGTGTTTTTGTCGAAATCCCCAGATTGAACCCGAAGGGAGCCATTGCTCGATTTGGCGGGGCCGGGACTGGCGAGGTTGGACCCGTCCTCGCGCTGCTCAGCCAGCCGCCGCTTGAGCTGTCTGAAGACTATGGTCTGGACCCTGCCATGTTTTCCGGCCGCGGAGAGATGACGTTTGAGATTCGCCGTCCCATGCGGCGCTTCGTGCCTGTCGAGAATATCGGATTTCAGATTGATGGCCGGTTCGAGGACGTGACCGCTCCCACCGGTGTGGACGGCGTCGATCTTGAAGAGGGCACAGTCACAATCTCTGCCAATGAAGACGGTTTATCGGCCAACGGGACGGCGCGCCTGGCTCGCTCGCAGATCACCATCGATTGGACCGAAACCTTTGGGTTGGACGACGGAGATCCGTCAACGCAGGTTTTGGCGAGCGGGATCATGAGCGCGCGCGCGCTCGATCAATTGGGCCTTCCGGCACGCCGTTTCATGGACGGGGCGGTTGGGGTCGAGGCCGAGCTGGTGGGCCGCGGGTTTGACTTTGCCAGCGTGAGCGTTGGGCTGGATCTGGCCGAAGCGACCGTGGTGCTGCCCGCCGAGATTTGGGAAAAGCCGGCTGGCGCTCCCGGGCAAGCTCAACTCGGCATTCAGTTCGGTGATGACGGGGCGCTGAATCTCAATCCCCTCTCGATCACCGCTGAGGGCATTGATCTGGCCGCAACGGCCTCGGTGGGGGCGGATGGCCGTCTTGTCGCTGCCGATATCGAGCGCCTGATCGCGCCCGGCCAGCTGGATCTGTCCCTGATCGCGGATCGCCCAGAGGGTCTGGACGGCCCCCTAAGACTGGCATTTCGCGGCGATTATCTGAATGTGGGCGATCTGTTCACCCTGACAGCCCCGGGCGGCCCGGGGCCGCTCATCACCGCGCCGTTGATTGTCGAAGCGGACCTCAATCGCGTCATCCTTCGCGATGTGGTGTTCGCGGACCTGACGCTATCGGCGCTGATGGGGCCTGACGGGATCGGCAATGTGGGGCTGATGGCCTCCAATACCGCTGGCGAAACGGGACTGCTCGTGGATTATGCGCCGGATCCAGACAATGCCGATCAGCGCTTGCTCACCGTGCGGTCTGATGATGCGGGAAGTTTGCTCACCGCCTTTGGTGACTTCACCAATGTTGCAGGGGGGCGTCTGCGCCTGGATGCCGTGGCTCCGAATAATGGCGAGGCGGGACTCCTGTCAGGCCGGGTTGAAGTGGACGCCTTCACCCTGGAGCGCATGCCTTTGCTGGCGCGCATTCTGGCGGCCGGGTCGCTGGAGGGGCTCGGCGGCCTTCTCAGCGGTGAAGGCATTGAGTTTGAACGCTTGGAATCCGACTTCACCTGGTCGGGCGGAACGCTGGGGCTGGAAGACGCGCGCGCTGTTGGACCTTCATTGGGGGCCACGACGCAGGGTGTTGTAAGCTTTGAAGAGAGCCGCATTCAGCTTGATGGCACCCTGCTGCCATCCTATGGCGCGAACTCCATTCTGGGCGGGTTGCCGCTGATTGGCGAATTGCTGACATCCAGGCGAGGCGAGGGCATTTTCGGGGTCACTTTTTCCGTCGCCGGGCCTTTTGATGAAACCCGGGTGATTGCCAACCCGCTTGCGGCTTTCGCGCCGGGCGTCTTTCGTCGGGTCTTTGAAGGCACCGAAGCCGAGCGTGAGCTTGATGCCTTGCGTGACCGACAGCGCGAAGCTGAAGCGGCGGCCCAGGCTGAAGCCCAGACACCGTCGTCTCAGGATACCGAACCGCCCACTCAGACCGAACCTGCACCGAACGACCCGCCCGCTGGTGATGAGGCTGACGGATGAAGATCGTGGGT